>JAQXBA010000030.1 GCA_029252625.1 Opitutia bacterium | reverse complement strand
CAATTACTGTATGCGGACATTATTTTGACGGTCGTTTCTGACGCAGGTTTGGAGATGTTGGATGTGATTGATAAAATTCCTGAAGATGCTGACGAGGTAGTTGCTTTGCATGGCGACACCTTCACCCGTCGCGTGAACTTCATGGCACATCCTTTGTAAGTTTATCCCTTACAGGTTCTATTTCTCAAAAAGCGGCGAAAGCCGCTTTTTTTTGATAGAAGGGTGAGGTGCATGCTTGCGTCGCAATTTTTTGAGGCTTCTGGTTTTAAAGATATGATTGCGAGCCGTAGGCTACAGCGGTTTGCTCTGTGTGTATCATGTCTACGCCACTCCCCATCGTTACTGTAACTTTAAATCCTGCGATTGATCAGACTGTGTTTGTCGATCAGTTGGTGCCTGGTTCGATGCATCGGGTGAGCCAGTCGCAGCGTCAGGCAGGGGGCAAGGGTGTGAATGTCGCCACGCTGCTTGCACTGGGCGGCGCGGAAGTGGTGGTCTCCGGATTCCTCGGGGAGGCGAACGCGACGGTCTTTGAGCAGCACTTCAGTGAGCATGGGCTGCGTGATGCGTTTATACGGGTGTCTGGCGAGACGCGCACGGGTATTAAGATCGTGGATACGAAGACGAACGAGACGACTGATTTAAACATGGTGGGGCCTGCGCCGAGTGAGGCGCAATGCCGGGCGTTGAAAGAGCAGTTGCTGGAATTGGCAGAGCTGGGGCGTTGGTTCGTAATTGCCGGCAGCCTGCCTGTGGGCGTGGAGGCGGCATTTGTGGCTCAGTTGATCCAAGCCTTGCGCGGAGTCGGTGCGAAGGTGGCGATTGACTCTAGTGGCCCTGCGTTGGGGGCTGCGGTCGAAGCTGGCGTCGATCTGGCCAAGCCGAATGAGCACGAGCTGGCGGAGCTTTTGGGAGTCAAACTGGAGGGGGTTGACTCAATTCTAGTGGCCGCGAGGGAACTTCGCCGTGAGCGTATCCCGAATTTGATCGTCTCGATGGGCAGGCAAGGCGCGTTGTTTCTGACGGCTGAGGCCGAGTTGTTAGTACGTGCGCCGAAACTAAATGTGGTCAGCACAGTGGGTGCTGGGGATGCGCTGCTGGCGGGCTATTTACACGGTCAGCAATTGGGCGAATCACTTGAAGGCTGTGCGCGCCGCGCGACGGTGACTGCATGGAGTCGACTGGAATCGCTCAAGCCGAGGTTGCCGCAGGGCGATGAACTGAGCGAAAGGCTTAAGCGAGTACGCGTTGAGGTGACATAGGCATTGCTACGCCATCTACGGCAGGCCTTCGCCTTGCTTGTGGTCAGGCAAAGAATACAGACAGGAATGTCTGTTTCACGGGGTGAAGTTCACTATTCACTTTAGAGCCGCGTGGAGCGAAGCTCTTTACGCAGTCACTCGCCGAAGACGTCACTCCTCACTCGACCGAAGGTCGTTAGCGATCCAGTAGTTTGAGGAACTCCTCGTTGTTCTTGGTTTGAGCAAAGCGGTCGATCATGATTTCTGCGGCGTCTTCGATTTTCTGCCCAGCGAGGGCACGGCGTAGGAATTGAGCACCTTCGAGGTATTTCCCAGACAGGATCAATTCTTCCTTGCGTGTGCCTGAAGCGTTGAGATTGATCGCAGGCCAGAGGCGAAGCTCGGCGGCTTTGCGGTCGAGTACCATTTCCATGTTACCCGTGCCTTTAAATTCCTGGAAAATCAGATCGTCCATTTTGCTGCCAGTCTGCACGAGGGCGGTGGCGATAATGGTCAGGCTGCCGCCTTCTTCGCAGTTACGCGCGGCGGAGAAAAATTGACGTGGCTTTTCGAGCGCACGGCTGTCGAGACCACCGGTCATGGTGCGGCCACCTTTGCCGGATGCGGCATTGTAGGCACGAGCCAGACGGGTGATGGAGTCGAGTAGTAGGACGACATCCTTGCCGGCTTCGACCAGGTGCTTGGCACGCTCGATCGCGATTTCGGCGAGGCGTGTGTGGTTGGTGATTTCTTCGTCGTTGGAGGACGCGTAAATTTCTGCGTCAACGCTGCGTTTGAAGTCGGTCACTTCTTCGGGACGCTCATCAACGAGTAGCACGACGAGATGGCACTCGGGGTGGTTTTCAATCACGCCGTGGGCGATGTCGTGCAAGATGGTAGTCTTACCGGTGCGCGGCGGGGCGACGATCAGTCCACGGGTGCCTTTACCAACCGGGCAAAACAGATCCATAATGCGTGTGGTGACGCGACCGTCCTTGGCTTCGAGCTTAAGTTGTTCGTCAGGTGCGATGGAGACCATCTGCTGAAAGGTGTAACGGCCTTTGCGCTCTTCCATGGTGCATCCATCGACCGTGTTGATGAAGTTGACCTTCGGATTAGGGAAGCGCGGGTTGCTGATAGCGTTGCCTTCGATGAAGTGGCCTTGCTTGAGGCGGAAACGCTTGATGAGCTCGCGTGTGACGAATGGATCGGTCGGGCGTGTCTTACCGTTGCGGGCAGGATCGAGGAGCTGGCCGGTCTTATTCGGGAGCATTTCCAAAATGCCGGATACGGCGATTTGGTTGTCATTGAGTGCTTCCTTGGATGTTGCTTCGTTACTCATGTTAGAGTGCCACGTATGGCGGTAGTGTGTCTTAGAGAAAGTGGGGTGCATGCGCACCTTGCGTTGCGGTGATCGACGTAAATAATTCGGAGATCAGTAAAATATCGCTGTTTCAGCTGTTTGGTGGACATTAAGTCCGCTCTAGTGTGAGCTCTCGGCTGCACCTGCTGTCTAAACGATTTATAAAAGATCTGAAGGACAAGTTAGCGGCTGTCAATGCCTTATGACGTCCTGCGTAGCAGTGACGCTTCAGGTTAATTTGGAGTGCCGATTTTATGTATTGATTTCAGGTATAGGCCTTTGCAGTCACTGCCCTATGGTGAGCGGGTTGACTCCGAGGTCGGTGTCGTCGCTTGTGCTTAGCTTGCTGATCAGGCAGAGGCAGAAATGCCTGTGTCAGGTCGTGCTTATGGGAACACGCCGCGCAGCTCGTAAACTTTGTCAATATGCTCGATCGCCGATGCGTAAGAGGCGATGCGCATGTTGCAGTTTAAGCGTTTGGACATCTTTAAGACACGCTCGGCGGAGCGGGTCATTATTTTTTTGAGGCGTTCATCGACGAGTTCTTCATCCCAGGTCTCGGATTGGCGGTTTTGTTTCCATTCGAAATAACTAACAGTCACGCCGCCGGCATTGCACAGGATGGCGGGCAGCACTTCGACACCTTTTTCTAGCAGGTAGCGCTCCGCGTGAGGAGTGGTGGGAGCGTTGGCACCTTCCACCAGCACCTTGCATTGCATGCGCTTAGCGTGTTCTAGATCGACCATCTGCTCGAGTGCCGCGGGGATGAACAGGTCGACGGGAGTGGAATAGAAGGTTTCGTGGCTGACGGCTGTGGCATCGTCAAATCCAAGCACGCCGCCAGTGGCTTGAACGTGTTGCGCTAGGGCTTCGGCGTCGATGCCGGTTTCGTTGAGAATCGCGCCAGTGTGGTCCATGACTGCTTTGAGTCTGGTGCCGCGTTGTTGCAGCAGTCGTGCAGTCCAAGAACCGACATTGCCGTAGCCGATCAGACTGCAGGATACTTTGCTCAGTTCGATCCCCATGCCGGGAAGTAATGCGTCGAGCACGTAGACGAGGCCTTGGCCAGTGGCTTTTTCACGGCCTGCCGAGCCGCCGAAGGCGAGTGGCTTGCCTGTGACAACACCGCGGGCAGTGACCTTGCTTGAGGATTCGGCAAAGTTGATATAGGTGTCGGCCATCCACGCCATAACTTGAGGGTTGGTGCCGACATCTGGAGCGGGGATGTCGTAGTCGGGGCCTATATTGTCACCCAGCGCGGAGGTTAGACGACGGGTCACGCGCATGAGCTCGTCCTTGCTGACGGCGCGCGGATCGATGCGTAGCGCACCTTTGGCACCGCCGAAAGGAAGGCGGGCGAGTGCGCACTTCATCGTCATGAGCAGGGCGAGGGTTTTAACCTCGTCGAGTTTAACCTCTGGGTGGTAGCGGATGCCGCCTTTGTAGGGCCCGAGCACGTTGTTGTGCTGCACACGGTAGCCTTTAAATAGTTGCCAGGTGCCGTCATCCATTTCGACGGGGCAGTGGACCATGATTTCGTTTTTCGGCTGGGTGAGGATCTGTTTTAGACGGTGCGGCACATCCAGCGCATTGGCCGCCTCGAGCACGGAACCAATGGTCTGAAAGTAAAGATTGTGCTCGTCGTAGATTTCTTCGAGTTCGTGGAAGATTTCACGGGCGGATTGGCAGGCGGGGGTATCACAAGGTTCCATTTAATGCATGCTAACTAGTTGAGAAGTTCTGACAAGTCTGCTTGATCAATATCTGTGGTATCGATCGTTATTCTAGATAGCCCATTTGGTGACTTGGATATTCTTAACAGGATTAGGCGAATTTGAAGTTACGATTAAGTCAAATTGTAGCTTGCATGAGCTTTGGGGGGGAATAGGTTGTCAGCCTTTTGAGGATGCCTACGCACGGACCTCACAATTAGTATGCAAAATACAACGATAGCTTATGATAGTAAGGTCGAGGGTGAAGTCATTGTCACTCAGGCGGATGCTGTAATTAACTGGATTCGCAAACACTCGGTTTGGCCGATGCCGATGGGCCTCGCTTGTTGCGCGATTGAATTGATGGCCGCAGGTGGTGCGCGGTTCGATATTTCCCGATTTGGGATGGAAGTGATGCGTTTTTCGCCACGTCAGGCAGATTGCATGATCGTTGCGGGCACGGTGACTTACAAAATGGCTGAAGTCGTGCGTCGTATTTACGATCAGATGGCAGAACCGAAATGGGTAGTCGCGATGGGCGCTTGTGCGAGCACTGGTGGGATGTATCGCTCGTATGCGACTTTGCAAGGCGTGGATCAGATTATCCCAGTCGATGTTTATATTAGTGGTTGTCCTCCGCGTCCGGAGGCACTGCTGGATGCGATGATTAAACTGCAGGACAAGATCGGGGCCGAGCGTTCGGTTAAGAACTTGTTTCCTGAAAAGGCCAATTTGAATCAAGTAGCCGAAGCTACGAAGGAAAGTTAAGCTATGACAACCAGTGATTTGGCTCTTCTCAAGGAGCGCTTCGAAACTCTTACAGAGCGCGAGTCTTCCGATCACGTTGCTTTAAACTGCGCGTCATCACAGCTGATTGAGCTGTGCTCGGCACTACGCGATGATTTTGGCTACGACATGTTAGTGGATGTAACTGCGATCGATTGGGATGCACAGAGCCCGCGCTTTACCGGAATTTACCACTTTCTGTCGACGTCCAAGCACGAGTATTTACGTGTGGCAGCGGATTGCACCGATGACATTAATCCGGCACTGCCGTCGCTGACGAGTGTGTATGCTGCGGCAAATTGGCACGAACGTGAAACATACGATTTGATGGGCATTCGCTACCAAGGGCACCCAGATTTGACACGAATTTTAATGTGGGATGCTTATCCATACCACCCATTGCGTAAGGATTTTCCATTGGCTGGTATCGAAGTGCCATTGCCGGCGGATGATGTCGCTGAAATTACAGGAATGTCCGTGAAGCCTGCGCCAATGGTCGGTGGCCCATTCGTTTCTTCAGCGGATGGCCCAATGAGTCAGACTGAGCCACGAGCTCGTGATGAGAGCTGGAGTGAGAAAAAGATAAAACCCTGCGGTAAATAAGAGAATTTTTAAATGGCCACTAGCAAAGAAATTTCAATCGGGGATGCCGGTACACGTGCAAGCGAGCTTGAAGGTGAGCTGCAAGGCGAGACCATGATGCTCAACGTCGGGCCGTCACACCCGACCACACACGGCGTGTTGCGCCTAAAAATGGAGCTCGACGGCGACGTCGTTAAGAAGTGCGAGCCTGTGTTGGGGTACCTGCACCGCGGTGATGAGAAGATTGCCGAGAGCATGACTTACAATCAGTTTATTCCATACACGGATCGCTTGGACTATATTGCGCCGCTTTCGAACAATGTCGCCTATGCGTTGGCTGTTGAGAAACTAGCAAACCTAGAAGTGCCAGAACGCTGCCAGGCAATTCGTTTGATCTGCTGCGAGTTGGCACGTGTCTCTTCGCACTTACTGGGAGTGGGCGTGTACGGAATGGATGCAGGTGCATGGACGGTATTTATGTATACTTTCACTGAACGTGAAAAACTTTACACACTGTTCGAAGAATTGACCGGCGCACGTTTTACCACCAGCTACACACGGATCGGCGGCGTCGCGCGGGACATTCCTGATGGCTGGTTGGGCCGAGTGCTTGAATTCTGTAAGGGCGTGTTGCCTGTGCTTGATCAGGTTGATAAGCTGCTGACTCGTAACCGCATCTTTATGGATCGCACCGTCGGTATTGGTACGATTTCGAAAGAAGACGCACTCGCTTATGGTTTAACTGGTCCTAATCTTCGCGCCTGCGGCGTGGATCTTGATTTACGCAAGGATAAGCCGTACTTGGGTTATGATAACTATGATTTCGAAGTGCCGATTGGCACCAACGGAGATTGCTACGATCGCTATTTGATGCGTGCCGAGGAGATTCGCCAAAGTGTGGGAATCATCCGTCAGTGCATCGGTAAATTCCCTGAAGGCTCTTACTATGCCGAAGACGCGAAGAAAATCTTTGCTCCGCAGAAGGCTAAAGTGCTCACCAGCATGGAGGAACTGATTCAGAACTTCATGATTGTGACCGAAGGGCCGCAGATTCCAGCGGGCGAAGTGTATTTCGAAGCCGAAAACCCGAAAGGTGCCCTTGGATTTTTTATTCATTCAAAGGGTGGTGGTGTGCCCTATCGCATGAAGATTCGCGGCCCGTCATTTTGCAATCTTAGTATTCTCGATAAACTTATTCCAGGCCACTTTCTCACCGACATCACTGTCATCCTCGGTTCGCTCGACTTCGTGATGGGAGAGTGTGATCGCTAGGTAGCGTAATGGCTAATTGATAAAGAATTAAGCAATGAATTTAAAATCCGAAACAATCGAAAAAATTGAGAAGTTAGTGCCGCGCTATCCAACGATGAAGAGCGCTGCGCTGCCACTGTGCCACTTGGTGCAAGAGGATCAAGGCTACCTTTCAAACGAGGCAGTCGAGTGGATCGCTGGCCGCTTGGAACTACAGCCAATTAACATTCTTGAGCTAGTCACTTTTTACCCGATGCTTCGCACTGAGCCGACCGGTCAACATCACGTGCGTGTTTGCCGGACACTACCTTGCGCCTTAGCAGGTGCGTACCAGACCTGTGAACGCCTAGAAAAAGAATTCAACTGTAAGGTCGGCCACACTAACGAAGATGGTTCTGTGACACTTGATTTTGTCGAGTGTCACGCGGATTGCGCTAAAGGCCCAGTCGTGATGATCGGCGAAGATGAATACACCGATGTCGATCCAGACAAGGCATCTGAGCTCGCAACCAAGATCAAGAACGGCGAAATCTAGTCGCTTCTTCACTCCTATTCTTTAATTTCCAATTGCTTCGCCACTTCCGGCAGTCCTCCATCTCAATCACATGCCAACACCACAGGAACATAGGCTTATTTTTAAGCACATCGACGAGCCAGGCTACACCAACGACATCGACTGCTACGTAAAGCACGGCGGCTACGAGCAATTAAAGAAGGCGGTCACCATGCAGCCCGAAGATATTTGCGCGGATGTCCTGACATCCGGCGTGCGCGGCCGCGGTGGCGCAGGTTTTCCTGCAGGAATGAAGTGGAAGTTTCTCGACCGCAAGTCGGGTAAACCGATTTACCTAGTTTGTAATGCGGATGAATCGGAGCCAGGCACTTTCAAAGACCGTCAAATCATCTACCAAGACCCGCATCAGCTGATCGAAGGCATGATGTGCTCCGCTTTCGCGATTCAGGCAAAGCTCGCCTTTATTTATATCCGTGGTGAGTTTTTCGAAGGCTACAAGATTCTCGAACGTGCGATCGAAGAGGCCCGTGAAAAGAATTTACTTGGTGATAACATTTTAGGCACCGGATACTCGTGTGACATTATCGTGCACCGTGGTGCCGGCGCTTACATCTGTGGCGAAGAAACTGGCTTGATTGAATCGATCGAAGGCAATCGTGCGAATCCGCGTATCAAGCCTCCTTATTTTCCTGCAGCCCTTGGTCTCTACCAATGTCCAACCATCGTCAACAACGTGGAAACATTGTGCGATGTGAAGCACATCATTGAACTTGGTGGTCAAGGCTTCTCTGAAATCGGCACTCCAGGTAATACTGGCACACGTATTTGGTGTGTCTCTGGCCACGTACAAAAGCCTGGCTACTACGAATTTCCGTGTTCCGCAATCACTTTGGGAGAGCTCATTTATGATGTATGCGGTGGTCTCAAGCCTGGGCGCAAGCTAAAGGCTGTCATTCCTGGTGGTTCTTCGGCGAAGGTCTTACGCGCGGATGAACGCTTTACAGGTAAGCTCAAGGACGGCACCGAGTTTGATTGGGGCATCGAAGATATTCCGATGGATTTTGATAGCCTTGGTTTAGTTGGTTCGATGTCCGGTTCCGGAGGTGTGATCGTAATGGATGACTCGACCGACATGGTTGAGGCACTCGCGAATATTAACTATTTTTACGCACACGAAAGTTGCGGTCAGTGCACACCCTGTCGCGAAGGGGTGCCTTGGATGCGAAAGGTGACACAACGTATGGTCGATGGTGAAGCACGCGAAGAAGATGCACAGTTGCTTAAAGACATTGCTGACCAAATTGCTGGTCGCACCATATGTGCGTTCGGTGAAGCGGCTTCATGGCCGGTGCAGAGCTTTATCGCGAAATTTAATGATGAGTTTGTGGAAAAAGCCCGCACCCAAGCCGCCCTTCGTAAAGATGGTAAACCCACAGCTGAGAAAACTACTTTGATCTAAGACTATGGAAATTCAAAGTATAGTCGAAAACATCACCATCAATATTGATGGGCAGGAGATTGATGTGCCCAAGGGGATCAACATCATCGAAGCGGTAAAGTTAGCTGGTAAAGGCAAGGAAGTGCCGCATTATTGCTACCATCCAAAACTATCGATCGCAGGTAATTGCCGCATGTGCATGGTTGAAATGGGTATGCCGATGCGTGACCGCAGTACTGGCGAGGCCGTTCTTGATGAGAATGGTGTGCAAAAGATCGGTTGGATGCCAAAGCCGACGATCGCTTGTGCGACTAACGCTTCGCCTGGTATGCACATCCGTACGAATTCTGAAATAGTTAAAGAGTCCCGTAATGGCGTGACTGAGCTATTGTTGATCAATCACCCACTGGATTGTCCGATTTGCGACCAAGCTGGGGAGTGCCGCTTGCAGGAATTTTCTGCTGAACACGGTCGTGGTTACAGCCGTTTCATCGAGCAAAAGAATGTAAAACCTAAGCGCACTAAGCTTGGTGCGCGCGTCACTCTTGATGATGAGCGCTGTATCCTATGCTCTCGTTGTGTGCGCTTCTCTAAAGAAGTCGCAGGTGAAGATGTGCTCGGTTTTGTTGATCGTGGCACTTACTCAACCCTGACTTGCTACCCAGGTAAAGGGCTGGAACACAATTATTCGCTGAATACGGTTGATATTTGTCCAGTGGGTGCGCTCACCAGCACGGACTTTCGTTTTAAGATGCGTGTTTGGTTTCTCAAGCGTACCAACAGTATTTGTACCGAAAGTAGTATTGGTGCGAATACAGAAATTTGGAGCCGCGAAGGTAAGATTTACCGTATCACGCCACGACGTAATGATGCTGTGAATGATACATGGATGACCGACTCAGGTCGTGAACTTTTTAAAGCATCCGAGTCGGATGATCGTCTCATTCATTACACTATCGAAGGTGTGCACAAAACTGACGCTGAAACCGCGCAGGCCACTGTTGACTTGTTGAAATCTGGCAGTGTGGCCTTGATTGGTTCGGCAAGCAGTTCGGTTGAAGAGCAATTCTACTATCGTGTGATGGCAGATCGCTGTGGCGCAGCCGTAACTCTGGTCGGTCGCACAGGTGAGGGCGATGGGATTTTACTTTCAGAAGATCGCTCTCCGAATCTTCGCGGTGCGCTACTGAATGGTTTGATCAAAACACTTCCAGAAGCAGATCTGACAACGCTCGTAGCTGCGATCAAATCTGGTGCGGTTAAGACACTCGTCGTTGTGAACGAAGACGTGACGAAGCTTGGACTCTCCTCTGAACTACTCGCTAAGGTGAAGCTCGTTTACTTCGGTACACATGCGAATGCAGTGAGCCAAGTGGCCAATGTCGTTTGCCCATCGTTGATGGTCTACGAAAAGGATGGTTCATTTGTAAACCAAAGTTTCCGTCTGCAGAAGTTCAAGGCGGCGGTGCCTGGTCCACATGGTATTCAATCCGATATTAATGTATTGGAAAAAATTGTGGCATCCTTGGGTGATGAAAAGCCAAGCGCGTTAACAATCGACCTCGTTTGGCAGCGCATCGCTGAAAAGATAAGCGCTTTTGCGGGACTTAGCTGGCGTGGTATCTCCGACGAAGGCGTTTCGCTTGATCCGGCATCGTTCATTGATTTACCTTTCGTTGAAACCAAGAATTTAAAATTCGATCCAGTCGCGTTCAAGGAGGCGCAAGCCACTGCCAATCAAGCTTAAAGTAAATTGCCGGATATGGAATTCTTGACTAATACACTGCCGTTTACATTACCGATTGTTTTCTCAATCGCGATGATATCGGTCTTCATGGGGCTTTGCAGTTACTCCGTTCTCGCGGAGCGCAAGGTTTCGAGTTGGATTCAAGGCCGCACTGGCCCGAATCGCACACGTCTGCCTTTGCTTGGGCATATTCCGATTCTCGGTAATATCCTGACACGCTTGGGCGTCTTTCAACCCGTTGCGGATGGATTGAAATTCCTGTTTAAGGAAGAGATCACTCCTGGCCACGTGAAGAAGGGCTACTACTACTTAGCTCCGATTTTGGCCTTGGCGCCAGCACTCACCACAATGGTGGTGTTACCGTTTGGTCGCTATGTTGATCCACTTGGTGTCGTTCAACCTCTGGTTCTCGCCAATATCGACGTTGGTATGCTTTTCATCTTAGGGGTTTCTTCCTTAGGTGTTTATGGCATCGTCCTCGCTGGTTGGTCCTCCAATAGTAAATATCCGTTTCTTGGTGCGATCCGTGCATGCGCACAAATGGTCTCTTATGAATTGGCGATGGGGCTTTCGATCCTTCCGGTATTCATGTGGGCTTCTGCGCCTGGCACTGATTACGGTCTGTCACTCTTCGGTGTGGTCGAGTCACAAGCAGGGCTTTGGTTGGTTATTTGGCAGCCACTATCTGCATTGATCTTCCTGGTCTCCGTTTTTGCCGAAACCAATCGTCTACCATTCGATATGGCGGAATCGGAAACCGACCTCGTAGGTGGTTTCCACACCGAGTATGGTTGCTTTAAATTCGGGCTGTTTTTCGTAGCCGAGTATGCGCACGTTATCATGGGCTCAGCCTTGTTCGTGTTGCTGTTCCTTGGGGGCTGGAATTTTCTGCCGGGAATGGCAGATCCTTGGGGTGCTAGTCAGTTTGGCGCAGTGCTATCAGTACTGTGGTTTATGGCTAAGGTCTTCTTTATGGTCTTCTTCTTCATTTGGGTACGCTGGACGCTTCCTCGCTTCCGCTATGATCAAGTGATGGCACTTGGCTGGAAGATTCTGCTACCACTTGCGATCGGTAATTTGATCTTCAACACATTACTCATCGCAATCTACGATACACTTTAAAACGCAACTAGTATGGCTAAGACAAAAGTTTTAGAGCGTAAACCGCTCACTTTCGCGGAAAAAACATTTATTCCGCAAATCGTTACCGGGTTGAAGACTACCCTATCTGCGATGTTTGATAAGACGATCACTCTGGAGTACCCGGAGCAGCGTCCCGTCATCCCTGAAAATTATCGAGGCGTGCCCACGCTGGTGAAAGACCCGAATGGTCGTGAAAAGTGTGTCTCTTGCCAGTTGTGTGAATTCGTTTGCCCACCGAAGGCAATCAAGATCATTCCCGGTGAGATCGATGCTGAAGCCGAGCCAGATCGCGCACACGTTGAGAAAGCGCCGAAAGAATTCGAGATCAACATGCTACGCTGCATTTATTGCGGCCTTTGTCAGGAAGTGTGTCCCGAAGAGGCTATTTTTCTAAAAGATATCTTTTCAATGTCCGGCTACACCCGCGAAGAGATGATTAATAAGAAGGACAAACTCTACGAACTAGGTGGCACCTTGCCGGATAAACACCACAAGTGGGACAAGAAAAAAGCCGCTGAAGAGGCGGGTAATACCCATTAAATCAATTAAAAATCAGGAATTAATGAAGTCTGACACTACACAGAATCGTTCGAAAATCCTAAGTCTTAATTCCCAATTATAAATTTCTAATTCTCACACAATGTTAGACATACTGTTTTACGTCTTTTCAGCGATCACGCTGATTGCGGCTGTGTTAATGGTCCTTACACCGAATGCGGTTAATGGAGCCATGTGCATGATCGTTGCTTTTATCGGCACCGCGGCGCTTTTTGTCCTGTTGGAAGCCTACTTCCTTGCGGTCATCCAAGTGGTGGTTTATGCGGGGGCGGTCATGGTGTTATTCCTTTTTATCATTATGCTTCTCGATGTAGATAAAGGAGAGGGTGCTACTGAATATAAGGATAAGTTGACCATTGGCGCAGCTGCGATCGGCTTCTTGTTGCTTGCCATGTTGGTTTGCTCTGCGTTTTCGGGTAGTCATTTACCTGAGCCAGTCCTAACAGCCGTGACTGAAAATCCTGAGGTATTCAATGGTGGTGTGCCATTTACCACATCCTCCAAGTCTTTTGGCTACAGCCTCTTTACTAAATACATGCTGCCATTTCAAGTGGCAGGATTCCTTCTTCTTGCTGCCATGATCGGTGTAATCGTTGTGTCAAAAAAACACGACGTCGCGGAAGATTAGTCATTATTTATAATTTCAATAGCTATTTAACATGACTGTCGGACTTAATGCTTTTCTTATCGTAGCCGGACTGCTCTTCGCAGTGGGGCTACTCGGTGTGACCCTGCGTCAGAATACACTCGTCATTTACATGTCGCTTGAACTTATGCTCAATGCCGTGAATTTGGCATTCGTTGCGTTTTCTCGTTACAACGGCACAATGGACGGTAACCTCTTCGTCTTCTTTATCATCACCGTGGCGGCTGCCGAAGTCGCTCTCGGCCTGGCCATTATTGTTGCATTATTTCGACGTCGTCAGTCTGTAATGGTGGACCAATTGAACGCCCTGAGTCACTAGTATCATGACCGACGCTCAAATACTTCTCGCCGCTCTGCTCACGCCACTGCTATCCGCAGTCCTGATTGCCTGCTTCCTGCGATGCCGCGGAACATTGGCTTCCTACGTATCAGTTGCAGCAGCTGCCGCTATCTGTGCTTTTAGTTATCTAGCAATCCAAGCCTGTGAGGCTGGGCCGGTTCGTGCCGCTGTTGACTGGTTGCAGTTTGGTAACTTCACCGTGTCGATGGGCTTCTTGTTTGATGGAGAAGCAGCCACAATGCTGGCTATGGTCGCTTTTGTTGGTTTGCTGATTCACATATTTAGTCTTGGATACATGTCAGAGGACAAGGCTAAGGGGCGCTTCTTTGCTGGTCTATCGATCTTCATGTTCTCCATGGTTGGCATTATCCTTGCGGATAACTTGATCATGATCTTTGTTTTCTGGGAATTGGTCGGCTTTAGCTCTTATATGTTGATCGGGCACTATCTCGATACAGACGAGGCCGCAGCGGCTTCGAAAAAAGCATTCATCGTCAATCGTATCGGCGACCTCGGTTTCCTTGTCGGTATCGTATATGCTTACTGGCACTTCGGCACCACCAACCTCGAAGCAATGGGCGCGGCTGTGAACGCTGATCCTAGCTTAATCAGTTGGGTGATTGCAGCACTGCTTATGTGTGGTTTCATCGGTAAGTCGGCTCAATTCCCGTTGCACGTCTGGTTGCCAGACGCGATGGCGGGCCCGACTCCAGTATCAGCTCTGATCCACGCGGCAACAATGGTTGCGGCGGGTGTTTACTTCCTTATTCGTATCACCTTCCTCTTCCCTGAATCGGTGCTTGGCGGCATTGCCATTCTTGGTACATCGGTTGCGGTGTATGCAGGTTTCTGTGCGTATGGTCAAAATGACATTAAAAAGATTCTGGCATATTCAACCCTCTCGCAACTCGGCTACATGTCGGCTGCGTTCGGTCTCGGCTACCCAGGGGTAGCATTGTTCCACTTGATCACACACGCGTTCTTTAAGGCACTGCTGTTCCTCGGCGCTGGTTCGATCATTCATGGCTGTCACCACGAACAAGACATTTTCAAGATGGGCGGTATGCTTAAGAAGATGCCAATCACTTCGATCACTTTCTTCATTGGTGTTTTGGCGCTCTGTGGATTCGGGATCGCTGGAGTTGGCTTTGCCGGATACTATTCTAAGGATGCGATTTTAATCGGTAGTTTAGTTAAAGAAAATACTCTGATTTTTGCCCTTCTGCTTGGAGGTGCTTTCCTGACTGCTGGATATATGGGGCGTTTGTTCTGGATTGCTTTTCTTGGGCAGCCTAAGTCCGAAGCCGCCGAGAATGCTCATGAAAGTCCGCTTACAATGCTGATTCCACTGGTCGCACTTGCAGTCCTTTCAGTTGCGGGTGGTGTGCTTGATTTGTGGCCGCAAGGACTTGGTGAGAATATCAAGGCCGGCATGAAACATTTACACCATGCTGACACGGACCATGCGGCTGCGCATACTGTGCACCTTTGGGCAATGGTTGCATGGATCGTTGGTCTGGTAGGTTCGTTCTTCTTTTACGGTGTCGGCAAAAACGGCGATGCTCTGCAGAATCGTGCCAAACCTGTTTATGAGTTTCTCAAAGCGCGTCTGTGGTTCGACGAGATCTACGGCTTTTACGTGGCGAAGATTCAGCAACGTGTGGCGGTGCTTCTCAGCTTTCTCGATATTTTCCTAATCAAAGGGCTCTTCGTCCGTGGCAGTGCCGGCTTGGTCGGTTTGGTCGGCGCATGCTCACGCTCACTCGTTGTCGGCAATATTCACGGCTATGTTTACTGGTTCCTTGCCGGAATCCTCCTCCTGTGGGCGCTCGCTGCTGGAGTCGCTCTATAAAAACAGGTGAACGTTTTTTCAATTTAGATAGATATGATTCCCGTCGATACATCATCACTTTGCCTTCTTGCAGCCATACTGACACCGCTATCTGCCGGCCTCTTCTTGCTGTTTGGAGCCCGTTTTAGCCAGTCCAGCCTACGCGCAGTTAGCGTGATCGGCTTCGCTACACCGCTAATTATCGCTCTGGCGCTTTACAGTCAGTTCGAACCGTCGCTTGTCGGTGGGTATAATTTCGAGCTGCGTCTTGCCACTGGTTTGGAAGCAGTTGGCGTTTACCTGCATCTCGGTTTGAATGGTATCTCGATGCCGCTCTTCATGTTGGCAGGTGTCGTTGGCTTTGCTGCTGGAATGTATGCCTTGTTTTCGAAGGCAGAACGTCCGCATCTCTATCTTGCGCTGTTGTTGTTTATGCTCGGCGGGTTAATGGGTACCTTTGCTTCGGTCGATATTTTCTTCTTCTACTTCTTCCACGAGTTCGCCCTGATCCCGACCTTCATCATGATTGGTGTATGGGGCGGCGCTGGTAAGCGTGGTGCGGCGATTGAAATGACGATCTATCTGACGCTTGGTGCGTTGTTGTCGCTCATCGGCCTGATTGCGCTGTATGTGCAGAGTGGGGCGGATTCGTTCTCGTTGATTACGCTGCGTGAGTATTTGGCGGCGCAACCCATTGCCGACACTGTGCAAAACAACATCTTCGCGCTATTGTTGTTTGGTTTCGGGATTTTGGTATCGCTCTTCCCGTTCCACAGTTGGGCACCTAAGGGCTATGCGACTGCGCCAACTGGTGCGGCGATGCTGCACGCAGGTGTGCTCAAGAAATTTGGTCTGTATGGTTTGTTGCAGATCGCAGCACCATTGTTGCCAGCAGGTGCAGCCCATTGGTTCCCTTGGATCGTGTGGCTTGCACTGGGTAACATCATTATCATCGGTCTGATCACAATGGCTCAGAAGGATGTGAAGATGATGCTTGGTTATAGTTCGGTCATGCACATGGGCTATGCCTTCCTCGGGATAGCAACATTTTCGGTTGTTGGCATCGGAGGTGCGTTGTTGATGATGATCGCGCACGGCCTCTCCGTAGCACTTTTGTTCATGCTTTCGACTTGCATTTACCACCGTAGCCAGACTTTTGACATGGCATCGATGGGTGGTTTGGCAACCAAGGCACCTGTGTTGGCGGCCTTTTTCGTGGCGGGCACGATGGCGAGCATCGGTCTACCAGGCTTCGGTAATTTCTGGGGGGAGTTCACTATCTTTGCCGCCTTGGCCGAAACCGAGATGACTCGATGGATCGTCGCACCGGCCGCACTTGGTATTATTATTTCTGCGATTTACGGACTGCGGGCAGTTGCAAATATTTTCTTTGGCAAACCAACCGAGGCCTTTGCCGATCGTTTCAATGGTGACGAAATTGTCGACCTCAAGGTTCACGAGCGATTGCCTGCCCTGATACTGATCGTAGCCTTGATTGTCGTTGGCATTTATCCGCGTCTGTTTTCCGATGCAGCGAATGATGAGCTATCGTTAATTTCAAGTTATACAAACAAGAGCACTTTGCCGATTATTGAAGTCAATGCGGCGCTTCCTCAATCAGCCGAAGCACACCAGGAGGTTACACACTAATGAACGAGCTTCTCGCCGAATTTCTGCGCAGTTTTACTGCGACCAACGACTGGGCTGCAATTGCGCCCGAAATCATGTTGGCGGTACTCGCCCTCGGCCTGCTTGGGGCTGAGATGGTGTTGCCGCGGGCACAGCAGAGGCTGATTCCGCGTCTAGCGATTTGGGGACAAGTTCTTGTCCTTGTTGTCACATTGGGTTGCTCGGCTTATTATACCGTCGAGGGGCAGACCTTTTTCAGTGGCATGATCGCACAGACAGATGTGACGCAAATGATGCGAACTTTTTTCTTGGTAAGTTCAATTCTCGTCTGCTACCTCGGCAAGATCTACTTATCTAAGCAAAAGCTGCCGCGCACTGAATTCTTCCACTTGGTCATTCTCATTGCCGCAGCGATGATGCTGCTGGTGCAGAGTGCCAATTTTGTGATGTTGTTCGTAGCGCTCGAAGCGGTGACGATCGCATTCTATGTGCTGGTCGCTTATTGCCGCACTAGTTCACTGTCGCTCGAAGCGGGCTTGAAGTATTTGATCCTCGGTGCGCTGAGTTCATCTATTTTGTTGTTCGGTATTGTGCTACTGTACGGAGTGGCTGGTAATCCTGAATTGGCTTCTTTTAGTCAAGATTCGCTCAACTTCACCGAGTTGGCGGCATTCATCCAAGCGAATTCCGATAATCTCTTGGTGCGCATTGGAGCGATTTTGGTAGTGGCCGGTCTCTGCTTTAAGATCGGTGCCGTACCGTTTCAAATTTGGGTGCCTGACGTCTATCAAGGTGCTCCCACACCCGTCACTGCGTATCTCGCGATTGCATCGAAGGCGGCTGGCTTTATCATTTTGATCCAACTGTTGACTGGGCCGTTCATCGGCTTGGCCTCGTTCCTGACTCCAGTGCTATCCTTCATCGCAGCTGCGACGATTCTGTTCGGTAACTTTACCGCAGTCAGACAGCGCAATGTGAAACGCCTGATGGGACTGTCCGGTATTGCACACGCAGGTTACCTCCTTGTAGGTGTGGTGGCTGCGCTCAGCATTCCAGCAGCTAAGTATGCGGTCATTTTCTACCTAGCGACTTACCTGCTCGCGTCGTTTGCGGTCTTTGCCGTGATGTCGCATTTGGCTGGTGCTGATGATGCGAATCAAGAGCTTGAAGATTATGAGAATCTTGCGCGTAAGAGTCCGTTCCTCAGTGGTGTACTCGCCGTTGGCTTAGGTTCATTGGCTGGCATTCCACCCTTAGGTGGCTTCATTGGTAAGCTGTTCATCTTTATTGCTGCTTACAAAGCCGGCCTTTACGGCCTATTGGCAATTTCGGTGCTCGGTGTGGTGATCTCGATCTATTACTACTTTGGGTGGGTGCGCACAGTCTATTTCTCCGATTCGAAGGATGGCGCATCCGGAACTGCTGGATCGCTCTGCAGTTGCGATCGCGTTGTACTAGGTGCGCTCGTTGTTGCGACGGTGTTAGTTGGTATATTCCCAGGGGTATTGCCGATCATTCCGTAAGTAACGGCCGCATTTACGTTTTACGGCCGCGCTCTGCTTCAGGGCGCGGTCGATTGGTTCGACATTTGGCGGTACGTGATGTAGCTTCAACGCAGATATCATGAATCTTTTCTTGGTGCTTCTGCTCTTGCTGTTCACCTCCAGACTAATGGGGGAATTTGCTAGTCGTGCTAAACAGCCACCATTGGTCGGAGAGTTAATCGCTGGTATTCTAGTTGGTTTTGTTGCATTGCAGTTTCCGGCATCGCCATTCCGCGGCTTGGCGCAGGATCATTCCTTTCAGGTGCTGTCGGATTTGGGGATCTTTTTTCTGATGTTGCTCGGCGGTACGGAACTGCGGGTGCGTGAGTTTAGCAAGGTGTCGGGGCGGTCTTTCGTGATCGCGCTATGTGGAATGCTGCTGCCTCTGATTGCTGGTATCTGGCTGGGATGGACGATCTTTCCGGGATCGGAGATGAAATTGGCGCAGTGTTTGTTTCTCGGAACAGCGCTTTCGATCACAGCGGTACCAGCGTCGATCCGTGTCCTAATGGACCTCGGCAGATTACACACCCAGGTCGGACGAACGATCGTTTCGGCCGCGATCATTGACGACTTTTTGAGCTTGGTTCTTCTGGCTGTATTGACTGGTGTGCTGAGTAATGAGGGGCGTCTGGATTTGTTCTTGGGATTTGAGATCTTCGGTAAAGCCTGTGTCTTTTTGGGCACTACATTCCTGATCGAAAAGTATCTGGTACCTCGAATTCGGTCGATCGTGGCGCATTTCAAGTCTGAAGAGTTTGGCTTTTCCTCTCTCTTGATTGCAGGTTTTGCGTATGCGGTATTTGCCGAGTTGCTTGATTTACACTTCATCATTGGCGCTTTTACCGCCGGTCTGCTCTTTGAGCAGAAATATGCTGGGCACGACATCTACAAGGATGTGAAGAGTAAATTGAATTCAGTGACGGTTGGGTTTATGGCTCCAGTGTTCTTTGCTTCGATTGGGCTGAATTTGAATCTTGAAGCCTTTGCCGTGATTCCCGGAGTCGCCTGCCTTTTAATATTGGTTGCACTGTTGACGAAAGTACTGGGCGCGGGAGTCGCTGCGCGAATCACAGGCTATAACAATCAGGATGCCGCGATCATTGGTGTTGGGATGAGTAGCCGAGGTATGGTCGAAATCATCATTGCTAATGTCGCGCTGCAAGCGGGCTTGTTCAATGTGCCGCAGGACGCGCCGGTGGTGGCTTATATGTTTTCAGCAGTGGTCGCTATGGCGATCGCAACAACCGTTCTGTCGCCGATTGCGCTAAAATGGATGGTGCAGCGGCAGGGACAGGTGGAGCCTCCAGATTCGGAAGCTCCACGGAACTGAAACGAACTGTTAGGCTTTCAATGCCTTATTGAGGTCGGCGAGCAAGTCGGCGATGGCTTCGATGCCGACCGAGAGCCGTACGAAGTCAGCGCTTACTCCGGTGGATTGTTGCTGCTCCTCGCTGAGTTGCTGATGCGTGGTACTGGCGGGGTGAATCGCGAGCGACTTGGCATCGCCGATGTTAGCTAGGTGGCTGAACAGCTCCAGGCTATCGATGAACTGGCGTCCTGCTTCGAGGCCGCCTTTGAGGCCGAAGCCTACGAGTCCGCCAAAGCTGTTCTTGTCGAAGTATTTTTCGGCGGCTGCATGGTGGACGCTACCGCTGAGCCCGGGGTAGTTGACCCAGCTGACTGCTTCGTGGCTTTCTAGGAACTGAGCGACTTTGAGTGCATTGGAGCAGTGGCACTGCATGCGCAGATGAAGTGTTTCGAGTCCTTGCAGGTGGAGGAAGGAGTTGAACGGGGAGGTACAGTTACCTGTATCACGTAGCCACTGGAGGCGCATCTTCATGATGTAGGCGATGTTGGCGCCACCTGCTGGCTCGAAAGCTTTGAAGACGTCCCAGTGCACCAGGCCGTGGTAGCTTGGGTCGGGCTCGGTGAATTCGGTAAAGCGTCCACTGCCCCAATCGAAATTACCACCGTCGACGACGATGCCGCCGATGCTGGTGCCGTGGCCTCCGATGTACTTAGTGAGGCTGTGAATGACAATATTTGCGCCGTGCTCAAGTGGACGACAGATCATCGGCGAGGCGACGGTATTATCAATGATGAGTGGGATCTTTGCTGCGCTGGCGACCGCAGAGACTTCCGCAAAGGGGAAGATATTGAGCTTTGGATTGCCGACGGTGTCGCCGTAAATGGCCTTAGTTTTTCCGTCAATCAATGGCTCGAAGCTGGAGGGATCTTCGGCGTCGGCGAAGCGCACTTCGATGCCGAGCTTAGGCAGAGTGTATTTGAAAAGTGTATACGTGCCGCCGTAGAGCTGTGCGGAAGAGACGATATTATCACCGGCACCTGCGATGTTGAGGATCGCGCTGGTAATCGCAGCCTGACCACTGGCATGGGCGAGAGCTGCGACACCACCTTCGAGAGCTGCGACTCGCTTTTCAAGCACGTCTGTAGTGGGGTTCATGATGCGGGTATAAATGTAGCCGAGCTCTTCGAGGCCGAAGAGTTTAGCGGCATGGTCGGTATCCCGAAACATATAACTGGTGGTCTGGTAAATCGGGACGGCGCGTGAGCCTGTCTCTGCGTCTGGCGTGTGGCCTGCGTGGAGGGTGAGAGTGCCGAGAGCGGGTGCTTTCTGATCTTTCATAGCGTGAGTGAAGTTGAGGATTGAGAGTTGAGGGTTTGAATTGAGAGAGGTCAGATGTCTGCCAGCATGTCCTGCGAAGCCAAGGAAGCCGTAGCGGGATAGATGCGTGACAAATTATTGAGTGCTAATCATACGGTCTCTTGTTTTATTGGCGTCCCAAGAGAGGCCGACCTTGTCGAGGAAAGCTGCGGCTTCCTCGAGAAATTCGTTGTCAAGTGGCGTTTCGCGCAGGATGTGTTTGTATTCACGCAGTGCGTTGCTGCGCTGCCCTTCAGCAACAAAAGTACGTGCGAGTTGCTTGCGCTCTTCGATAAGATCCGGTCGCATTTCGAGAACATCTTGTAGCATGTTGATCAGCTGAATATTGGTAAATAGTGAGTCTTCTGGGCTATCAGAAAGGTCGATTCGATTGACGAGGGCGGCTTTCGGCTCCCATGCATTTGGCCAGCGTTCAGACATGCTAGTCCACATCTTGGTGGGTTCCGCGATAGAATAAGCAAACGTAGCGCTGAGGGTGATTTCAATCAGAATTAGCAATGAGCATCCCATGACCCAGAGCGCTTTACCCGCGGTGCCCATACTATAAATAAGGCGTCCGAGGGCGCTAACGATTAGAGCGACAATCATCGGTAGAGCGACGTATAGGTGGTGGTCTTCGTGCGCGAGAGCCCCGTTAATAAAATGGCCGTCCTGAGTAGTGCCATACACGATGAGCGCTAAGTAGCTACAGAGCCCTAGCAGGATCGCACGGCTCCACTTTTTCTTGATGTTGGAAGCGAGCAAGATGAAAAACGGCACGAATAGTAGGAATGGCATCAGATTCATTCCCACATCGGTTTCGTACTTGGTGTCGATGTCGAATCGATGAAAGAGGGCGTTGTTTATCGGCAAGAGTGCCTGATTGGTGAAGTGAGCCATGTTTTGCCCTGCGTGATAGAGCCGTTCTGTGCGAATGACTGAATCAGCTCCTTCTACGTTGGGGTTTTCGGCGTTGATCCACAGCCCTAAAAAGAGGCATAGGCAGAGTAGTGGAAGCAAGCGGTTAAAGGAATTCAGATGTATCGATCGTTTTTTATAAAGGATGACCAGCGCGAGAATAATGGGGATGGCAAATGCGGCTGGGTGAACTACGCAGGCGATGGTCGTAAGCGCAATGGTTACGATGGTGTCGCGCCCGTTACGGTTGCGAATGCCAAAGTAGAGCGCACTCAGTATAAAGATCAACGCGATGATCTCGCTGCGGTAACCAGCCCAGAAAAGTGTCTGTATCGTTGCTGGGTGGAGCGCGAAAATCAGAGTGGCTGAAAACGCGGCGGGCAATTTAAGCGTCTCAAGATTTTTGAGGAGCAGCACGGCTGCGAACAGATGCAGTAGAATATTGATGCCTCGGTGAACTGTTGCGGTGGGCAGTGGTATGGCTTGTTCGATAAAGTAACTACTGATGGCAATCGGGTTGTTTTGGCGAATGCTATCGAGCGTCCATGCTTGTTGCCAGTTGTCCATCGTTTGAAAGGCACTACGTTCGACGGAATCGATTTCAGACCAAAGCATGTCCGATATTAGGAGTGGGCTGAATACCAAGATAACTAATGCAACGAGCGCAAAATAGTAACGCAGGTGAGCTGGTTGCCGAGTGTCAGTTGCGCTTCGCTTGCGTCGCGTGAGTGGCTCTGTTGGGGAGGGAGGCACAATTAGGTTTCCCGTGCGTGGCTTGCGCGCTGCTGTGTTGTGAGGCTGGGACATGCTTAGTGCGCGGTCGAAATGGCGTCCCTATTTAAGGATTTGCCGCGACGAGTGATGGCGTGTGATAACGCGTCGAGATCGAGCTGTGCGCCAGGAGTGATATGATTGCGAGCGAACCAGCCGCGATTGGTCTCTATCGCGATGAGCACTTGTTGGCTGCGTGAGGCGACTGCGTTTTCATCGTAAGGATAGAGTGCGTGGATCTCAAGTAGCCGTCCGCTGGCATCAAAATAGCCGATATCCAGTGGGATGCGGGTGTTACGCATCCAGAAGGAGCGCGGCTTGGGTTGGTTGAACAAAAAGAGCATCCCGTGATCTTCGGCCATAGAGTCGCGGTGCATCAGGCCTTTGTTTTGCTCGGCTTGTGTAAGTGCGAGTTGGAGCTGGAGCGGAATTTTATCGATCGAAATAGGGAAATAGGTGTCAACGGTGGCTGGCTCGGCCTTGGGCGCTGTCGGTGCGCAGGCGCAGAGCACTAGCAGTGCGGCGAGAGTAAATAGTGTATGGTAGTGGAGTTTCATAGCTGTCTGGTGGTAAAGTCGGAGCGTGACAGATCGGGTAGTATGCAGAAGAGTCATAACGTAAAAAAATGTAATGAAAAGTAAATCCTCAGTTATCCGTATTCTCTATGCTGCTTCGGAGCAGTCTGCTGACATATTTTATCTGACTAAGGTCTTTGTGCCGGACCCGTTCTTGTGCTTTGTCGTGGGGAACCGCTCGACCGCAGTGGTGAGTCGTTTGGAGTATAGCCGTGTCAGGGCGCAGTCGAAGTGCGACGAGGTGTTGCTGTTGGAAACGGTGCAAGAGCAGGTGGCGAAGGCCTTACGAATTGAGCGCTCTGCAGTGGGGCCTGCGGAGATGATGCGCTATTTTGCTAAGTTAAATAAGGCGAGTGAGCTGGAGGTGCCAGAGAGTTTTCCATCGGTGTATTATGCGAAGCTGTTGGAGGCTGGCATGACGGTGCGAGTGGGGGCAGATCCGTTCTTTCCTGCTCGTGAGTTAAAAAGCGACGATGAGGCCAAGGCCTTAAAGCAAGGGAATGCCGCGAGTGCCGCTGGCATCCGCACTGCGGAGCGCGTCCTGCGGGCTTCGAAGATTGTAGGTAATCGCCTAAAATATGAGGGTCGCACGCTGACTTCAGAGTGGCTCCGTATGTTGATCGATCAAGCCTGCCTGACGAAGGGAGCAGTGGCGCACAATACGATCGTGGCAGGTGGCAAGCAAGGCTGTGATCCGCACGAAGGCGGGCATGGGCCGCTCAAGCCGAATGAGCTGATCATTGTCGACGTGTTTCCGCGTGTGCAAGCGACAGGCTACCATGGTGATATGACCCGTACTTTCTTAAAAGGCCGTGCGAATGATGCACAGCGAGCACTTGTCGGGGCTGTGCGTGATGCGCAACTCGCGGCCTTGGCAAAAGTGAAGGCCGGTGTGAGCGGTGCAACAGTGCACGCCGCCGCTACTCAGCTATTTGATGATCGCGGGTTTTTAACTGAGCGTCGCGGCCAAGGCTTTGTGGGATTTATACATTCGACCGGGCATGGACTCGGATTAGAGGTGCATGAGTCCCCGCGTGTGTCAGCGACTGCTGGGCGGCTACGCAAGGGCCATGTGATTACCATCGAGCCCGGGCTGTATTATCCGGAGCTGGGTGGTTGCCGCATCGAAGATGTCGTGCGTGTGACCAAGGAGGGCAATGAGCTGCTCTCGCCGCTGCACTATCGATGGGAGCTTCGATAGCGGTCCAGCTATTGATTCCACGGGCATTTGCTCAGCGCCATTGCCATGCCGCAGGTATCCGTGATGCCTGCGAAGGCCAGCCCAGCGCCGACGAAGCCTGGGATGATCAATAAGGCGGAGTGGAGAAATACCCCTGCGAGCGTGCCGCAGAATACGAGCAGTCCCGCTGCGATGCGGACTTGCCGCTCAATCGAAATGGCTCCTTTGCCGTAAGCGATGTCGAGCCCTGCGTCGATTGCTGCAAGCGTGCCGCCTTCGACGACAATAGCTTGTGTATGTCCAGCCGCGTTTAACTGCTCGGCGGCGATACCCGCGCGTTTGCCGCTTTGGCAGAGAATGTAAACGGGTGTATCGATGCCTTCGGATCGGCAATAGGCTCGGGCGTCTAGTCGACTCAGTGGCTGGAGCGTCGCACCGACCACATGGGCAGACTTAAACTCGGCGGGGGTGCGTACGTCGATCACGATGCCGCCGGCGGCGATGATTTCGGATAGGGTGGAGACTTTGATGCTGTGAGTGCTCATGAGAAAGAGGCTACGAGTGTGGTGGTTGATATTCAAGTACAGTGCGTTTTTTTATTGGTCTGATTCTGATTTGAATTAGGACGGTTAGCGCAGCTTGACCTTGTTCGACACGATGCGCCGGTATTACTATAAAATTTGTGAGTCTTTTCGTCTAAAACGCTTGGCGATTCCGATTTCTGCGATTTAGTTCTTCGTTTTACTTTTTTTATTTTAATTTGATTCACTCTCTTTCTCAACACTATGCAAAAAAACGCACTCCTCTCCGTCAGCGATAAATCAGGCCTCGTGCCGTTCGCTAAAGCACTCGTCGAACAGCACGGCTACCGTCTGCTCTCCACTGGCGGCACTGCCAAACTCCTCGAAACAGAGGGGATTCCGGTCACTGAAGTCAGCGATTACACTGGCTTCCCTGAAATGATGGAAGGCCGCGTTAAGACATTGCACCCGAAGATCCACGGCGGTCTTCTCGCTCGTCGCGACAAGGCAGACCACATGGCAGCCGCTGCTGAGCACGGCATCGACATGATCGATCTCGTCGTAGTGAATCTTTATCCATTCGAAGAAACCGTTGCCAAGCCAGACGTGACGTTTGAACTCGCGATCGAGAACATCGACATCGGCGGTCCTTCGATGCTTCGCTCTGCGGCGAAAAACCACGCTTCGGTTTCTGTGATCGTCGACGCATCTGACTACGACCGGGTGCTCGCTGCGATGGGCGACGATGCTGCGCTCACCACACTTCGCCGCGAACTTGCGCTGAAAGTATTCCAACGCACATCGGCTTACGACGGTGCAATTGCCAAATACCTCGAAGGTCAGGTCAACGAGCCGAACCTTGGTGATATTTCTGGCATCCCTTCCAAGTTGGACATCCAGCTTCCTCAAGTGCAGAGCCTCCGCTACGGCGAAAACCCGCATCAGAAGGCGGCTCTGTATGGCAGCTTCTTTGATTGCTTCGAGCAACTCCAAGGCAAGGAGCTAAGCTACAACAATATCATCGATATTACGGCGGCCACTTACTTGATCGGCGAATTCCAAAAGCCGACAGTTGCGATCCTTAAGCACACCAACCCTTGCGGCGTCGCCAGTGCCGACACACTCGTCGAAGCATGGGAGCAGGCATACGTCACTGACCAACAAGCACCGTTCGGTGGCATCATTGTGGTCAATCAGACCATGGACGCCGATCTCGCTGCTATCATCGCGAAGATTTTTTGCGAAGTGATCATTGCGCCAGACTTCACACCTGCTGCACTCGAAATCTTCGGCAAAAAGAAGAACCTGCGCTTGATGACAGTCAAAGGCACCTTGCCTGCCGACTCGCTGCAGGAGATGCGTTCGGTGGTGGGTGGTGTGCTCATCCAAGACCGCGATACGATGCCAGACCGTCCAAGCGACTGGAAAATCGTCTCCAAGCGTCAACCATCACCAGAAGAAATGCGCGCCATGGTCTTCGGTTGGAATGTGGTCAAGCACGTTAAGTCCAACGCCATCGTCTACGCTGGTTGCGAACGCACCCTCGGCGTTGGTGCGGGTCAAATGTCTCGTGTTGATAGCTCCAAGATCGCTGTCTGGAAAGCAGGCGAAGCAGGTCTTGACCTCGCTGGTTCAGTCGTCGCGTCCGATGCTTTCTTTCCATTCGCCGATGGTCTGATAGCCGCTGCTGAAGCTGGAGCAAAAGCAGCGATTCAACCCGGTGGCTCCGTGCGCGACGACGAAGTGATCGCCGCTGCCGATGAACGCGATATGGTCATGGTCTTCACCGGCAAACGCCACTTCAAGCACTAAGCTTGCCCCCCCTTTTTTATCAACCAAAGGACCGAGTGCAAACGCTCGGTTTTTTGTTTAAACGTGTCCTTGGATTGATTAAGGAGGCCGGAGTGATCAAAGTCCACATCTATGAAATTGATTTATTGTTGGATCGTGCTCCTCTGTGGGGCTTTACTCTGGTCTTCTGGTTGCACGACCGTTCCGCAAACGGGGCGCTCTGCCTTACACTTGGTGCCTTCAAATCAGCTCGCATCGATGTCGGCGTCGCAGTTTGGCCAACTCAAGCAGCAAACGCCGATTTCTCGTGACCCAGTGTATAATTCGATGGTGCGCCGGGTGGGAGACCGGATCGCGTATGTGGCGGGGCCAGACATGCCGAATGCGCAGTGGGAATTCGTCGTGTTCGAAGATGACGAGCAGATTAATGCTTTTGCGATGCCAGGTGGCAAAGTTGCGGTTTATACTGGTATTTTTAAAGTTGCCAAGACCGACGCTGATCTTGCCATTGTGATGGGGCATGAGGTGGCACACGTCGCTGCGGGCCATGGTAATGAGCGCATGACTCAACAGTTGTTGGTTGCTGGCGGTGCCTTGGCCCTGCAGTTCGGTACTTCTGACATGGACAGCGATCAACGTGCCTTACTGATGGCGGCGTATGGCGCGGGAGCCTCGGTCGGAGTGATGCTACCATATAGCCGTTACCACGAATGTGAGGCCGATGAGATAGGCCTAATCTACGCTGCCAAGGCAGGCTATGACCCACGCACTGCGATTCCTTTTTGGAAGCGTATGGCCGCACAGAGTAACGGAGCCCCCCCTGAGTTTTTATCCACCCACCCGGCAGATTCGACCCGTATTCGTAAGCTTAATGAGCTGATGCCCAAAGTGATGCAGCTGTATCAAAATCGCTAGCCCCAGAGTGCACGCTTCGTGAGTGACGTCTTTGGCGAATGATTGTGAGGAGTGGCAGTCAAAGGAGCGTGATACAAGCATTACTATGCCATCTGCGGCAGACCTCCGTTCTGCCTATCTTTTTTGGGGGGCGGGATTCGATGGAGGTCTGCTGAATAAGCACAGATAGGAATTTCAGCGGCACATCCATATCACTTTAGCTGCAAGTGCACACTGTGTTGGGGGTATTTCAAAGAACAATCAGTCGCTGATCAACGTTGACTCGATTCGGCATGTTTATTGAGTGCGTGGTTTGCCTTGTGCTAAAGTCATTTTTTTAACCGCGGCAAATTCACCTCATTTTTTAATTATGTCACAAGTTCGCGTTCGTTTTGCTCCCAGTCCTACTGGCTTCTTCCACATCGGAAGTGCCCGCACTGCTCTGTTTAACTGGCTGTATGCACGCCATACGGGAGGCACATTTGTGCTGCGCATCGAGGATACGGATAAAGAACGCAATACAGACGAGTCGCTGCAGGTGTTGCTCGATGGCATGCGCTGGATGGGCATGGAATGGGACGAAGGCCCTGAAGTGGGTGGCGAATACGGCCCGTATTTCCAGAGCCAGCGCCAGCCGATTTACGACGAATATTTGCAAAAGCTCAAAGATGCTGGCCGCACTTACGAGAAGGACGGCGCGATTTGGTTCAAACTTGAAGGCGAGCGCTACACCGAGTATGACGATTTCAGGGAGAAAGAAATTGAGAAGGTCAAAGCCGCTCCTGTGATCATAGATGATGCTGTGCGTGGTCGTGTCGAGCGTGCCGAGGAGTTGGACTTCGTGATCGTTCGCAAGGATGGCAATCCAGTGTTCCACTTTGTCAATGTGGTGGACGACATTGTAATGGGCATTACCCACGTGATTCGCGGTGAAGACCATTTGTCCAATACTAGCAAGCACGTGGAGCTGTTCAATGCCTTCGGCGTGACGCCGCCAGTATTTGCGCATATACCGCTGATTCTGAAAGAGTCGGGCCCAGGTAAAATGAGCAAGCGCGACAAGGGGGCTTTGATCGAAGAATACGAACAGCGCGGCTTCTTAGCTAATGCGGTGCGCAACTACATTTCTCTGCTTGGCTGGAATCCGAAGGACGAGCGCGAGAAGATGGACATCGATGAGATCATCGAATTGTTTGACTTTCCCGGAATCAATAAGGGTAACTCACGCTTTGATGAGAAGAAGCTCGCTGCGCTCAATACGGAATATTTGCGTGAGATGAATGTGGAGACCTTTACATTCCTGGCACGTCCAATCCTACATACTGCGGGTGTGGTCAAAGAGGATGCGGATGAGGATTATATTCAGTCCGTATTGTCACTTTGCCAAGGCAAGGCACGTTCGCTGGAAGAGTTGCCAGATTTTTGCCGCTACTTTTTCCTCGATAATTATGAGATGAATGAGAAGACTGGCGCTAAAATCGCGAAGAAGGCGGATCCTAAAGAGCTACTCACTGAGATCGTACCAGTGATCGAAGGTATTGAGGCATTCACCGTGGATGCCTTGCAAGCAGTGTTGGAAGCGTACGCCGAATCGAAGGGCGCGAAAGTCTTCGCATATTTCCCCGCCCTGCGCTACGCATTGAGCGGGCAGGGTGGTGGTCCAGATCTGTTGCCGATGTTGGTCGTGCTCGGGCAAGCGCGCGTGCTTGCACGATTGAAGGCCTTCATTGGCTAAATATTTAACTGCCGACGCTTTTGATCTGGCAGATTTTACACGATTCATCTTCTTCAACGCTTATGTCAGACGCTAAAGATACGCCGACCGATTTTATCCGCCAAATGGTGGCTGCCGATGTGGCAGCTGGTAAGCACGATGGACGTGTACAAACACGCTTCCCGCCTGAGCCGAATGGTTATTTGCAGATTGGTCATGCCAAGGCGCTGTGCCTGAACTTCAGTATCGCTGAGGAATTCGGTGGACAGTGCAACCTACGCTTCGACGACACCAACCCTGAGAAGGAGAGCGTCGAGTTTGTCCACGCCATCCAGGAAGACATCGCGTGGTTGGGCTTTAAATGGGCGAAGGTCTGCTTTGCGAGTGATTATTTTGAGCAACTGTTTGAGTGGGCGATCAAGCTGATCGAAGAGGGGCATGCGTATGTGGAGGAGCTTACCTTCGATGAAATGCGCGACTATCGTGGCTCGATCAATGAACCTGGACGCCCGAGCCCGCATCGTGACCGCCCGATCGCAGAGAGCGTTGACTTGTTTAAACGCATGCGTGCGGGCGAATTTGCCGATGGCGAGAAGGTCTTGCGCGCCAAGATCGACATGACGCATCCGAACATGAACATGCGCGACCCAGTGATGTATCGTATCAAACGCATGCATCATCACCGTGTGGGTGACGAATGGTGCATCTACCCGAGCTATGATTTTACTCATGGACAAAGTGACTCGCTCGAAGAGGTCACACACTCGCTGTGTTCCTTGGAGTTTCAAGACCACCGTCCGCTTTATGATTGGTTCATCGAAAAGCTCGACATTTTTCCCTCCAAGCAGACTGAGTTCTCGCGCCTGAACATGACTTACACGGTCGTGAGCAAGCGTAAGCTTCGCGAATTGGTGGAAGGCAATCTCGTCGAGGGCTGGGACGATCCACGCATGCCGACGATCTGTGGAATGCGTCGCCGTGGTTATCCCGCAGCATCAATCCGTAAATTCTGTGAGACTGTTGGCATTACTAAGGTGAACTCGACCAGTGATGTGGCGCTCTTGGAGCACGCGGTGCGCGCTGAGCTCAACAGCACTTCAGTTCGTCGCATGGCGGTGTTTAACCCTCTGGAGATTGTGATCACTAACTGGCCAGAAGGTCAGGTCGTTGAGGTTGATGGGGTGAATAATCCTGAAGACGAGTCGGCCGGTACGCGAAAGATTCCATTCTCCGGGCGTCTGTTCATCGAGCAGGAAGACTTCAAGGAAGAGGCGAATCGTAAATTTCACCGCCTCAAAAAGGGTGGCGAAGTGCGCCTGCGCTATGGCTACATTATTAAATGTGACGACGTGGAGAAGGATGCGGATGGCACGATCACGAAGGTGCTTTGCTCAGTCGATCACGACACGTTAAACAAAAATCCTGAAGACCGTAAGGTCAAAGGCGTGATTCATTGGGTGAGTGCAGCGCACGCGGTAGAGACGGCAGTGCGCTTGTTCGACCGTTTATTCACCGAAGAGCATCCGGAAGCCGATAAGGAGATTTCATTCACCAAGTATGTGAATCCAGTATCATCAACCGAAGTGACTGCGCTCTGTGAACCGAGCTTGATGGAAATGACTGCGGGCGAGCAATGCCAGTTTGAGCGCATTGGTTATTTCTGTGTGGATAGCAAATTGTCGAAGGCAGGTGCACCAGTGTTTAACCGCACAGTGGCGCTGCGTGATTCTTGGGCGAAAGCGAAGCAGTAGTGTGGTATATAAAAAGCCCAGCAAGATCGAGTGTTCGGTAACATTGATTTGCTGTTGGAGAAGCAGCGATTGGGCGTGCGGCTAGAACGAAGATTGACAAGGGCAGGGCAGTTGCCGTCAATCGGCGTTACATGAGCGTACAAAAGCCAGTCATCCTTACATGTGCCCAACCGACCGGAGTCCTGACTCTAGGTAATTATTTAGGAGCCGTTAAAAATTGGGCGACCTTGCTCGACGATAACACCTGCTATTTTGGTGTGGTGGATATGCACGCGATTACTGTTAAGTATACGCCTGCTGACTTGCGCAAGAATACCTTGTCCTGCGTAGCGCAATACATCGCTTGTGGCCTCGATCCAGAGCGTTCGAATATTTTTATTCAGTCGCATATTATTGGCCATACCGAGTTGGCTTGGTTGTTGAGCTGTATCACGCCGATTGGTGACTTACAGCGCATGACGCAGTTCAAGGAAAAGGCTGCGAAGCTTGGCTTTAAAGTGTCCGAGGAGCAAACCTCGATCGCCAACCAAGGAGCGCGGCAAGGTTCGTCGCTGAATGCAGGTCTGTTAATGTATCCGGTACTCATGGCGGCCGACATTTTGCTGTACAATGCCGATTCAGTGCCGGTCGGTAACGACCAGAAGCAACACCTCGAGCTTTGTCGCGATTTAGCGCAGCGCTTTAATCACAGCTATTCGGATACGTTCACGATTCCGGAACCTTTTATTCCGAAGACGGGCGCACGCATCATGTCGTTGCAAGATCCGCAGCGGAAGATGTCGAAAAGTGATGCCAATCAGAACGCGACCCTGCACATTCTCGATAAACCTGATCTGCTGCGTAAGAAAATCATGAGTTCGGTGACGGATTCGGGCAACGAAATTGTCGCCCGTGAGGATAAGGCCGGCGTGTCGAACCTATTACAAATCCATACTGCGATTTCAGGCACTTCGACGGCGGATCTTGAAGCGTCGTTTATCGGCAAGGGCTATGGAGACCTGAAGAAAGAGGTGGCGGATGTGGTGATTGCAGCATTGGAGCCAGTACAGGCGCGCTATAATGAGCTAATTCAAGATAAAAGCTATTTGGAGTCGGTGTTGAAGGCGGGAGCTACCGAAGCCCAGAAGCGTGCTTATAAAACACTGGGCAAAGTTTACCGTAAGACGGGTTTTGTAGAGCGTCCGCGATAAGTTGTGAAATCGAGGGTTGATCGTGGCGCCAGAGTCGTTTTGATTTAAATTCTATTAATTGACGCTGCCACGCATGCTACCAGACGACGAAGCTCCACTCACTCTTTCAAAATGGCCCTTTTACTTGGGGGACGCGCTATTAGTCGTTACCGCCCTTGCGATCGCGATCTTAGGCAACTGGCAGCTCACCGACATACAGGTGGTCTCCTGTGTCATTGCGGTGGCCTTGGGGGCTGTGATTTTCGGGCTACCTTATGTGGTCGAGTATTCGATGCGAGTGCGCGAAGATCGAGACGATCGGTCATCGGAGCTTCGCTTGCTTAAGGGGCATTTACAAAAGACTGAGGCCACATTGCTGGAATGCCATGAACGGCTCACGGAATTGGAGTCTGGTTCTGGTTCGGTGGATCAACGCTGTGAAATCTTGGCGTCTGCTGTCGACCAAAAGTTGAATCATGCGTCGCAGGTGTTGGCTACATTGTCTCAACAAGTTGCAGCGATTGATGTCTCTAGCTCTGATCAAGCTGCAGCATTCGCTGTGCTCAAAGACCAAGTGGATGCGTTCAGTACGACGTCAAAGGATGTCGCCTCTGGCGAAGCGGTGACGGCCTTACAGTCCGCGTTAGCCACTTTGGAGGCTCGCTTGACTGCCGCAGTTGCGCCTTTGGGTTCGATTGAATCGCGGGTGCTCGCTTTGGAAGGCAGTGCACAGGCTGTTGTCGAAGTCGCCAGCTCATCAATCGCTGAAGCTGAAACGTCGGTGCCCGCACGTACGCCGCGATCACGGCGCAGCAAAGCGGATGCTGGACTACTGCAACGTGCGATTCAGGGTAAGCAGAATTCAGCTTCGTCGGCTGTGAGCCGGATTATCGATTCGAAAAGTCAACCAGCAAAGCCAGAGCCCGAGGTGACTGAAAGCACAGAGATGCCAGAGGAACCGGTGTCGGAACAGGCACTGCCAAACGAATCAGTATCTGAAGTCACTGAGGTTCAAGAGTTGGTGATTGAGTTCGACCCTAATGAGGTATCTGAGGCCGTCGATAGCTTGCCTGAAGAAAGCGAAGTTCAAATTGGAGCGGATATGATTAAAAATGGCGATTTGATTGAAAATGACGACTTGATTAAAAATGACGATTTGATTGTAGATGAAGAGTTGCGGGAGGCTGCAGAGTCGGAGACTGAGGTCATTGCCGAGGCAGAGCGAGTCGAAGTGGCTGATGATTTAATCGTTGAGGTTACTGAGGCAGTAACGCGGGAGTCTCCCGGGATCGAAGCTGAGGCAGAGGGGCCAGTTGATTTGTTTGGCGAGGCTCAGCCAGTCGCCATTCGTCGGGCACGTACGAAGGCAAACGACGCAGTTTTCACTGCGAGCATCTTGATTGGTATCGGCAATAAGCCCTTTTTGCGTGGCAGTGCTGGTGGCCTAAGCTGGCAAACTGGCATACCGATGGACTTTGAGGAGATTGGTAAGTGGCGCTGGGTGGCTCCGGCGGATTTGGATGGCCCGGTTGAAGTTCAGATCTATCGCAATGATGAAGATCCGGATCGTAAGGGGCGACATACTTTGGAGCCTGGGCAGAAACTGGAAGTGACCCCTGTTTTTTAATATAGGATCGGCTGCAGCCGACGGGAGCACCGCAGGCGAAGGCCCCGGTGAAGTCATTACGCATGAATCGGCACAAAAAAGCCCCGTTCGAAAACGAGGCTTTAAAGAATACCCAGACCGGGGGTCGAACCCGGACGCCCGAAGGCACAAGATTTTGAGTCTAGCGCGTCTGCCAATTCCGCCATCTGGGCGCATTCAAAAGAATGGGGCTTTTATGGCGGTGATTTTTTGGAATGCAAGCTCTGGATTAGGAATTTAATTTATGCTATAACCATTGCACCATAATTAGCTAATCATGTATTGTAATTAATGTAATTAATTAGCATAAGTATGCTATGAATATACTATTTATTGAGGATGAGCGTGAGTTACTTGAGATAGGCGTCGTTCAGTTGCAGCAGCACAATACCGTTTATCCTGTCTTTAACCTGGTGGACGCTCGTGCAATTATGGAAAACCCTGCGATGCACGTGCAATTGGTGGTGGCCGATCAACGGCTGCCAGATGGACCGGAAGTTGAATTCGTGATCGAGATGAAGGCGCTATTCCCTAATTGTATGTATACGATTGTATCAGGCTGTTTGACAGATAGTAATATTAGTAAGCTTGAGGAAAATGAAATCTCATACTTTCGTAAGCCTTTGTTATATTCAAAAATGTTGGAAGAGTTTCGCGGTGCGCAATTGATGGAAGTGCCGGATTGTGGGGAAGTCGCTGAGTCCCCGTGTGATGAGCTGAAAGAGATCGAGACTCAGTCTGAGTGGCCTTGCGAGGCAGGAGCACCAAAGCGCAAGAAGTGGTTCGGCTTGCTCTAGAAGTACATGACCGAAAAAATACGCTTGTTGGTTTTTTTCACTGTTAGATCGTCAGTGCTTGTCCCCACCTGTGTTTTTAAGTCTGCTGAGTGAATGAAGAGACTACGTATTGAAGACGAATTTGAAGACGTGCTGATGAAAGCTGCCACTGGACTGGGCCTGGGAAAGCAAGTTGTTGCGCAGAAGGCTGGCATATCTGTAGCAGCTGTTGCGGCATTACTGGATGCTAAACTAGATGAAGCCAGCTTACGTGCTGTCGCTCCAGTGCTAGCCTTAGATGCTGACGCACTCACTTCGATGGCAAGACGGGCATGGCAACCAGAGCTAATTGAACTAGAAGGGCTGCGTTGCTATAATACACCTTTTCCTGTAGCTGGCTACCCAGCGATGACGGTGAATAGTTATCTGGTGTGGAGTCCGCTAACAAAGGTGGCGGTGGCGTTTGATACGGGGGCAAATGTGGAGGCATTACTGGCGGAGGTGGATGCGCGGGGCTTAGATTTGCAGGCCCTATTGGTGACGCATGTACATCGCGATCATATTGCCGCGTATGATGAGTTGCTGAGTCATATTGAAGGTGGTATCGCTTTTGCCCCTAAGCTCGAGCCATACGGTGAAGCGGACTTACTAGAGCATGGTGATTGGATCGAGTTTGACGGATTCGAGGTACAAGCACGGCAGACCAATGGGCATTCGCCGGGTGGCATGACTTACGTGATCGAAGGCCTGGGGGCGCCGATTGCGATTGTTGGAGATTCAATTTTTTGCCTGTCGCAAGGAGGTGCTGCCGATCACTATGATCAAGCGCTGAAGAATAATCGTGAGCAGATTCTGTCGCTTCCTGAGACTGCGGTCCTCTGCCCTGGCCATGGCCCTATGACGACCGTTGCTAATGAACAGGCGCACAACCCGTTTTTTCCTGAATTTAAAAGGCCTGCCGAGAAAATCTGTTAAAGCTTATTTTATCAAGTTTACCATTCATATTTCTTAGGGCGCTTAGAATCATCGCAGCATTGGCATGAGCATATGAAATAATTAATTAGTAGTCTATTAATAACTTTAATTAGATATGTAAAAGTGGCACATATATAATTTCGTTTGCAATCCGAATTATTTTTGTTTTTTATGTCGGGGTTAGTTCGCCAATAATGAATTATGAATGTTGCAAAAAAAACTACCGAGATCGAGCACTCCTATCGTATTTTGTTGATCGAGGACCATCCGCTCATGCGTGAGGCGATCTCCAAATGGATTGATCGCGACCCGGATTTGAAGGTGTGCGGGCAAGCGAACAATTCGGCGGCTGGTATTAAGGCGGTGGTTAAGTTTGAGCCTGACCTAGTGTTGTCTGACATAAGCTTGGAGGGGCGTAGTGGCATCGAGTTACTTAAAGACTTAAAAGCGATCAATCCAGATCTGCCAGTGGTAATGCATTCGATGCATAATGAGTCAGTCTATGCCATGCGCGCGATGCGTGCCGGCGCGCGCGGATATGTTATGAAAAGCGCTGGTGGTGCTGAGGTCGTCAATGCGATTAAAGAAGTCTTGGCGGGTGGTTCTGCTTTCAGTCGAGTCGTGAGTAACCAAGTGCTAGATGAGCTTGCGGGAAGGGCACGTGGTCATCAGTCTCCAATTGCAGTATTGACTGATCGCGAGTTCGAGATACTGGAACTATACGGTCATGGTAAGACGTCAGGTGAGATCGCTCAGCAGCTAAATGTCAGCCCCAAGACAGTCGGTGCGCATCGCTACAATATCTGCGGAAAGCTCGAGCTTCATTCGACTTCCGAACTGATCTGCTACGCGGCTAAATCAATTTGTCACGACGGCGATATTTGAACCACTTAGTAGTTTCTTTTGAGGTTGGATGGTGCCTGATGATGTTTTATCTCTTACCTTGTTAGTTTCCTCGCCGTGCAGGAGCGATGTATTCCTGGTAATGGTCTTTGTGTTTCTTCGTGTTTAAGTAATTTTCCTACGTGGGTAGTTTTAATGACATGTTTCGCAAGGATATTAGCCTAATTGTAATTCGTTAGATATTTGTGTATTATCTGCGCTCCCAAAAATTATTAAAAAAAATTGTGGAGTGATGAAAGATAACAATGACATATCAGAGGTAACATTAGTGACAGTATTTTTGGCTTATGATAAGGCTGAAAATGCGCGTAGGATAAAACTAATATTTGATCACGCGTGCAAAGAGATAGGTGATCAGTTGATTTTTGATTTCCGCCTTTGGCGTCTGGATATTCTTCAGTTTAAGGAGTGTTGGGGGCAAGCCTTGGTAGATTTAACGGATGCCAATTTATTCAGCATGTCTTTTAATCGCGAAAGCGCGTCGAAGTTCTCAATGCAATTAACTGCTTTGGCCGAGAAGTGGTTTAGTTATGAGGATGAAACTAAGTCGATTCTGCTAGTTAGCCCCGAAGGCGCCTGTGGCCGAAGTGAATTCGCTAAGGTACTGCAAGGCTTGGGGCAACGATGTGATTTGGGCTTTAGCTCCTCGAGTGGTTATTCCGACCACGTGCACGAATACTTACTTCATTCTACCTCACCTTCAATAAATCCCAACTCTAATTTGCTCAATTAAATGAAAACCAATGAAATTAAAGCATTACCCGTGAATAACTTAATCGCAGACGATGCCCTGCTTGAAGCAACTTGGTCGCCTAGTCAGGTGCAATTTGGTGTGTCTGTACCGACGGTTGAAAATCTAAAAAATCGTATTCAGAAAATATTGGTAGCGCTGCTCAAGGAAACGTGGCTCCCAATAAGTTTGCGCGGTCACATGGCCAAGAAAGTGGCTGATTTAGAGGAAATACTTAATTGCAAAAATTTTATTAATTCCTCGATGCTGATGAATGAAGAACCCTCGATCTCCTTCTTGCTGTCAATGTATGAGAATACTCACCCGAATTCTGAACTCATCGCTCAGATGAGGATGCTAGATCAAGAACTGAATCCATCTGAATATTCGAGAATTGCCAGCGATGAAAGGTGCGCGGCATCGCACTAACCCGATTGCAAATTCTGGGATTAAGTTCAGTAAACAGGATTGAAGCAAAATCGCAGATTTAGGAGTAACTAGCGAACCGTAAGGGGGATGACCAGTTCGGGTAGGGCATCTGCGTTGATGAACAGATGACCTTGGCCGACTTTGTCGCCTTTGATGGTGGCGCTGACAGTGCGGGCACCTTCGGGTATAAGTACCTCTGGCATAATTATGCTGTCAGGTATGTCGGTGGTGACATTAACATAAAGGCCTCCGTAGGGGGCAGGGTAGTCGAGGGCAAAAGCGAGTGCCTGGCTTTGTCCTGGTTTCAAGCTGAGCTGTTTTGGTAAAACGCTGAGTGGGCTAGCTGGGTCAATGCGTAGATAGCCTGCGATCTGAGCTCGTGTGGTGCTGCGCACTTCGATGCTGTAGCCGAAGTTTGGCTTCAATTGTGGCACGACGAATTGCAGTTGCTTGGGAGAGGTAAAGACAGTCTCGGCGGGTGTGTGATCGATAAAAACGATGTCCTGGTCTGTAAAGCCTTGGCCATTAATTGAGACACGAGTGCCGACAGCTGCGCGTGTTTTATTAACTTTCAATGTGATCTGACTCGGTAGCTGAACTTGATAAAGATCCGAGATGACCTGTGCGGATGCAGTTGTTCCGTTCTCTTTTTGTGTGACGAATTTGAGTACGTAGTAAAAGCGGGTGAGTTCCTCTTGGGCTGTCGCTTGAAAATCATATTGAAATAGGTTTGGTGCAGTTGTGGTAGCTGTCATTGCGCGCTGTTCACCGTCAATCACGACGAAGGCTTCTAGGCTACTCGGCACGACGTTCTTTTTATTGACCTGCGCGTGAGCGCTTAAGGTGTAGTTGCCTGTCGGCGAGGCAGGGGCGATGTCAGGCGTCGTATTGACGATTTTGACACTGCAAGCAGTCAGGCAGAATGCGATGAAGAGGGAAGAAGGTAGTAATATGCGCTTGGCTTTCATAGATCTTGGAAGAAGGTATGCCTTCTGACTATGCACCTGCAAGGAAAAGAGCTGAAAACTGTCAATCCCACACAAACGACCTTGGGTCTATACTGTCACGTCCCGTTTTGCGCATCGACCTGCGATTTCTGTGCCTTTTACCAAGAGAAGCCGCGGCGCGGCGACTTGGATCGCTATCTCAGCGCGATGGACGCTGAGTTTGCGCTAATTTCCGACAGTCGATCGGTAGACACAGTTTTTTGGGGCGGCGGCACGCCAGGCTTACTGTCGGCCAAAGATTTGGAATGTCTTGGGCGATCAATGCTGAAACGCCTAGGGAATGCACCTGCGGAGTGGACGATCGAGATGGCCCCGTCGACAGTTAAAGCTGATAAGCTTGCTGTGTTGCGCGACCTCGGTGTGACGCGTATCTCGATGGGGGTGCAGAGTTTTGATGAGGAATTACTGGAGTCGCTGGGCCGTCTGCACCGCCCTAATCAAATCTATAAAGCTTGGAGCTTAGTCGAAGCCGCTGGTTTCCCTCAGACCAATTTGGATCTAATGTTTGCTATCCCTAATCAATCAATGCAGCAGTGGGAAGGGGCTATTCGCGAAGCGGCTCGACTTGGGCCGTCGCACCTTTCGACCTATTGCTTAACTTTTGAGGAAGACACGGCTCTTTATGTGAAACTTTCCCAGGGGAAACTGAAAATCGATGAAGAGCGCGAGCTGCGCTTTTATGAGCGCGGTTGGGAGCTACTTGCAGAGTTGGGGTATGCTCAATATGAGATCTCTAATTTTTCGAAGGATGGAGCGGAGTGTATCCATAATGTTAATACTTGGAGAATGGCCGAGTGGATCGGTTGTGGCCCTTCGGCTGCCAGTCAGTATCGGGGGGAGCGTTATCAGCGTCCGTCAAATTTAAAGGAATGGGCCGCTAGTATGGAGTCGGGGCTGTCGCCTAAGGTCGAACTGGTGTCGCTCGATGCTAGTATTTTAATGGCAGACGCGATTATTTTTGGACTGCGTATGAATGTAGGTATTGATTTGGCTGACATCGCGCTGCGCTTTCCCGCGCCAAAAGTGATGGCTGTATTAGAGCCATTGTTAGCCTTTTTTGAGGCTGAGGGCCTATTGATACGAGACGGAACGCATGCGCATTTGACGCATAAGGGGCGTCTCGTTTGTGACGCGATCGGTAGCGCGGTCCTTGAAGCGGTGGTTTGAGAACGGCATTTTATTGAAGAGTGGTAAAGAGTCGAACTTTAGATTCAGCAGTTGTGTTGTATGGGGTTTTGTGGTGGAGTGAGGGCGAGTTGCACTCGTAGTTAATTGTCGTCGTCGATTCGACCATTCGCCTAAGCGTTTGTCCGCGATTTTATCAATGTGGTGGGAACGACGCATCGTCTGCAGTGTTACTGGTACCTTCGTCTCAAGTTGGTTGGTAAGATGCTGAGTTCCTCGCGGTATTTGGCTACGGTGCGGCGGGCAATCTTGATCTTCTTTTCGGTTAAGATATTGACGATTCCTTGGTCGCTGTAGGGCTTTGCGGGGTTTTCCTCTTCTATAATATGGCTAATTATGTCTTTGATTGATTTGTTGGAGATTGATTCGCCGCTGCCCGCTTTATAGCCAGGCGTGAAGAAGTATTTAAATGCGAAAACGCCATGAGGGGTGCGGATGTATTTATTCGCAATGGCACGGCTAACAGTGGTTTCGTGCACACCGACTATGTGCGCGATGGTATTCATTGTCAATGGGCGCAGCTTGGAGACTCCAGCTTCAAAGAAATCGCCTTGAAATTTGAGGATTTCAAGTGTGATGCGTTCAATGGTTTGTTGGCGTTGTTCGATTGAGTTGATTAGAAATTTACCTGAACGCATGCGCTCGACCATAAACTCCTTTTCCTTTTGGTTTAGATTCCCTTTGGCTAGCATGTCCTTGTAGGTACTACTGATGCGCAGACGAGGAATATAGTCGCTGTTCAGCGCGATCTGCCATTCGCCATATTCATCTTTGTATACAGTGGCATCGGGTTCGATGACTGCGTTTGAGTCTGGGCTGAAACGTTTGCCTGGCGAAGGTTCAAGTGTCGCGATCGCTTCAATAGCATCTTGGATGTCTTCGGTACTAGCGCGAAGTTTACGTCCGAGTTCAGGGATGCGGCGTCGGATGAGAAGTTGAAAGTGTTCGCGAAGGATCTGGGCTGCGATGCTCTTGCCTTGCCCGCGCAGCTCGAGCTGTGTAACTAGGCAGTCTTGTGTGTTTTTAGTGCCTATTCCGGGCGGATCGAAGGACTTTAGTGTTTCGCTGGCCTTGCTGACCGAGCTGTAGGGGATACGGCTGGTAAGAGCTATGTTGGAGACTGTCTCAGTAAGGAAGCCATTATCGTCAATACTGCCGATGAGGTAAAGTAGGGCCTCACGCTCTTGATTAGAACAGTCGGTGAGTTCGGCTTGTTCGACGAGGTGCTGTTGCAGTGAGACATTTGTGGTGAGCGAATTCATGAAGTGTTCGCGACGCTCATCATCTTCGGAGGTGTGACTCTGACCTGTATTTTCTAGTGCGTAGTGCTCGCGCATATCTTCACTCATGCGCTCAAGGGCGCTGAAATCATCTGGATTAAACTCGGTTTCTTCATCTTGTTCGAGTTGGTTGGCATTCGGGTCTTCGCGGTGTTCTTCGACACTGATGCTGTCAATCGCGAGTTCTTCGAGCAGCGGATTCGCTTGGAGCTCTTCAAGGATCGAGGTGCGTAGTTCCACTGCCGGAGCTTGGAGAATCTTGAGAGAATTTCGTAGTTGAGGTGCTAGTGCGAGCGCCTGCGTCTGTTTCTGGACTTGTTGGAACCCTTGTGAGCTCATGATAGTTTTGCTGGCGTTGTGGGCTCTAGGCCTCTTCGTTTCGTTCGAGGCCTGATGTCTCGCTTAATGTCCAGCGTTTAGCTGCGCTGCTGCTGCCCATTAAGTCTTTGATGTAAATAGCTAGCGTATCATTGGTTGATCGGTAGCCTTTATCGTTGAGAATTACTTTTCGGGCGGTGAGTGTACTATTGTGGGTTAGTTTAATCGCTAAGCGTTTACTGGGATGCCCCGAGCCCATTTGTTTGGCTCGATGGACCATGGCACCTTCCGAGATCGTACGTACGAGTTCGAGATGCAGTTTATTGGATGCCTGTTGGAGCGTAAACACGTGCTTAATAAACTGCGATTTTGAAACTTTTTCAAGTTTATTTGTCAATCTAGCATGAAAAATGCTTCAATCAAGTTATCGGTTTGAGGTGTAGGTTGACAGTGGCTCCGAAGGGCATTTGCTGTAGAGCATGATTACATTGACAGACAGTGCGGTGGCACAAATCCGACAGTTGCAGGCCGAGAAAGCTACTGAGGGGCAGAAGCTCCGAATTTTGGTCGAGGCGGGTGGATGCTCAGGCTTCGAGTATGGTATGTCTTTTGACGAAAAGAAGGGTGACGATCAGTTGTTTGAAAACAACGGTGTCGAATTTCTGGTTGATGAGACGAGTCTTGAGTATCTCGACGAGAGTGTTGTCGATTTCGACGATGGTTTGACGGGCAAAGGCTTCGAAGTGCGCAATCCGAATGCCAGCAGTACTTGCGGCTGTGGTCGTTCGTTTAACTAGCGTTATTAATGTCCTGCCGCCGCTTCTGCGCAGCGGATGCCGTCGAGTGCTGCGCTGACGATGCCACCGGCGTAGCCCGCGCCTTCACCGCATGGGTAGAGCCCCGCGATATCTGGGTGCTGTAGTGAGTCTGGATCCCGCGGTACGCGCACGGGTGAGCTGGTGCGTGTCTCAAAACCGATCAAATTGCACTCTTCAGTAATATAGCCGCGCATTTGCTCGCCAAATAGCGTTAAGCCGCGGCGCATGCGTGAGACAATCCATTCTGGCATAATCGCGTCGAGGCGTGCGCTTTGAATGCCAGGGAAGTAGCTGGTCTCCGGCAGATCTGCTGAGGTTTTGCCTTCTAAAAAGTCGGTCACGCGTTGTCCAGGTGCAACTTGACCGCCACCGCCAGCCTGTTTGGCGGCAATTTCTAATTGTTTTTGAAGTGCAATACCGGCGAGCACGCCGTGCTCGGCTTGAAAGGGTGCGGTGTCTTCTGGTTCAACGCTGACTACCATACCACTGTTGGCAAAGGGGGAGTCGCGCCGGGCGAGACTCATGCCATTGACAACTACCTCATCGTTCTCAGTCGCTGCAGGTACGATGAAGCCGCCCGGGCACATGCAGAAGGAGTGTACGCCACGATTGTCAATCTTAGTGGCGAGTCGATAGCTGGCTGCAGGGAGTAGCTGTGGGCGTTCTTGCCCAATTGGATAGTGATACTGAGTGCTATCAATCAGAGGTTGCGGGTGCTCGATGCGTACACCGACCGCAAAGGGCGTTTGTTCAAGACGCACATTTTGGGTATAAAGCTGCTGGTAAATATCGCGTGCGGAGTGGCCAGTTGCCAAGATCGAACGATCGCTGAGGAACTCGCGGCCATCCGCTGTGGTTACCCCGCAAATACGGCCGCCGTTGAGAATGAATTGATTCACCTTCGCGCCGAAGTGGACTTCACCGCCAGCTTCGAGGATTGATTGGCGCATCGCCATGACTACTTTAGGCAGCAGGTTAGAGCCAATGTGCGGGTGCGCGTCGATTAGGATGCGCTCAGGAGCGCCATGCGCGACGAGCGTCTCGTAGATGTCGCGAATCGGACCGCGCTTTTTAACGCGAGTGTAGAGCTTGCCGTCCGAGAAGGTTCCGGCACCGCCTTCGCCAAAACAATAGTTGGAGTCCTCTATGACAGTGCCTTTTTTGAGAATGGGTCCGAGATCGAAGCGCCGTGCCGAGGCGTCCTTGCCACGCTCTAAAATGATTGGTTTAAGGCCAAGTTCGAGAGCTCGCAGCGCGGCAAACATGCCCGCGGGACCACAACCAATGATGAGCACTGTTTTTGCATCTGCGGCTGGGCTGTCGTAGAGGGGCTTCAGCTCCGGCTCAGGTGGGAGATCCTGGTCGAGGCCGACTTCGATTCGTAGCTGCACTTTGATCTGTCTTTGGCGGGCATCGATTGAATGTTTGCGCAGGCGCATATCGACGATTCGCTCTTCTGGCAGTGAGAGTTGCTTGGCGATCGCGGTTTTCCACGCCGAGAAACACTCGGATTCCTCGAACGGTAGGACGATATCAACAAGTGGCGCTTGGGCGGAGTCTTTTGGTGTGTGCTCTGGCATATTCACGAGCGAGTATCTCTGTTGCATGAGAGACGACAACAAGTTTGTTGCCTAGATTTCAGAACGTACACGTAATCTCAAGGGTGCGACTTGGCTGCCTTAATATTTCAAGCGGCCACCCGTAATTACTCGGTCAGCGTTGCTTGCAATTTTTGCAGGGGATGGATGCCGGAGCTCGTTTCGAAGTAGAGCGTGTCTTGAGGGGCCTCAAAGGTGCGGAGCTGTTTGGCATCGATTAGCATAAGAGCGGTTGACCAGGCATCAGCTAGCGCGGCACTGGGTTGCAATATCCATGCGCGTTTAAAATGGTAATCGGGCGCTCGACGTTTGTGGGGAGAGACGATATGGCTGCCTTGAATGCCGATCCCCGAGGCGCTCAGAGCTTGATTGTTTAATTTGATGGTCAGCTGATTGTGTTCGCCGCTCAGCTCTATCGGCCAGGTCGCGGAGCCGAAGGCTAACTGCGTGCTCGCACCAGCACAAAGCAGCGCCGATTCAATGCCCCAGTCTTCCAGTAGGATTTTTAGTTGGTCAAGCGCATAGCCTTTGCCAATGCCGCCGAGATCGATTTCTCGTCCGGCGGTGACACATGTGATCGCCGGTCGATTTGGATCAATGCTGAGCATGCCGCTGAGCGATGGGACGCTGCCGGCAGCTTTGTTTTTTTGATGTTCAATTAATGTGCCGAGAGTGATGTCGAACAGGCCACCAGTATCCTCATGTGCTTCGGCTGCCAGCCTTAAGCAGTCATAGCAGGTCTGACTGATAAAAAGTGTTTGTCCGGTCTCCATGTGGTTGATTCGAAACACATCACTACCTTCGATGTAGCGACTGAGAGTCATTTCGATTTCGTCCAGTAGCACAACCGCTGTGTGCGCGACATCCTGCGCGATTTTAGCATCGTCGCTAACGATACGGAAAATGAAGGTGGTCTTCATCGCGTGGTGTTCGAATTGATGAATATGGCTCATTGGCTGTCGTTGCGCATCCAGTGCTGCCAGATGTCGTTGCGTAAATAAAGTGTCACGGCGACGTTTGCGCGAAGGCCGCGCGGGAGTTGTGTGTGTGTGGTTCCGAGCAATTTGTCACAGGCCTGGGTTTGTGCAGGCATCGCGAAGATCATAGGCAAGTCTATGATGCCTTGAACCGGTGCCGACCAGTAGCCAATGGTTTCGAAAGTACGTAAATACCACGGCAGTGGCCAATATTCTTGGCCGATTACGGCGATGGGCGTGAGCGAGGGTGCATCAGGTAGAGCGCTTAACTCGTGTAGCCAGCGTTCGACCTTTGCTGCGTCTTTGCTGGTGGGCACATACGCGTAAGGATTGCGGCTGTCATTGGCTAGGTGGCCGCAGGCATGCATACTTTGTTTGGTCTGGTAGGCGAGTCCAGTGAGTAAAAGGAGTGTGAGGACGAGACGGGATCTCGTCTTTAAATTCGGGAAATAGCTAAAGACATAGCCAGCCAGCAGACAGGCATGTGCCCAGGGCACCATCATGAGCCACGGGGTTTTGTAGCGGATGCAGCTGTAGATAATAAAGTGGCACACCGTGGCGATCGCCAGAAAGAGAACCGCAGGGTTCGACACACGCTTCACTACGGCGAATGCGACCGCGATCACAGCGAGTAGCACAATGAGTGCTTCAGTCCACCAGATACCGAACTGTTGCTTGGGCCAAACAAGCAGCTCCAGGTAATAGCCTATGCCCTTATGGTGGCCAGCAGTGGTCTCGTAAACGAAGTAGGTGCGCACCGCGTCAATGATACCCTGTAGGGAGCGAAAGCCATCGCTGTAAAAGTAAGCGGCGGTGAATGCTGCGCTGATCGCTAAGCACGCGCTCGGTAATAGATAGAGACGCAGGTTGGGGCAGATATGTCGTGAGTCAGATGCTTGCTGTCTCCAGAAGCAGAGCCCGACGGCCGGTAGCCACGCGAGTATTGAGATGGCGAAGGTTTCTTTGGTGGCAAACATCAGACCGATGCAGAGCCCTGTCGCTATACCGATTCGCTTGCCTGGTTGCTCGGTGAGCCGCAAGACTGCCGCGCAAGCCAGCATCGCAAAGAGCGTCAGCAAACTCTCATGAATATACATGCGGTTGTAGTAAACCATCAGCGGTGAACTCGCTAATAGTGCGGCGGCTGCTAATGCGCCCCAAGGTCCGATGGATCGTCTCCATAGTAACGGGGTAAATACCACTAGTAGACCGGCAATGACAGCGCTGAGTCGCAAAGTGGTTGTGGATAGCTCGCTCCAGGAGGTTTCGGATCGGCTGCGCGCGATCGGCTGCGAACTAAGGCTGAGTAGCGGGCCATGGAAATGCTGTGGGTTAAACTGGTAGTCTTCGCCAGCTAATTGACGAGCGAGAATACGTGCGCCGGTCGCCTCGTCGGCGTGGATCGGGCGTTCTTCTAAGTTATGCAGGCGTAACGTTAACGAGAGTATAACGATACCGATCCATGCTACGATTATTAGGAGACGTTGCGACATTGTGAAATGAATCTATATGAAGCGATTTATTTGCCGTCTGCAATCTTGCTTTGGCGTTGTGTTCATTCTGTAGCCATTATTATTTATTAACTGTGCCTTTATCAGAAAAACAGATTGTATTGGTAACTCCAGTTTGGAACGATTGTAAACGGTTGGAGTTGTTTGGCCCGAAGTTGGCGCAGGCGCTGTCAAAATCCGATTTGACGGTGCGTTGGATCGTGGCGGATGATGGTTCATCCAAGCTGGAGCAGGCTAAGATCACAGCCTTGGTAGAGTGCCTTTCGGTCGTCTATGCGGATGTCGAAGTGATGCTGTTTGCCGAGCGTTCGAGAAAGGGCGGTGCGATTTATCAAGCGTGGTCTGCATGTCCCGATGCCGACTTGTTGGCCTTTGTCGACGCTGATGGTGCCGTGGATGCTCCGTCAACCCTTCGTTTACTTAGGCATGCATGCCAGTGTGACCCTAATGTCGGTGTTGTTGGTGTTCGTCATAACGCAGTGGATACGCCGGTTCAGCGTCCATGGCAGCGATTGCTGTGTTTCCGTATGTTTACTAAATTGGTGCGTGGCTTGGTGGGTATTGAATTTGAGGATACGCAGTGTGGTGCAAAAGTAATTCCTGCGGCGGCGTATCGTGCGCTATCGACGCAGTTGGTGGAGCGGGGCTTTGTGTTTGATGTTGAGTTACTGGTTGCGCTAGAGGCGCAGGGTAGTCGGATCGAAGAGTTGCGTATACCATGGCGGGAAATGCCGGGAGGTAGGGTTAAGCCGCTCCGCGATGCATGGGGAATGATCGCTGGATTATTGCGTATCCGCAAACGGCTGAAGGCGAATTTGTATTAGCGCTGTGCCGCTGATCGCTTGCGTCCACGAGGCATAATACGCATGCTTACTTAGGAATGGTCCTCGCGACGGTTTATGTCGTTTCTGGATAATCACGACGTAAGCGAATTGCTGCACAACCTACGGCAAACCTTCGTTGCAATCGCTATCGCTTGGTAGAACCACTTGTTTCCGCGTAATGTAATGCAGTTGTTCACCTCTCGATTTAGCTGTCAGTGTCTGCTGTTCGGCTAACCGTGATAAAAACGCATAGGGACAACTAAGCGTGTAGTGGTTTTTTGTCGTTTGAGTAATATGGCCTTAACTGGCAAACACTGGGTTCGCTATGTCAGGATACACATTAATTTATAAGCTGCGGACGACTGCTTTGGCGACGCCTTGTACACAGAGTTCAGTGACTGGGTAAAGCTCGGGGTAAAATTTATTTTCTGCTTTGAGGTAGGGAGGTTCGCTGCCTTTTTGGATGTAGCGCTTGAGCGTTGTTTCGCCATCGATGAGTGCCGCGACGATGTCGCCATCATAGGCGTCGCGCGGCTCAATGATGACCATGTCTCCATCATAAATCTCAGCATCGACCATACTTTCGCCTCGGACTTGGAGGGCGAAGCTACGACGGCGGCTGGAAAAGCCTGCGCTCTGAATGTCGACTTGTAAGCGACCAATCTCACCTGCGGGTTCCACACGGTCGGGATAGCCAGCGGCAATGTCACCCATGACAGGAATGTCGACCACTTCGGTAGCGTCTTCTGGGATTTCGGGTTTTTCGGGTGCATCTGGTCGGTTGATGCGAAAGGTCCGTGCCTGACCCGGGATGCGCTCAATCATTTCCTTTTTCTCAAGTGCACGAAGATGGCCCATCACAGCATTTGTGCTGGCAAAGCCGAACTGCTCTTGGATATCACGAATACTCGGCCAGAAGCCGTTGCGCCATTCGTAATGCTCGATAAAAGTGAGGATTTCTTGCTGTCGAGTGGTGAGATCTTTCATAGTGTTCACTTGTTTAGGTGAACAGTTGAGCATTGTCAAGTCATCCTTTGTCAAAGGATCTGGCTTGGGCGTTTGAATCACTTAGAAAAAGCGTTGAACAAACCAAGGAGTGCGCTTTGGTAAGACTTTTACATGGCACTCTATCTCAGCGACATATTTGCACCCCGGTTACAGCTGCTGGCTGCGTCCGTGATTCTGTCGGGATGTGGCTCCGAGCAGCAGCGACTATCGACCGGTGTCGTGGCTCCGATTCCCGTAGATGCCTTGGTGGTAGATTTTCCATCTGGGGAGTTTGACTCAAATATTGTCGAAACGCTTGCGGGTGATTTGGCGACGGTCAACCCTCTGGTTAATGAGACAATGGCAGGATCGGCAGTGATTGGGCGTATTTTGGAAGGGTTAATCACGCTGGATCCTAATACTGGTGATGTGATCCCGAATCTTGCCAAGTCATGGGAGATCTCGGCAGACAATCTTCAGTATACCTTTCATTTGCGGCGTGGAATTCATTGGAGCGATGGCCAGCCGTTTACCGCAGATGATGTCCTGTTTACTTGGGGCTGTTTTTTCGCGAAACAGCTGGATGTTCTCTCCGGTGAGCCCGTGCTAGATGAAAACGGTCGTGTGAAATACCGCTACAGTTCGCGCTCTACTTTTGGACAGCTTATTAATGGACAAGAGCCTCTGGTTGAAAAATTAGACGATTATACGGTACGCTTCACGACTCCAGAAGTGTATGCGCCTTTTTTATTATTTGGTGGTGGTGAGGAGATTTTGCCCAAGCATGTGCTACAAGTGTCTTTTGACGATGGCACTTTAATGGATCAGTGGAGTGTGGAAACGGCCATCAATGAGCCATGGAAAATTGTGGGTCTAAACATGTTTGTGCTCGAATCATATCGCCCTGGAGAACGCATCGTATTTGCGAAGAACCCAAATTATTGGAAGGTAAATACAATGGGAGAGCGACTGCCTTATGTGGCGCGGGTGATTACTAAGATCGTGCAGGATCAGAATAGTAGTAATGTTGCCTTTGCACAGGGCTTGACGGATTTTGAATCAATCGGGCCTGATAATGTGGCTTGGGTGAAGCGGGGAGAGGAACGCTTCGATTATACTGTGCTCGATATGGGGCCTTCGAGTCAGACGAACTTTATTTGGTTTAATTTAAATCCTGGGCAGGATGCCGAGGGCGTTGCGTACGTGGCGCCGTATAAGTTCAAGTGGTTTTCAGATCAGCGTTTCCGCCAAGCGGTTTCGCATGGCATTAATCGCGAAGGTATTGTTCGTGGAGTGTATTTTAATCGCGCCGATATTTTGCATGGCTACGTATCGCCTAAACGCAAATTGTGGTATAACGATGCAATTCGAAAATACCCTTACTCGCCGGAGACCTCACGGGAGTTGTTTGCGCAGATGGGATTCACTTTAGAAGCGGGTCAGTTGAAAGATCCGCTTGGCAATGCAATCGAGTTTTCATTGATGACGAACTCGAGTAGTGGACTTCGTGTCGAAATGGCCACGGTGTTTAAGGAGAACATGGCAGCGCTTGGTATCGACGTCGAACTGCAGTTCTTAGATTTTAATACGATCATTAACAAGACATCAGATTCATTTACTTATGAAGCCTGTATGCTGGGCCTCGGCGGTGGTGCGCCAGACCCTTATGCGGGTAAAGATATATTGATGAGTGGTGGTCGCTTACATCAATGGTACCCGCAGCAGCTTGAGCCTGCGACGGAGTGGGAGGCTCGGATTGATGCGCTGATGCTTGAAATTGGCCGGCATACTGATGTTGAGGTGCGTAAGAAGTATTTTTTCGAAGTGCAGGAAATTCTAGCTGAGCAACAGCCGCTGATCTTTCTAGTCAGCCCGAAGGACTTTGTCGGCTATCGTAATCGATGGCAGAATGTGGATCCCACTCCGCTCGGTGGGGTGACTTGGAACCAAGAATCACTGTGGGCGGAGCCGAATCCATGAGCGCATTTATTTTCAGACGATTGCTCTCGCTGATTCCTTTGCTCCTAGGAATTACGATGCTGGTGTTTATTTTAATGAGTCTCGCACCCGGAGATTTTCTGACGCCAGTCAAAGCGCAACGCGATGTGCCAGCAGAGTTAATCCAAGCGATTGAAATCGAGTTTGGATTAGATCGTCCGTGGTATGTGCAATATTGGAAATGGTTGGGCAATGTTGCGCAAGGGAATCTCGGGCATTCGTGGGCTTATAAAATGCCAGTTGTCGATCTGATCGGACAACGCCTGTGGGCGACCTTCCTGCTGTCTGTGAGTGCATTTGTCTTCGCGTGGGGCATTGCGATTCCGCTCGGTGTCTTAGCTGCGGTTTATAAGGATTCGATTTTTGATCGTATCGCTTCGGCGTTGGCGTATGCGGCGCTTTCGATCCCTGAATTCTTTCTTGCGTTGTTGTTTGTCTTTGTTGCCGCGCAAACCGGGTGGTTCCCGTTGGGAGGTGCCACTTCGATTGAGTATGATTATTTAAACTGGTTTGGAAAAGTCGGCGACCGTGCGTATCACTTAATCTTACCGACCTTGGCACTCGGGATTGGTTCGATCGCGAGTATCATGCGAATTATGCGGGCTAATTTCCTCGATACGATGCGCGCGGAGTACGTGACGACTGCGCGGGCGAAGGGCTTAAGTGAATTTGCGGTGATATTTAAGCACACCCTGCGAAATGCGATCAATCCACTGGTGAGTTCCTTTGGTTTCGCATTCTCGGGGCTATTGAGTGGTGCGCTGATGGTTGAGATTGTACTGCAGTATCCTGGGATTGGTCAGTTGATGTATCAATCGATTCTCCGAGAAGACCAGTTTGTGGTATTGGCTTCGGTGATGATGGGGTGCTCGATGCTGGTGCTGGGAAACCTGTTGGCAGACATTTTATTAGCGTGGTCAGATCCGCGTATCCGATTGGAGAAGACAAAGTAGAATGATCATCTTCAATATATTTCGAGAAGTGCTGCGACGTCCCTTGGGGGCAGTGTCTGCTGCGATCCTGATTGCTCTGTATACGGCTGCTGTGTTTGCAGATTTTTTCGCGCCGTATGCGACCAATCAACAAGACCTAGAGCGCACGTACCATCCGCCCACAGCGTTGATTTTTCAGGATGGTGTCCTGCAAGTGCAGGCCTACGAATTAGTCGATCCGACCGAGGCGAAGTATGAAAAAGTCGTGGGGCAGGGGTACCCGATTCATTTCTTTGCTAAAGGTTTTGAATATCGTTTTTTAGGACTGTTTAAGACGCAGCGTCATTTGTTTACGATTCAAGATGACGCCGGTCGAGTGTATCTGCTCGGTAGTGATTCAACTGGTCGTGATGTCTTCTCGCGGTTGATCTTCGGTTCACGTGTATCGCTGTTCATTGGGCTCCTAGGCATTACGATTACTACGACATTGGGATTTTTGGTCGGTGGCTTGAGCGGTTACTTTGGTGGTCGAATGGATTTTCTAGCGATGCGCTTAGTCGAATTTATGATGGCGATGCCGGGGCTCTATTTGTTGTTGGCTTTACGCTCTGCGCTGGCGCCACACTTCGCTTCTGATCAGATGTTTTTCGTGATCATTCTGATTCTGTCTTTAATCGGTTGGGCTGGCACCGCGCGAGTGCTGCGGGGAATGACGCTCTCTCTCCGGCAGAATCAATATGTGATGGCCGCTGAAAGTATGGGGCAGCCGCCAGTGGTGATTTTACGAAAGCATATTTTGCCTAACCTCGTGAGTTATCTGTTGGTGGCCGCGACCCTCTCTATCCCCGGCTATATTTTAGGTGAAGCGGCTCTGTCATTTTTGGGACTAGGCATTCAAGAACCCTCGGCATCCTGGGGGCTGATGCTCTCGCAAGCGCAGGATGTGAAGGTGTTTTATTTGAACTTCTGGTGGCTATTGACGCCGGGCTTAGCAATCTTCGTCACAGTGATTGCATACAACGTGCTCGGGGATGTATTGCGCGATGTGGTCGATCCAAAAATGAAAACGCGCTAGGAAAACTATCAAAAACCGAGACACAGGGAAAATTATAAATCCAGGATAAAATATGAGTCATTTACTTGAAGTTTCTGATCTGCGGATCGCTTTTCATTCGCGGGGCGAATCCAATGAGGTGGTGCATGGGATCAACTTTTCAATCTACGCGGGCGGCAAGACGGTGGCAATTTTAGGTGAGAGCGGTAGTGGTAAGAGTGTCACTTGTATGTCGCTCACTCGCTTATTGCCAGAGGCGCCGACCTGCACCGTCAGTGGTGAAATTCTGTTTGAAGGCAAGAATGTGCTGGAGATGGATCGCGAAACAATTCGTGGCGTTCGTGGCAGTGGTATCGCTTACATTTTTCAAGAGGCGTCAGCCTCACTAAACCCAGTTTTTACCGTTGGCCATCAGATCGCGGAAGCAGTCAAATTGCACCGTCCCGATATCACCGATGTGCAGGGGCGTGTGGTGGAGTTGTTGGAGCTGGTTGGCATTCGCGATGCGGCTCAACGCACCAAGGCTTACCCTCATGAAATGAGTGGTGGTATGCAACAGCGCGTAATGATTGCAATGGCGCTGGCTTGCGAGCCGAAGCTGTTGGTGGCGGATGAGCCGACCACCGCGTTGGATGTGACCATTCAAGCGCAGATCATGGATCTACTGCGCGATCTACGCGAAAAGCTAGGCATGAGTATCGTGTTGATCACGCACAACTTCGGCATCGTCAAAGGCTTCGCCGACGAGGTGATCGTGATGTTTCGCGGCGAGATCGTCGAGCGGGGTCCCGTTGCAGAGGTGCTGAACAATCCGCAGCATCCCTACACCAAAGCACTGATTGCCTGCATTCCGAAGCTCGGTGCGAAACAACGTCGCCTGACCACGATTGATAAAGAGATGGCACTGGATTGATGGCTCGAAGGACCTTTTTCAGGCGCCGCTTTCCAGCAGTGCGGCCAGCAAGTCGTCTATTTTCAGTGTGCTGACTGCGGTCGCCACATCGCTCATTGCGTAAGGTAGAATGAGCGTTTTATTGTGTAGCATCGCTCCGCATGTATAGACGACGTTTGGCACGTAGCCTTCGCGTTCGTTGCCTTCCGGTCTGATGAGTGGGGCAGAGAGTCGGCCAATCACCTTTAAAGGATCTTCGAGATCGAGCAGCACGGCACCGATGCAGTATTGGCGCATCGCCCCGACTCCGTGCGTCAGCACGAGCCAGCCAGCTTCAGTCTCGATCGGTGAACCGCAGTTTCCCAGTTTGACCATTTCCCATGGATAGGCCGGTGCGATGAGTTTCTTCGGGTTGCTCCAGTAGTGCGGGTTATCCGAATACATGAGAAACAGGTTCTCGTCGTCTTGCCGAGAGAGCATCGCGTAGCGGCCGTTGATCCGGCGGGGGAAGAGTGCCATGCCCTTGTTTTCGGCGGCACTGCCGTTGAGCGTCAGAACGCGGAAGTTGAGGAAGTCGCTGGTTGCGAGCAGTTGTGGCAGGATCACTCGTCCGTTGTAGGCGGTGTAGGTGGCGTAGTAGGTGGCAGTGCCATCGTCATCGACGAACCTGACAAAACGAGCGTCTTCAATTCCGTTGGACTCATTGGCGGATACGGGGAACAGGATCCGTTCGGACATGGCGATTTTCGGCTCAAAACTGAGCTCATAATTTGATTCAGCCAGCCAGCGCATGCATTCGAGCGTGCGTTGTTCTTCGCGGGTGACGATATGCGCGCGATGGGCGAAATTTCTCAGACTATCATCCAGTTCTTCGAGTGTGAAAGTTTCGTCAAGTGCCTCTATTACCGCGGCGGTGTATTCGTTTTCAAAGCCCATCTCGTGGAGTTTGATGATGAATGAATCGAGATTGTAGCTCGGGTTTGGATGAATCTCTGGAGCGGTGACAAATCGCGTCACGGGCTCTGCTTCGATTTGGCCTTTGCCATCGATCACGCCAGATCGGAATTCGATGGATGAGATGTGTCCTTCGCCGGTTGCGCGCAGGCTCATGATAAATCGCACACTATTTGGCTTGAGTCCCTGTTGGTCAGGATGTGGCACAATAGAGGGGTTGAAGAGCGCGGCAGATTCGAGTGCATACTCACCGGTAAATAACGCACCGATCAGCAACTGACGAGTGTGTGTGAGCGGCCTGTCTGAGAAGAGGTGTGGCTCTACCTGTTTGAAGATTTCGAGGAGTAGGCGCTCGATATCGAGATGTCTGGAGGCGAAATCGCGCATGACTGTTGCGACTTCATGTTTGGCCTCGTCTTCGCTCATGGCGAGCCCGCGGCCGATAATTTGGATGATTCGCTGATCGGAGGATGGTATGAAAGGACGAATCAGTACGCGTGAGCTATCAGGTAGGAATTGTAATCCACAACGTTTGATGGGGATCTTTTTCATGATGATTTATGGTTTTGGATGAGGTTTTGGCTAAGCCGCATCTCGGCCATACCGAGGTAGAACGAGAGGCAAGATTCGGCCCCTTGGTTTTCATTGATCCGATCTTGATGAAGGGCATCTTGGCAGCCGCCAGTCGCTGAGTCGTAGAGAGGTAGGCCTAGATCGTTGCGACCGAGGAACCATTCAAAAGCGAGCTGGGCAGCTTGTGAAAAAAATGGATCTTTAGTCACCCGAAAGGCCTCCAGAGTGGCGCTTATCATTGCGCACGCTTCAAGGGGTTGCTGGTCGAACTGGGCGGCGGGGCCTTTTCCCCGATGCAGGAATCCGTTGCAACCGATCGGGCGAAAATGTCCCTCCGGTGCGGTTTGCAGTTCGATCAGCCAGCGAAGCCCGCTCAGTCCCGCATCCAGTGCTTCTTCGTTCGGCATCCAGTAACCGCTCAGGATGAGTGCATGGGCGATGCGCATGTTATCATAGCAGACGATATCTTCTAGCCATGGCCAGTCGGGGGCATGGGTGCGTCGCCACAGCACGAGTAGTTTTTCGGTCAACACCTCGCGTATTCGGCTGACTTCAAGGTCCCCTTCGAAGCGTCTGAAATATTCGTGGATGGCAATCAGTCCGAAGGCCCAAGCGCGCGGAGAGGTGAAGTTTTCAATGGCCGGCAGTGCCATGTCAAATAACTGATTGCATAACTTGCGATGCCCCTTGTTTTGTGAGCGCCAGAGCGCGGTGCCGAGTGCCCAGACGGCGCGTGCATGGCTGTCTTCCGAGCCCACTTCCTCCAGCCATTTCCTGTCGAAGCTCATGAAGTTGCGGAAGCGCCCCGTGTCTTTCTGAAACGCGTGGCAGAGGAATGCGAGATAGCTGGAAGCCGCGTGCTCAATTTCTTTGGCCTGTTCGTTTTGGCCTATTTCCTCCAGCAGCACGGTGAGTAGAAATGCGCGCGCATTATCGTCCGTGCAGTAGCCTTCGTGGAAGTTTGGTACTGTGTATACCCCATGTTGAAATATGCCGGTGGAGTCGGTCATCCGAAATAGCTGGTCGAGTTTGAGCGGCGGCAGTTGGTAGGGTTTCCGGTCCAGTGTCAGGTCGGCGAAAGCTTTGCGCGGTTCTTTGATGCGATTGGCGCGGGCCTGTTTAAAGGTTTCCACGTAGCGCTGGGCGACGGTCGGCCAAGTCATTTCACGGCCCAGCATGTAGGCCCGTTTACGCATGGATTGCAGTTTCACTTCGTCGTCCAATAGCCCGAGCACCGCTTGGCTGATCGCGGTGGAGTCTCGAAACGGCACCAGGATGCCGTTGTCCTCCGCGAGTAGTTCCTGAGCATGCCAATAGGGCGTGGAGACGACCGCTTTGCCCGCGCCGAAGCAATACGCGAGCGTGCCGGAGGTGATTTGCGCCTCGTTAATATAAGGGGTAAGATAGATGTCCGCCGCGGAGATGAACTCGTTGAGCTCCTTGTTATTTACGTAGCGATTATAAAAGATCACGTGCTCTTTCACTCCGAGTGCTTCGGCGCGTCGTTCAAGTTGCAAGCGGTAGTTTTCGCCTTCGCTTGCAAGTAGGTTAGGATGGGTGGCACCGAGCACGATATATACAATTTCCGGGTGTGGCTCGCGTATTCTCGGTAGCGCCTCGATCACGTATTCGATCCCCTTGGAGGGGCTGAGCAAGCCGAAGGTGAGTAGCACGGTTCGGCCGAGCACGCCGAACTGGTCTTTGTAAAAGTTCGGGTCGATGAACGGGATGTCCGGTATGCCGTGCGGGATCAGTTCGATCTTCTCGTCTGGCACGTTGTAAACCTCACGCAATATATCGACGCCTTTCTGTGCCATCACCACTAGGCGTTGGCTACGCTCCGTGAGTTCGAGCATGACCTTACGCTGCGAATCATCGGGCTCTTGCAGGACGGTGTGTAAGGTCGTGATCACCGGCATTTGTGCGTCGCGCAGCAAGGCTAGGATATGACTGCCGGCCGGCCCCCCATAGATGCCGAACTCGTGCTGCAGGCACAGGACATCGATGTTATTGATGTTTAGGAAATCTGCCGCGCGGCGATACGAATCGAGATCACGCTCATGAAATTCAAAGCGTACTTGGGGGGGGTATGCATAGCTGCGCAGATGATCATTTACCGCGCCGACGATACACTGCGTGTTGGGGCATGCTTCTGTAACCGCCGCGCAGAGGTTATGCGTAAAGGTGGCGATGCCGCATTGCCTCGGGGAGAAGTCGCCGATGAATGCGATTTGACTACCGGAAAATTCCGATTCCATATGAACGAATAGGTGAGGTTGAACCGCTTATTCGCCAAATAGCCACTCGAGCAAAAGAGTGCAAAATTACTCTCCTTATGAATGGTGCTCGCATGTGGCCACCGTGCTTTAGGACGATTTTTCACTAATGATTAATATCAAGCGTCAGCATACCCTGTGATACCTAATTTTGCAAATATTTAATAACGGTCACATGGATTGGCTTGTTCTGGCCGTCGATTGATCGCGAGGCGATCCGTGGCTTTCCAATGCCGAAGCACGGATTGCCTGCATCCCGAAGCTCGGAGCGAAATAACGCCGGTTGACTACGATCGATAAAGAAATGGCGCTGGATTAGCCTGAAGCGGTGGGCCTGCCGCTAGTTCTGATTATCGGCTGCTGCAGGCGAGTAGAATAGGACATATTGCAAGTTGTTAATTTTCAATGTCTTTCGACGGATTTCTGCGTCGGTGATGAGGATGGTAAAACGCCAATTGTTATCTTCGAAGTGCCAAGCTAGCGGTTCCGATAGTTGGTTTCCATTGCTACCCACAGCGGCGATAATTAGTTCGGCCCAGCCTGACGTATCGATGGCTGCGACTGCTTTCCCATCTAGGCTGATTTTTAGTTTGTTGTCATTCTCGTCGGTCTGTAGCGAGATCTTCCCGTGCGGGCTTTGAAAATGATAAATATTGCGCCATGATGTGCAGTGGTTGCTGATCTGCCAACTATGCTCGAAGGTCGGCAATGCACCTCGATAGAAATAATTATCTACTGTCTGACTGGTTGCGCTATTTAGATTCAGATACGCGAGCACTGCATCGGCCGCGTAATAGACCCTCAAGGATGCCAGATCAGCTTTCGGGGTGGCTTGGTGAAAGCCCGCGAGTTCTGTCTCCAGCGCGCGCGGGCCGAAATTCCCCAACACATATTTTAAGCTGCTGCGGAAGCTGCCGATCACGGCGCTGTCCGGCGAAGCTTCCGTCGGGCGGAAGACGTGGTCCTCCAGTACGCCCATTTGATCAGCAAGCTCACGCAGTTTTTCGGTTTGGGCCCGTTGGCTCCAGCCGAACGCGCCGACGGGCCCGCTGTAAAGTGGGAACAGTGAGGCGAGGATGAGGGTTGCAGGTATCCAACCGACATTGAGGCGGGGGCGTAGGATGTAGGTCGTACTGATCGCGAATAGCCACACGGCTAAGGTCAGCCCGAGGTAGCGGTTGATCGTCATCCCGTAATCAGCCAACCGTACTTGCAGGGCGAGGAATAAAACAATCGACAGAGGCAGCAGTAGTCGGAAGAGCCACTGGTGAAGAATGCGGGCCCAATTTTCGTCTTTGGCCAGTGGCACGCTCAGCAAATATGTCAGCAGACTGATCACTGCCAAAATAAAGATCGGCATTGCGACCCAACCATCCGGCCAGCTCCACTGTAGCGCCATTTTGCCGACGTAAGTATACAGAATGAGGAGATAGAGCCCCGTCAATGGGAGCGCGATAAAGCGCAATGAAAATAGCAGTGCCTTGGGGAACGCGTTGCCATCTTTGAGTTCTTCGAGCCTAGGGATCCCGCTTAGAAAGAGGAGCGGGTGTGCGAAGAGCGCGCAGGCAGACCAAAGTTGTCCGTAAATATCATCGTCAATGCTGAGTCCAAACAGCTTGTCGATACTGACGATTGCTAGAGCCAATCCCGCGTAGAGAAGCGCGGCATTTATACTGCTGAAGAAGTAGCGTAGGAACAGTTGTAGATTAAATCGCCATAGGATCAATTTGTCCCTGCCTGCGAGCAATGGCAGCAGTGCTACGCCGAGGTGTAGGCAAAAGAGCAGAATGAAATAGTTATACCAAAACGGCGGACGTGAATTTTTGAGCTCTTCTGGTACGAAAAATAGGCCGTAAGCGACGATTGCCAGAACCACCGCTGCAGCAGAAAGCAGCCGCTTGAGCTTGGCCGGGCGAGTGACCTCAAATAGCAGGTCGATTAACAGACTGGCGATAAAACACAGGCCCGCCAGCAGCGCCAGCCGAATGAATCGCTCATCGTCGCTGCCGACCTCGACCGCAACGATAGAGCTGATGGTGACGACCAGCGCCGACAGCATCGGCAGGGGGAAGCGCACCAGCGTGTTACGGGCGGCTTGTGATAGAAGGTTGAGGTTAAAGCAGAGCATCGCCTAACAAGCTAAGGTCGATCTGTCAGGATGGGAAGTCTATTAATCGTGTTGCTACCCTAGGGTCGATCCGAATGGTCAGTCGAAGCGACCTTAACGGAACTGCTGTTGCTCGGGCATGTAGTCGTAGCCTGCGGTTGCGAGGCGCTCGGTGAGGATGTCGGCATCGAGGTCGTGCGTCTTGCAGAAATCGTCCAAGGATTCACAGTGGTTACGGATCGCGGTATTGACCACGCCCACCAGTAGGTGCGGATTCATTGTTTGATAGGTACTCAAGTCCATTAATTTGCTAGGTTAGCCACCTGTTTTTTTGTGACAAGTGCAACTTGTTAACGGAATCAAAGATTGCGAATTCATTGGTGACGTCACATTTTGGCCGATACATCGATATGACCGACTCTACATCAGCCCAATCGCCACTCCTTTCCGTTCGTGACCTGAAGGTACATTTCCCCATTAAAGGCGGTATTCTGCAACGCACGGTCGATCATGTGAAAGCAGTCGACGGTGTGTCGTTTGATGTGCCGCGCGGTAAGACTGTCGGACTGGTGGGCGAGAGTGGCAGTGGTAAAACGACGACGGGACGAGCAATTGCGCGACTGGTGCCGATCACGGCAGGCACCATTTGTTACGATGGGCAGGACTTGGCGCATCTCTCGCGGAAAGATTTCTTTGCCTATCGAAAAAAGATCCAAGTGATTTTTCAGGACCCGTTTGGTTCGCTCAATCCACGGATGACGATCTACAGCATCATTGCTGAGCCGCTTGATATTCATTTTAAAGACTGGTCGAAGGTACAGAAAGTAGCCCGCGTCGCGGATTTACTGGAGAAGGTCGGCTTGAGTGCGGATTTTATGCAGCGCTATCCGCACCAGTTCAGTGGTGGCCAGCGGCAGCGTATCGGTATCGCTCGTGCACTGGCGGTGGAGCCGGAGTTTATCATTTGCGACGAGCCGGTGAGTGCACTGGACGTGTCGGTGCAGGCGCAGATCATAAACTTACTGCAGGATCTGCAAGATGAGCTAGGGCTGACTTACTTGTTCATCGCGCACGACTTGGCGGTGGTAGAGCATATTAGCGATCAGGTATTGGTGATGACTGAAGGCAAGATCGTTGAGCAAGCATCGTCTGAGGAAATCTACAACAACCCCCAGCATCCCTATACGCGCAAGCTGTTGGATGCGGTGCCGAGCCTGTAACTCCGAGCGGTTAATGTTGTGTGCTCTTTCGGGCTTTAACACATGGAAGGCCCTCGGCGAAGACTTCCAATCGATGGGACATTCTATGCAAAATGCGGAGAACTAAGCGCTCCGCTTAGTTCTCTTCCGCTAGGGCGCGCTTATTCTCGAGTTCACACTCCGTGGGATACGCCGCCCGCTTTGGTGGACGAAATCGATCACTCCGTACCCGATTGGCTGCGTACGCGCAGCACTTCAGCGAACGCCACTTCCGCGCAACTACCAAACAATGGATTGCCACGCAGGCCGCGTGTAGCCGAAACCGCCGGGGAATTGAGTCCACATAAAAAGCGGGCTTGTTGGCGGGGGCGGGCGAGCGCTTTGGTATTTTTCTCAACCAGCGCAGTGAACTGGCTCAGGTCATGGCTCTCGATGCTGGTATACTGACGGTCAGGCAGCTGCGCGGGCGCATCGTCTAAACAAATTCCGCAGTGACCACAAGCGGCGATGGGTTCGCCGAAATAATCGAGTAGCTTGGCGGTCAGGCAGCTTTCGCTTTGCGCATAAGTCAGCACAGATTTGATGCGGCCGATCTCCATCGCTTCGTGCTGGCTAAAGGTGTCTTGCAATTGCTGGCTCAGATCTGGGATGTCGATTTCGTTTTGGAGACGACGAAAACGTTGGCGGTAGCCAGCCAGTTGTAGTTCGGCGAGGCCCTTTTCTTGTAGGCTTTCGAGGGCGCGTAGGATGACGCTGCGTTGCTGGCCAGTGTGAGCGATTGCGTTGTCGATATCTAAGCTGAACCACTTGCGGGCTTTGGTGCAGCAGGTGAAGATCTTGCGGATAAACGCGGCTTGGTTGTTCGGGTACTGTGCTAAAATATCGGCGCTGCTAGCAGTTGGTGCAAAGCGTATGCTGCCGTAATAATGACCTTCGGCGCGGATGATCCCTTTCAACTCCAGGCGAGTTAGCAAGGTGTTAACCACCAGCTGACGTATATCATGGCGGCGTGAGAGGTCGGTAATCGCGATGTCGATTTCGTCGTCCGAGCCGAGTAGTTCGCTGATTATCGAGGTGATGCTCTCGGGATCGGGCGTGTCGCCATAGACGAAATTTTCCAAGGTCGTGCAGTCGTCTGAGCAGGCAAATAGTTCGCAGGTGGAAGGCTGTCCATCGCGACCAGCACGGCCGATTTCTTGCATGTAGCTTTCATAGCCTTTAGCCATGTGATAGTGATAAACGTAGCGGATGTCGGACTTATCTACGCCCATGCCAAAGGCAATTGTGGCGCAAATGATCGGTACTTCACCGTTCATGAACGCGTCCTGAGTGGCCACGCGTTGCTCGGATTTCATGCCCGCGTGGTAGGCCTTAGCTTCGAAGCCTGCTTTGACGAGTCGCTCGGCGACTTCTTCGGCGTGGCGCTGCAGGCTGACGTAAATGATGGTCGATCCGGTGGGACGTTCACGCAGGCGCTGCTCCAAGATCGCGGGGCGCTCAGCATCGCTGCAACTCGTAATGCGTAGCTCTAAGTTTGGACGATGAAATCCGGTGTTGACGATGTCGCCGTCGGCAATGTCGAACGCACGTGCCATATCTATCGAGACTTGAGGCGTCGCGGTGGCGGTAAGCGCGAGCACGCGTTCGACCTTTAACTCCTTAGCTGCGTTGGCTAATTTCAGGTAGTCGGGTCGGAAATTGTGGCCCCAAGATGAGATGCAGTGCGCCTCATCGACCGCCAGTAAACTGATGGGTAGTCCATGTATGAGATTGAGGAAGCGCTCGTTGCCGAGGCGCTCGGGCGCGACAAATAGTAGCTTTAGGTGGCCGCCACGAATGTCTTGAGTGACGCGGCGGTAAGTTTCCTCGTCGAGGCTGGAGTCCAAGCGTTCCGCTGCGATCCCGCGTGCTTGTAGGCTGTCGATCTGATCTTTCATTAGCGCTAACAGTGGAGAGACAACCAAGGTCAACCCTGGTAGGAGGAGAGCAGGCAATTGATAGCACAGGCTTTTGCCCGAGCCGGTCGGAAAGATCGCACTAGCACTCCGCCCCTCGAGCAGCGTCTGAATCACCTGCTCTTGCCCTGATCGAAAGGTCCCAAATCCAAATGTCGTTTTTAAAAGTGAGAGTGGGTTGGTCGAGGGTGTCATGGTTACAATGAATGCAAAATATGCCAAATAAAGTGATTTTAATAGTTGCGGGAAAAGTAATATTTAGCGAGGCCCGTTTAACATATCAATTTATCCTGATATGTTGATAAGTTGCTTGATTAATCTAAATGATTGGCAATAGTAGATGCCTTATGAGCAAAAATTTCATCTTTTCTTCCGAGTCTGTTGGCGAGGGCCATCCAGACAAAGTAGCCGATTATATTTCTGATAGCGTGTTAGATGCTTGCTTAGAGCAAGATCCGCAAAGCCGCGTGGCGTGTGAGACATTGGTCAAGAGTAACTGCGTTTTTTTAGCCGGTGAAATTACTACCAACGCTAAGCTTAACTATGAAGAGATTGTGCGCCAAGCGATTCGTGAGATTGGCTACACCAACGACGACGATATCTTCCATGCCGATAAGGTGTTTATTTCCAATATCCTGACAGCTCAGTCCACTGATATTGCTCAAGGCGTTAATGCGGCCGAAGCTGCGGGTAAAGATACCGCCGAACAAGGAGCAGGAGACCAAGGCATCATGTTTGGCTATGCCTGTAACCAGACTCCAGAGCTCATGCCAGCGCCTGTGATGTATGCACATCGATTGCTCCGTGAGATGGCGCATCAGCGTAAGGATGTGAAGATTCCTTGGCTGCGCCCAGACGTGAAGAGCCAAGTCGCGCTTGAATATGTCGACGGCAAGGCGGTTGCGATTAAGAACGTGGTGATCTCCACACAGCACGCCGCAGACGTCAAACACGCTGAGATTAAAGATTTTTGTATTGAGCAGGTGATCCGCAAGGTGCTGCCTGCTGAGCTTTTAAACGATCAGACCGAATATTTGATCAACCCGACTGGTAACTTTGTTATAGGCGGTCCTCAGGGCGATGCAGGTCTTACGGGTCGTAAGATCATCGTTGATACCTACGGCGGTTGGGCGCGTCACGGCGGGGGTGCTTTCTCTGGTAAAGATCCTTCCAAGGTCGATCGCTCGGCGGCATATTTCACACGGTGGGTGGCAAAAAATATTGTCGCGGCGGGTTTCGCAGATGCGTGCGAACTGGAAGTCGCCTATGCGATTGGTCATCCTTACCCAACCAGTATCCACGTGGATACATTCGGCACTGGTACTGTCAGCGATGGGCAAATCGCCGCCGCCGCGCAAAAAGTCTTCAGCTTCAAACCAGCCGACATCGTCAGCCAACTGGATCTACTGCGGCCGATCTATCGAGAGTCGACTCACTATGGTCACTTTGCGAAGGAAAATCTCCCTTGGGAATCGATCGCTAAAACAGACGCACTTCGGGCCGCGTTGTAATTTACCTTACTGACCTAGTGCTGCGGAAAACCAGTCTATTAATCCGAGCATATTATTAATGCTAAGTAAGCTTAGCGTAATTTTCACGTTCTTTAACGAGCAAAAATCATCTAAACTATTAAAATATTATGAGTACAGATACACTTACAAAAGCAGACTACAAAGTCAAAGACATCACCCTTGCTGACTTCGGTCGCAAAGAAGTCGAGATTGCACAATTCGAGATGCCCGGTCTCATGGCGACTTGCGAGAAGTACGCGGCGGAGCAGCCACTCAAGGGTGTGCGTATCATGGGCTCCCTGCATATGACGGTTCAGACTGCGGTTTTGATTGAAACATTGAAGACGCTAGGAGCAGACGTGCGTTGGTGCTCTTGCAATATTTTCTCCACTCAAGATCATGCAGCGGCCTACGTCGCGAAGAACCTCGAAGTGCCTGTCTTCGCTTGGAAGGGCGAAACACTTGAAGAATACTGGTGGTGTACACAGCAGGCACTCACATGGCCAGACGGTTCAGGCCCTCAACTCATCGTCGACGATGGCGGAGACGCAACACTCTTGATTCACAAGGGCTATGAGCTCGAGAATGGTAGTGACTGGGTGAATACAGCTTCCGATAGTGATGAAGAGTCTGTAATTAAAGCGCTCCTGAATAACATCCAAGCGGAGAATTTCTCCAATGATCATTGGCACAAGGTCGTAGAAGACTGGAAAGGTGTTTCTGAAGAAACAACAACTGGTGTCCACCGTCTCTACGAGATGCACAACGCCGGCAAGTTGCTTGTCCCTGCGATCAATGTAAATGACTCTGTCACTAAGGCTAAGTTCGACAATCTGTATGGTTGCCGCGAATCACTACTCGATGGCATCAAGCGTGCAACTGACGTGATGATTGCGGGTAAGGTGGGCGTCGTTTGTGGATATGGTGACGTGGGCAAAGGCTGCGCTGCTGCACTAAAGGGCATGGGCGCACAGGTCGTTGTGACCGAAGTGGACCCGATTTGTGCACTGCAAGCTGCGATGGAAGGCCACCGCGTACTGACAGTCGAGGACACGCTCGGTTGGGGTGATATTTATGTCACCACTACTGGCAACTATGGCATTATTACGGCGGACCACATGTCGAAGATGAAGGACCAAGCAATCGTTTGTAATATCGGCCACTTCGATAATGAGATCGGTGTGGATGCCCTCAATGAGATGCCAGGGGTGGAGGTTGAAATGATCAAGCCGGACGTCCAAGGTGCGGTTGATAAGTACACTTTCCCCGATGGTCACAGCATCTACTTGCTTGCCAAGGGTCGTTTGGTGAACCTCGGTTGTGCTACTGGGCATCCATCTTTCGTGATGTCGAACAGTTTCACTAACCAAGCGCTCGCTCAAATCGAGCTCTGGAAGCAGGTCGAAAAATATACACCTGGCGTGTATATCTTGCCCAAGCACATTGATGAGGAGGTGGCACGTCTGCATCTAGAGAAGATCGGCTGTAAGCTCACCACTCTGAGTGACGAGCAAGCGGGTTATATTGGCGTCAAGCCGTCGGGCCCATACAAGTCCGAGCACTACCGCTACTAATCGTTTCGAGAAACGATGCTTTCAAAGCGTCCTCCTTGGAGGGCGCTTTTTTTGTGTGTGAGTCGATTGCGAAGAAAGGAGTGTGTGGGACCCGCTCACGACATCGACTCATCTAATATCGAGGGCGATTCGCCCTCACTTATATTGGCTGCGGGCGAGTCAGTTGCTCGCCCTTCCGTAGCTAACTTGATTCACTCCTCGCATTTTAATGATGAAAATTCGTGCGCTTTGTCATTAAGTGCTCTAGTTCTTTTGGCATGCCAAAAAAGACAACTACCAAGAAAACGACTCAGGCCTACAAGGCGCCTCAATTCCTCGTCGATTTACTCGATGCGCGTTCTCCAACGGGGCACGAATATGAAGCTCAAGCAGTGATCGATCGTTATGTTGAACCGAAGGTCGATGCCTACCGTAAGGATACCATGGGTAACCGCTTCGCAACTGTGAATCCGGATGGCGAGCCATCGTTGCTATTTGCTGGGCACATCGACGAGCTCGGCCTGATCATCACTTACATCAACGACAAAGGCTTCGTCTATTTCGATACGCTTGGCGGTCATGATAAGTCGATGATTTCTGGACGTCGTGTTTCAATTTTGACTAAAGACGGCATCGTCAAAGCAGTGACTGGCAAGCGTGCCATTCATCTGATGAGCGCAGAAGATCGTAAGAAGGTGCCAGACACGCACGAGATTTGGATCGATCTCGGCGTCAAGAATAAGCAAGAGGCCGAGGCACTGGTCCGGATCGGCGATACCGCGGTCTACGATCAAAGTTTTGAACTCATACGTGGCAGCGTCGGCGTGGCGCGTGCCTTTGATGATAAAGCGGGTGCCTATGCGGTGCTCGAAGCAGTGCTGCGGCTTAAACAAGAAAAGAAGCTCGCCGCTAGAGTCACTGCCGCCGCCACAACCCAGGAAGAGATTGGCACTCGTGGTGCGATGACCGCCGCATTCTCTGAGAACCCTGATTTCGCGATTGCAGTGGATGTTGGCCATGCGACGGATTCGCCTGATTGTGATCCGCGCAAATATGGCAATTTCATCCAAGGAGGTGGACCGATTATTTGCCGTGGCCCGAATATCAATCCGGTCATTTTCGAAAAGATCGTAGCCTGTGCCGAGAAGAATAAGATCCCTTATCAGATCGAAGCCGACCCACGCCCGACGGGCACTGATGCACGTGCAATTCAAGTCGCGCAGGCTGGTATCGCCACCGGTCTTCTATCTATTCCGCTGCGCTACATGCACACACCCAGCGAGATGGTCGATCTTGAGGATATTGAGCACACCGTGCAATTGTTAGTTGCGGTCGCCAAGTCTCTCAAGAATAGCGATCGCGGTGTTTGGTAGTGATTCGCTTTTGGTAAGCTGATTTCGCTCTGGTAATAATCCCGCCTTGAATGGCTGGGCATTTTATTGCAGCGAGATTTCACCCGTTTCCACGATGGTGGTTGAGGGCATCCATTTAGAGCTAGTGCCAAGCTTTGCACGCAGTTTGTAGTCGATCATCCCTTGTGGTTGATTGATGATTTTTTGCAATAACCGAGCGCTGTTGAGCAGGCTAGCTGCAGAGCTGACGGAAACGATGGTAGCGCTATAGCCTAATACTGGCGGCAGGTAGTTGGCTGTGCCAGTGACCACTTCGATGCCTTCAAGACTGAGTTCATAATAGAGGCCGTGCAAATCGATGGTCTCAGCATTTGGATTCACAATCCGCAGTTGTATTGTAAACTGCATCGCACTGGTATCACTCGCAGCCTTCGTGATTCCCACGACATCGATCTTAGGGCTCTCGTGATTCTGATTAAGCGTGGCGCAACCACTCCAGCAGAGCATTGCGAGGCAAGTGAGGAGGCCGAGTCGGCGAGCGTCTAATAGCATGTATAAAGCTTAGCCGGAGGCCGTGTTCGTGCAACTCGGATGATGCATGTCTGTATTTACTGTAGATTCAGCACGAGTGGAAATTTTAGCTTAGACCGTCAATGTCTTGAACCGTAGCCAATAGAATGAGCGATTTAATATGTTTTTCTTGTAAGGAGCCACCATTCGATTCGATAATACACACAATGCCATCTGATTCTTCATCCTCATCTATAACTGAACGTGCTTGTGCTCTGGTCGGATCCGTCATCCCTAGCTGTATGGAAGGATTGCGGCTGGTCGAATTAGGTCAGCAGCGTCAGCTGAAATTGCATGAGCGCCTTGCTTTGTTCTACAACTCGCCGCTTTGCCTGCATTGTAACTGCAAGCGAGAAAAATTCGACAAAGAGCGTGCGAAGCTGCGTGAGATTGATCGCCAGCGCCGTGCTTCTTCAGATCAATGAGCTTCTATTTAGCACTCCTCGGGCAGCGCACAGTCGTTCGTTTGTGTCTTTCCGTGAGCCTAATACCTCGAATGGTGTTTGTATATTTGCAGGTTTTCGCTGTCTTATCGGGGATGACTAAAAAGAATCGCACTTCCGCAAAAGTCGTAACCAATTCAATTGCAGGAGCATATGCGTTGCCTTTAGTGGTCGCCTGCCGGTTATTTGGGGTGTAAGTTGCCCCTGTCTGTATCATGGCTGAGTCAGGTGAAATTCATAAACCACTGGTCGCTGTATCTGGGGCGAGTGGTTTTGTTGGTACTCATTTACGCACCCAGTTGGCAGATATGTATGAGTTTCGAGCGCTGTCTCGAAGTGCCAATGTAGTCGAGCGCAATACCAGTGAAAGCTCTACACAATGGTGCCAGTGTGATCTATATTCCCTACCAAAACTCACCGAGGCGCTGAGGGGTTGTGAATATGCGTTTTATTTGGTGCATTCAATGGCACCTTCGAGTCGCTTAATGCAGGGCAACTTCGAGGATACTGATCTTTTGCTGGCGGACAATTTTATACGTGCAGCCGAAGCAGTTGGTGTGAAGCACGTGATTTATTTGAGTGGTTTACTGCCGAGTGAGAAAAATGATTTGTCGCCGCACTTACGTAGCCGCTTTGAAGTCGAGCAGGTTTTACGTTCACGTGCTGTATCGGTCACGGTTCTGCGCGCGGGACTAATCTTCGGTCCCGGCGGTTCGTCGTTTTCAATGCTAATTAACCTAGTGCGCCGCTTGCCGGTAATGTTGCTGCCTGCGTGGACAGATTCAATGACGCAGTCGGTTGATATTAAAAACGTCTGCCAAGCATTTCGCCTCTGTTTGGGGGATGCGACCTTGGCTGGGAGTATTTACGATTTAGGCGGGCATGAGCCGATGACTTATCGTGAGCTGATCTTACAAACCGGCAAGTTACTTGGCCGTGAAGTTGGAACGCTGCGCGTACCGGTTAATTGTTTTGCGCTGTCGAAACATTGGGTTGCGTTATTCAGTGGTGTTGCACCGGCCCTGGTTGGCCCATTACAGGAAAGTTTACAGCACGATTTACAGGCTAGGCCGAATCCCTTACTGAAACGCTTAGCGGGAGAGTTTGTTTCGTTTACGGAATCGTTTCGGGCTGCTACGGATGCCTCTGGTGATCCGCTGCCAAACCCCAGAAGTCATACGCAGTTAGCAGACAAAAAAGCTATTAAGCGTGATCGTCGCGTGCGCTCGGTACAACGTATGGCGTGGCCTGCGGGATGGACTGCGGCAAGAGTGACGCACGAATATGGTACATGGTTGAGTCAGCGTTATCGTGGATTACTTGCTGTCGAAACAGACAGTGTGGGTGTCGTCCGTTTCTTGATCGGCGGACTGAAGCTGTGCCTGCTAGAGCTGACGCCGACACCGTTCAGTGAGAATGCCGAGCGTTGTGCTTTTTATATTACAGGTGGATGCCTTTCGCGCACGGTAGATCCTCCGGGGCGCTTGGAGTTTCGTATTGTTGAATCGCGCGATTGTGTGGTGGCATCGATTCATGGATTTGCGCCGACGTTACCGTGGTGGCTGTATGCATCCACCCAAGCGCGTGCGCATTTAATAGTTATGCGCGCGTTTGGCCGGCACTTGAAGCGGTCCTGTACTCAGTGATTTGAGCGAAAGCATTGAGGTGAGACTTCGGCGATTGCGAATCTGCTGGTAATCAATTGGCGGCGTCGAAGGCGAACATTGGCGTTGGGGTTGCAATGCTGCAGGTGGCATCTGTAAGGCGCCGTAGATCTGTCGCTGGTTACTTGTATTCCTGCTTAATATAAGCCAGCAGCGAGGGGATACCTTCGATCATTGAATCTAGACACTGCTGATAAGCATCGATATTTTGACCGTACGGATCGGGGATTTGTACATCTACAGCCGGCCCCATGAATTCGCGAAAGAGGTGCAGGCGCTTGGGGAGTCCGCTATGGTAGTGCGCTAAAATGTCGAGATGTGAATCAGTCATACCGATGATCATGAAGGCACGATCAATCAGATCTTGAGTTACGGGTTGGCTCAGATGTTGTGCTAAATCAATTTTAACCTTTTTGAGTGCTGCGACTGAATTACTCGAGGCGGGCTCACCATATCCAGCTGCGACGCCAGCGGATTCGACGCTTAGCTGATCCAGTGGAGCGCCTTCGGCAGCTAGCGCATGCTGCAGTAGTTTTTCTGCCATTGGGCTGCGGCAGACATTGCCGGTGCAAACAGTGAGGATGAGATTGCGATCTTGTGCCATTGGAAGAAGAGATTAAGTAATTTGTTGTGCCTGTCACAGCTATTTTGCTCGAGTGTGATTAGAGTTTGGGTTGTTGCTGTAAGATTTGCAGGGCGGCAATGATATCAACGCCGCGTTGCAGAATACGATCCGGCTCAATTCTGCTGCTGTCAGCCTCAATGGCTGAATCATTATCGCTGCTGCTGTCCTCATTGCGCAGAAGTTGCAAGATGTCAGTACCTGCTTCGTAAAGATGATAGCTTAGGTAGTTTTCTTTTGCATTACTTTCTAGCCGTATGCGTGGTTCAAACCCGACTCCTACCATTGATGTGTCGCCGTCGGGGCGAACTTCTCCACATAGAATCCAAGCCTTAGCTGAGGCCTTACTGTAAAATCCGGTCCGACCTGCAGTCGTTTCGCCGACAGCGATGATCGTACCTGCTACTTGAAGTTGGTGCAGTACTGCCTCGAATGGGCCGGCTGTTTCGCGGTTGCACAAAACGATTACTGGAGCGTCGCGCACAGTGCAGGAGACATCGCCGAATGTACTGAGGTCGGGGGGCACCGTGCCGACAGTGGTCAATCTCCTCGTCTCCTTAGCAGTAGCAAAGCAGCCGAGTGTATCCATCGCAGTGTGGTTGGATTTAAGAAAGCGTAAATCTAGGATCAGTGCGGACTGCGTTTGGAACTCTGTCAGCACAGACTTCGCTTCGTCCAGTCGGTAGAGGCGGATGTATTTGATCGCGCGTGGCAAGTCCTCGACGCGTGCAGCAACTCGACTTTCGGAGTGGATCTCCAAATGCGGATCTTCGAATAGGACGCGATTTGGGAATAATGCTGCTAAGCCATGCAAGCGAATCGCTTCGTCGCTGTAATCGCGCAAAGATGGAAACAGTGCCGTGTCCAGTCCCTGAGCAGCTTGGCCTGTGACTGCTACGCAGACCACCGCCGTACTGAAAAACTGTTTAATGGTCAACATCCACAAGGTGCTATTTTTAGCGGTTGAGCTCTTGATGGCCAATATCGCCGCGGAGATATTTGCCGTCGAAGTGGATCTGGTCGCATATGCCATAGGCGAGATCGGCGGCGGCTTGTAGGCTCGGCGCTTGTCCACTGACACCCAGTACGCGGCCACCGTTAGTTGTGATCGTGCCGTCCTCTGCGCGCTTGGTGCCAGCATGCACGATTGCGGAGCGTTCTGGAGTGGTTGTTGGGAGCGTAATGGTGTCGCCCGTTGCATAGCTGTCGGGGTAGCCGCCAGCTGCGAGCACGATGACGATTGCAGCGCCAGGGTGTATGTTTAGCTTTGCTGGGAGTGCTTCGCCCTTTGCGGATGCGAGCAACACCGGCACGAGATCGTCGGCGACCATTGGCAGCAGTACCTGTGTTTCAGGATCACCGAAGCGGACGTTGTATTCGAGTACGCGCACGCCCTTTGGTGTGAGCATGAGGCCAGCGTAAAGAGTGCCGCAAAAGTGAATGCCGTCTGCTTTAAAGCCGTCGAGGGTCGGGCGCAGCACTTGTGCTTCGATCTGGGCCTGCATCTCTGCAGTGACGCGGCTGGTCGGTGTGTATGCGCCCATACCGCCGGTGTTGAGGCCAGTGTCGCCTTCGCCGGCGCGCTTGTGGTCTTGGCTCGGTGGCAGGCAGACGAAATCATCGCCCGATACAATTGCGTGAATGGAGGCTTCTTCGCCGTACAGTGTTTCTTCGATAACAATCTCGTGGCCGCTAGCGCCGAAGGCGTTACCTTCAAGCATGTCTTTGACCGCAGCAATCGCTTCGGCTTGGGTTTCCGCCATAATCACGCCTTTGCCCGCTGCGAGGCCGCTGGCTTTAATGACGATCGGTGCGGGGTGTGTTTCGAGATACTCTAGTGCGGCGGCGACTTCGGTAAAGCTGGCGTATTCAGCAGTGGGGATGTTGTGGCGAGCGAAGAAATCTTTGCAGAAGACTTTACTAGATTCGAGCTGAGCGCCCTGAGCATTCGGGCCGTAGGCGGGGATGCCAACGGCTTGTAGTGCATCGACGAGACCGAGGCTGAGTGGCACTTCTGGACCAACGATGACGAGGCCGATGTGCTGCTCTTGTGCGAGTCGCACGATGCCTTCGATGTCTTCGACGCCGAATTTGTAACAATCAACTTCAGAAGCCATGCCACCATTGCCTGGTGTTGCAATGACACGATCGGCGAGCGGGCTCTTTAGGCACATTTGCACGAGGGCGTGTTCGCGTCCACCAGAACCTACGACAAGAATAGAAAACTTAGATGTATCAGCCATAATCCAGAGCACGTTTCCAGAATCCTTTTCAGAGGTAAAGGTTGTTTTAGCAGAGGGTAGGGAGTTTTTCTGTGGTTCGAGCACTCCGACGTACTTTCTGCAGTGTTCAAAGAATCGTAAAGATAGATCATCGAAGCCTGTTTGCCAGTGTCTATTCGCGCCCGTGTCCTCAAAAGTAATAGAATTTAACGAAGATGAATATTTGCTTTTTTTATCTTGTATTGAATAGTTTCTTGCCTAATTTAAATTTAGTATTAACTAACGTTAAGTTGATTAATTTACTTCATTCAGGTCTAATTCCGCTGCGATCAGCGCAGTTCAATACACATAATTAAATAAATAAATATGATCGATCAAACTAAGCAGGTGAACGGGTTTTTTTCAACCAGAGGTCCAGGCCACTCCTTATGGTGCGCTTCGTTTTTTGCAGTAGCAGTTTTTTTTAGTAGTGCTGAGCCGTTGCAGGCTGAGATGGCGCTCGGTAATTATGGCGCGGTTGCTGTGGATGTCGAAACTAGCCTGACGCATTCGTCTAATGTCTTTCGCAATAGCGCTGAAGAGAATGATATCATTTTTCAGGTGCTGCCACGTCTACGCTATCGCTTCGATCAAGGCACTCTTCGAGTGGAAGCTCATGCGGGCGTCGATGTGATTCGATTCGATGATTTCGACGATAATGATGCGGAAGACATTAAAAGTCATATCGCGATTGATTTTCCGTATGGGGACGCGGTCGAAGACCGGCGCTACGATGTCCGTTTGCAGGGCGGCTATAATGAGCGCACTGCCCCGAACGACTCGGTGCAGGATATTACGCAAACCGATGAACTCGATTTAAGTGCAATGGGGCGCTATTATGTGTCCGAGCGGACTTTCCTGCGCAGTGGTGTTGAATTTATAGATAAACAATCGCAGACTTCAGACTATGATGATGTGCAGCGTATTGAGGTGCCGGTCGAGTTCTTTTATGATTATAGTGAAGACCTCAGTTATGGTCTCGGCTATCGTTATACGGATACCGATGTCAGCGCCGATGGCGCAGAGCCTGAGGCAGACAGTAACGACCATGCAGTCTACCTCGCGACGGTCGGACAAGTAGCTTCGGCGATAACTGCCGAGATCCGTGTTGGTGGCCAACAGCGTCAATTCGATGATGACGCGTATGATGACGAAACTCAATTTTTCATGGAATCGTCGCTGAGTTGGGTCGCGTCTGATCTTACGATTGTTGACTTCTCTATCGGCAATGGCTTCGACACCACTATTGATGATACCTCGACCGAGACGTTTTTTGCCGAACTGGGCCTACGCCATCAGTTCTCAGAAAAAATCCGTGCTTCGGCCGGGCTTGGCTATGAGGATGTGAAATATTCGGATGGTCGAGATGATGAGCAATTCTCGGTAGAAATCGGTACTGGTTATACACTGATTGAGGAGCAACTTGAGATAGAGGGTGGCTTTCGCTATGCGGATCGTGATTCGAATGAAGATGACTCTAATTACGAAGTCGTCACTTTTGTCCTGTCGATTTCTTACTTATTCTAACGCCATGGTACAGTAACTTATTCTATGCTCAAGAGCCTCTATACATTTCAATTAAAGAGCTGGTTGTTGCCGGTGCTGGTCCTTACGTGCGTCGTACCCATCGTTGCATCTTGGGGCGCGAGTCGGACTCGACACTTCCGGTCAACGGAGAAGCTATATCAGGCGCCAGAAGTGGTTTACAAACTGTCGCCGTTTGATCTAGTCAAGGTCTCAGTCTACGGCCAAGAAGATTTAGCCTGCGAGCAGCGCATTTCTGATAAGGGGATCTTATCGATGCCGTTGTTAGGCGGAATTTTGGTCGGTAATTCGACGGTGTCTGAGGCCGAGGATTTAATTGAGCAGGTGTTTGTGCAGCAGCAGTATCTGCGCAAGCCCGTGGTGAGTATTAGCATTCAGGAATTTGCGCCTAAAATGGTTACGATCTTAGGGCAAGTCGAGCAGCCTGGGGCGATTGCCATTCCGCCAGGTCAAAACGGTGTGCCCCTATTGGTTGCGGTTGCCGGTGCGGGTGGGTTTACCGGGACTGCCAAATTGACTCAGGTGCGTGTGACCCGTGCCCCACGTGGTACTTCGACGCAGCAGATCGATATCGTGAATGCGGGCAAGTTGCTCGATTCAATCGAGGCGGGTCAAATTGTTTCGATTGTGGTCCATCCTGACGATATCGTGTTTGTGCCAAAACGGGTCTTTTAATCTCATATTTCACCACATAATAAACATGAGCTATATGAAACATAATTTTAAATCGCAGCGCAGTCAGGGCGCGGGGGGCAGTCGCGGTGGCAGTGATTCGTTGATTAGTTTGCTGGATATATTTCAAATTGTTCGTCGCCACTGGCTGTTTGGCGCGGTTTGCGGATTGATTGTGGCAGTTGCAGTGGGTGCGTTTTTGCTGATGCAGCCACGGCAGTATCGAGCAGAATCATCACTCGTTATCGAGCTCGCGACCGAAAATATTATCGATGTCAAAGAAGTGCTGAATACCAACGTGCAGAATAATAGTATGCTAGCTTCGATTATGAACACGCATATCCAGCGCTTACAAAGCAGGGCGTTGGCAGATACGGTCTTAACTTCACTGGATCCACAGATGCATGACCGATTTGTTGAAGGCTACATCGGTCCGCTAGAGGAGTTAGATTCGAGTGAGGAATTACCAGATGCCGTCACGCTGTTGCTTAAACAGGCGCTTGAAGTTAATTGGGAGGAGGCATCCCAGGCGATTCAGATTATTATTACCCATTCGGATCCCGAGGTGGCCCAAGCGGTGGCAAACCAGTATGTCGATCAGTATATTTCGTACAAAGCGGAGGTACGGTCCAAATCGACCGGTGAGGCGGTTTCTTTCTTAGGTCAAGAGGTCGAAGAACTGCGCCTCGATTTGGTTGAGCGAGAGATGACTCTGCAGGAATACCGCGACGAGAAGAACTTGGTGACTGCAGCGCGAGGGGAGAGTATCGTTTCGCAGAATTTGACGCAGTGGAGTGAAGCGGTTACTAATGCGCGTGTCCGTTTAGCCGGGGTTGAGAGTCGCTTGGCGCAGATTCGACTTGCCGAGCATGAATTGGCCGAGTTGATGAAAATCCCTTTTGTCGGGGGCCGCGATGATGTCAAAGAGATCTATGCGCAGTTACAGGAACTGCGTCGGGAGTCTCAAGTGATGAGCGAGACCTATTTAAAACGTCATCCACTAATGGTGCAGAATCTGGCCTCGCAGGCATCGGTAAAAGAGGCCCTCAATCAAGCGATTGAACAGGCCCGTCAGGAAGTTTCGGTCGAGTATCATACAGTTGTGGCTGAGCTGAAAGATTTAGAAACCAGTTTGTCGGAAACCAAACAGGAGGCCTTACAGGTCGAACTCGATCTGATCGAGTATCGTATGCTGGATCGCCAAGTGGAGCGTTTACGCCTGACCTATGATGCACTTTCGACTCGTTATAGTGATACCACCATCGCGGAGCGCATGGATCTAAATACGGTGCGGGTGCTCGATGTTGCAATTATGCCCTCTAATCCGGCGTGGCCTGACCACCAGAAGATAGCGTTGGTTATGTGCTGCCTCGCTAGTGTGTGTTTTGTCGCAGTCCCACTTGGAGTTGAGTTGGTCGATGGTCGATTGAGTAGTTTTGCTGACGTTGAGTCTTACTCTAACAAGCCATTACTAGGTGATGTACGCCACTTCCCGCGCAAGAGCCTCGATGAGATGGCGCATGCGGTTTTTCGAAAAGACATCGACTTGTTGGAGCCCTTTCGTTCGATTTACAGCAGCCTGCGGATGAAGACCGATTTAAGCGCGGGACCGCTTTCGCTGGTGGTGACCAGTTCATTACCAGGAGAGGGCAAGTCGTTTGTTTCGTGCAATCTTGCGGCTGCTTTTGCGACGCATAACTATCGAGTTCTTTTGGTCGATTGTGATTTGCGTCGGCCATCATTACACAAGGCCTTTGGGGCAGAGAATGAGCATGGATTAACTGCATGGTATACTTCGTTGCAATCCGATCGCAGCGCTGAGGCCTCGCACGAAAGTGAGTCACTGGGGATCGTGTCGATTCATGAGAACCTGGCGCTGCTCACTGCAGGTGAATCGAGTGATACACCAACCGAGATCCTCGGCGATTCGAAGACTGCCGACCTTTTTGAGCGCTTAAAAAAAGATTACGATGTGGTCATCTTCGACACTGCGCCAGTCGGGCTGTTCGCAGATGCGACTTTAGTCGCAGATTATGCCGATAGCTGCATCTTTGTTGCCCGGCAATTTAAGGTGTCGAGAGCCAAGGCGCGCTACTCGATTGGTTTAATGGATAACTTAAATATCTCAGTGCTCGGGGTTGTTTTCAACGGCATTAGAGATGTCACGGCCGCGGTCGGTTATGGCAACCAAGCCAGCAGTTACTACGGCTACGGTTACGAGCGAAATAGGAAAAAATATAATGAGTATTACGACCAATAAAGCCGCCAGCGTTGATGCTTGTCTGGCTCTCGCTGATGGCGCACGGCCACCTGCGCCTATGCTGTACTGGATACTACCGCGTTCCGGTATGCCTCGATGCCGGCATAATGTGACTGTGTGATCAATGACTCGTTTTGTGTACAACGAATTCCCCATCAACGATTGGTTCGCATCCTGTCAGTGATCTGGCAGCGAGGTCTTTATTTAGGGGAAGTTAGACCTTTTTAGTTTAATCAAACCTTACGGTTTTAGATGTTTAGATGGTTTCGCCTTTAGTTTTGAGGTGATCGACCAAGGGCGGAAGCTATGAGTCTGCCTGTGTTTAAAAGTTCAGAGTGAGTATGAAAGAAATCGACTTTAGCCAACGCGCCGAACGCAAAAAAGCAGTTATCTGGCATATCGCTGGCGGCTGGTTGAGCAATCTGATTCATATTGTTCAGGGCTTGCTGATGATCCCTCTTTATTTGCACTACTTGGGCGATCGACTATATGGTTTTTGGTTAGCTACCGGTGGTGTCTTAGCATTGATTGCAATGGTCGATGTGGGCGTTTCGGTTGTCACGCTTCAGCGCTGCGCAGCTGCTTTTGGGCGCAAAGAACTCGGCTCAGTAACACTGTATTTCTGGCATGGTGCGGTAGTCATGGCTGGGGTACTATCGTTATTTTTGATCGCTGTGATCGCGGTTGGATCAATCATTCCAGAATGGTTGCAAATTGATCCAGCGTTTCAGCAAATTATTATCCACTGCTTTTATGCGACTTCGATTGCGACGATGGTTCATCTGGCCAATGACTTTATGCGCAATTTCGCGTCTGCCCTGCAGCGGAATCATATTCCAGTTTTCGCGCAGACTTTAGGCGACTTGGTCAGTTTACTTGGCATCCTATTGGCGCTGGTGCGATATGAGCTGGGCCTCTGGGCCTTGGTGGTGGGTGTACTGTTGCGCACGCTCGTGCCATTCGTGATCAACTTATTGCATACGCTATTGATTCTACGCTCGCTCGGCCAGCGCAATCGCTGGTCGATCGCCATTTTTAAGGATTATATGTCGATGATTCCCGCTATCTTGGCGGCCAAAGCGAGCGGCCAATTCGCACAAAATCTACCGGCCGTTTTGATCACACGTGCGATTGGCCCCGAGGCGACTGTCGCCTTCACCGTAACGATGCGTGTGCTAGGACTACTGCAGAACTTTATAAACCATGCGCTGGCGGCGCTCTATGGTGCGTGTAGTCATTATTTTAGTGATCCTACAGTGGGCAACGAACGCCGATGTCAGACTTTGGCGCAATTATCCCGTGGCTATTTCGTCGGAGCGGGAGTGGGCGTGTCGTTGTATGCCTTGTTGAATCATGGCTTCATCGCGATTTGGATATCGGAGACGCAGTTTGTCGGGCAACTGTTTACCTGTCTCGCCGCATTGGCATCATTTATTCAAGTTCGTAACAGTCTGTTTGTCGGCCTGGGTATTTCGGTGGGAGAAATTCGCGCGGTCGAATTCACCCAGTTTTTTGAACAGACAGTCCGCATCGGCTTGATCGTTTGGGGGATTTACGCCGTTGGTCTGCTTGGGGTGCCCTTGGCGATCATTATCGCCGGTTTGCTGGCGCAGTTTCGTTATATCAATATTTTTCAGCGTAAGGACGCTTTGATCGCTCAGGCACTGAGTCCGTTGCTGTGGCAATGGCTGCCGTTGGCACTGTTACTTTGGCCGATCTATCTGGCGGCCACTTTGTTTGTAGTCGATAGCTGGCCCCGTTTTCTGCTCTACAGCGCCTGTGCGGGTATCCCGTTCGGCTTGCTGGTGCTATTTTTCCTACCAGGCTGCAAAGCGCAGGTCGTCAAGGCAATCGGCCGAATCCCTTTGCTGCCCAAGGCAGTGCAAACAACTCGCTAACCGCAGTGCACGAGAATATTTAAAATGAAAATAGGATTTGTAGGCCCGATTGATACCGTATTGCTCGCCGAAACGCTGAACTTAGATAAAGACGCCTTACCTGCGGCATATAGCATTCCAATGAACTCGATGTTGGTCTGTGCTTTGCTAGCGGCAGGGCACGAAGTGGTGGTGTTCGGCTTGAGTAATCAAATCAGTGAGCCTGCGACATGGGATTTCGGCGCATTGAAGATCCGCCTTGGCTGTTATCGCCACAAGCATCGCGCGCGGGACTTTTTTAAAACGGAGCGGGCGGACCTCGTGTCGGCGTTGGAAAGTGAGCCCTGCGATATACTCAACGCGCATTGGACCTATGAGTTTGCGCTGGCGGCATTGCGTATCGACAAGGATGCCCTAATTAGCGTGCGTGATTGGGCTCCGTCGATTCTGTGGCAAATGCCTGATGCCTATCGGCTGATTCGTTGTTCGATGGCGTTAGTAGTCTACTGCAAGGGAAAACACTTTAGCGTCAATTCACCCTACGTTAAACAGTTGATTGAGCGTTGGACCTTTAATTCTGCTGAACTCATTCCCAATGGAATTCCTAGTGAATCGTTCCAGCGGCTTGCCAAGTGGAAAGCGCCGAGCGAACCGAGAACAATCGTGGCGATTAATCGCGGCTTCTTTAAGCGGAAAAATTTGCCAGCACTATTGCAGGCGTTTAACCAAGTCCGAGTGGCGCAGTCCACATTACGCCTCAAGCTGATCGGTTACGGCTCGGAAGTCGGCGGTGAAGGTCATCGATGGGCGCTTGAGCATCAACTCGATGCAGGCGTCGATTTTCTCGGCGACATGGCCTACGCGGAAGCCCAAATCCACCTGCGCCATGCCAGCTTGTTGGTGCACCCCTCCTATGAGGAATCGTTCGGTATGGTTCTGATCGAGGCGATGGCGAAGGGGGTACCAGTGATTGGTGGTGAGCATAGTGGGGCGGTGCCATGGGTGCTCAACGAGGGGCGGGCGGGCTTGCTGGTCGATGTGGCTGAAGTCGATTCCATTGCTGCCGGGATAAACTATATACTCAGCGACGAATCCGATTGGCAGCGCTATTCAGACGCGGGCTATACATTTGCCCGAGATCAGTTTGAAATGTCAGTGATCGCAGGCAGATACCTCGATTTATACGAGAAAATATTATCTCGAAAAGGTGTGCGCATTGCTACGGGGCATCGATTCACAAATAAAGGTTCTACTGGAATATGCGACGTTGCGAAAGATCTTTAGAAGCATAACAGGATGGTAATAAATCTAATTATAATGTGCATCTTGCTGGGATTGGGGATGTTGCTAATCATCCCCGCGATTCGGCTGCTCGAAAGCAGGCCTCTACTGTCGTTATGCCCGCTGGTACTAATTTTCGTGGCGACCAGCTTTTATAATAATGGTCAACCGATTAGTTATGACTGGGGTGGAATCAACATCAACATAATCGACCTGATCGGCCCGCTGCTACTCTGCCTGTCTTTTCCATTCTTTTTTGCGCGCTTGCGCGATGGGTGCGGACGGCACGATGTCCTGCTGTTGCTGCTGTTGCTGTGGTCGGGTATTCTAGGATTGAATTATATCCTCGGACTCCGCGCATTCGGTCTGCAGGCCGCGACCAATGAATTCAGGGGCTACTTCTATATCATCTGCATCGCGCTATACGTGGCATCGCTCGATATTGAGAGGGTCTGGATGAAGCTCGAAAAACTGGTTCTATTCGCGGCATTTTGCCTCTCGATTGTCGCGATCTTCGGTCTTTGGGAGGGAGGGTTTTCACGTGAGAATCGTCCGATCGGTTCATCCCTCGCGCTGCTGATACTGCAAGCGCTGTTGATTGCTATCTTCATGCATCAGCGTGAGCAATTGCGCCTCTGGCTGATTCCGCTGGTGGTCGCTCTGCTGCCACTGGTGATCGTCCTTCAGCATCGCAGCGTCTGGATCGTGGCGATCATTGCATTGGCTCTGGTGTTATGGCTTTTGCCCTCTTTACGGACTGCGCTGATCCAGTGGGGAGTAATCGGCACAGTGGTCTGTGGCGGATTGTGCGCACTTGTATTTGGTGCCACACTACTGGAGTCGTTGGCGGATTCGTATAACGACGCTGCCTCGAGCGCACTCAACCCCAGTGGTGCCGATGGTAGCGGCACGACGTTTTCGTGGCGCGTCCAAGGTTGGACCACCTTGTTGACCGGCGAGCAGATGGATTCAGCGCGCGAGCGGTTAATTGGTAATCCGTTTGGTACTGGATATGATCGTATCATGCTGACCAGTGATGGTATGAAGCAAGTACGTAGCGAGTCGCCGCACAATTTCTACGTGCAAACCCTGTTGCGGGGTGGGGCGCTCGGCTTATTGGCGTTTGTCGGGCTGCACGGACTGCTACTGCGCGGACTGTTACAGCGCGCTAAACGGGATGCGGCGGCGCGGCCATTTTTACTATGTATGGCGGTGCTAGTCGCTTCGCAGCTGGTCTATTATATGGTGTATGGCTCCGATTATATACAAGCTATTTTCCTCGGCTCGGCGATCGGCTGGTTGCGGCATTCCAAAACAGGGCACGCCAACAGATGAGCCCACCAGTCAAAATCTGTGCGGTACTCACCGCGTTCAATCGTCGCGAGCAAACCGTTGAGGCCTTGCGGAGTTTTTTCAGTCAGGGGCAGGGCCTGGATTTAACTGCGGTTTTGATGGATGACGGCAGCACAGATGGAACCAGCGCAGCGGTGCAAGCGGAGTTTCGACAAGTGACAGTGTTGAGCGGCGACGGTTCATTATACTGGAATCGAGGGATGGCCGCCGCCTATCAGGTCGCGCGCTCGTTGGGGGCGGATTATTACCTGTGGCTCAACGATGATACGCTCCTGGAGAGAGACTCATTAAATCGGCTAGTGCAGGAGGCTAGTACGGTACAGGAACCCAAGGGCAGCATTCTTGTCGGTTCGACTCGCGACCCGGATACTGGGGAATTAACTTACGGTGGCCTGTGTTCGGATTCCACATGGCATCCAGGCAAATTTAGACTTTTACAGCCAGGACCAGCGTTGCAGCAGTGCCATGCGATGAATGGGAATATCGTGCTGATTTCTGCTGCGGCTGCCGACTCTGTCGGTGACATGGATGAGTTCTTTGCTCACGCGATGGGCGATTACGATTATGCCCTGCGGGCTAGTCAGGTGGGTGTGTCTGTTTCGGTTGCGAGCGGCTGGCATGGCCTCTGTGCCAGAAATCCAGCAGGCACATCGTGGTTTGATCAAGCATCGATCTCGGCTCGATGGCGTGCAGTGAATTCACCAAAAGGCTTACCGATGCAGGACTGGGCGTATTTTCTGCAGCGACATGGGGGGCTGGCATGGCCGCTGGCTTGGGTCGCTAGTTATCGACG
>JAQXBA010000026.1 GCA_029252625.1 Opitutia bacterium | reverse complement strand
GTGAATTACCGTTTGGACTTAGGGGATGCGATCACTGCAGTGCTATTCGCACGGGCTGAGAATCTGCTCGACGAAGAGATTCGTCATCACACGTCTTTCATTAAAGAGGAAGCTGCGCTGCCGGGCCGTAATTTCACCATTGGTGCCCGCGTGGAGTTCTAAGCGAACGATTCCATCTTGCTGATTCAGCAACGCGGGGTTCCGAGAGGGCCCCGCGTTTTTTGTTGATCGGATACGAGCGAGGCATTGCGATTGCTTTAGGAAGATCGCCGCATCTGATACTAAAAAGATCAGTTGGAACCGGAATTTACGCTGATCTATTTAATATGTGACTGAAGCGCAGCAGTAATGCGAAAGAAGGATGTGCTTGTCGGAATCGCTGCACTAGAGTAGCGATTCTTGAGACAGAAAGCATGCCGCAGCAATGTCTACTCCCTATCCGTAGGGCCATTGGGCGCTGCCTAATGCGTACAGGCGCTGCGTCGACAAAGTCGATAATTGCGAATGTGGCCACTTACCAGGAACAGACCCCCGAGGGTGTTGATCCATGCCGCAATGTTCAATGCTTGCCCTTCCTCGCCTAGCACGCGAACACAGTGCTGGCAATGTGCGCCCGCCGCCAACTCAGCGGCAGGTATATGGCTGCGCTCGTAGACTAAGGCGGAGATCAGGATACATAGACCGATTGCACTTAAAGCAAATACCCACTTATCTTTATGCTGACGGCAACCCATGAAGACTGCGAAACTCGTTGTCGGAATGACCAGGTACAGCATCCATAAATGGAAATTCTGGTGCACTAAAAACGAGGTTGCTATGATCGGCAGTAGGACGATAGCCACAGGCGTGAGTAGGCAGTGAACCGCGCATACCGCTGCCATGCTGATGGCAAGTTTATCGGCCCATCCGTGAGATTTACACTGTTCAGTCGGTCTTGTCATGCTAGGGCGCTTTTGATGTAAGTCGCTTTCGATAAGGTCAACCCAAAATTGTGTCATTGCAAGCAGGCTCTGCCAGTTATCAGGGGGAGAATCTACCCACCTTACAGGATAGTGGTAATAACAGTCTTCCGATTATTGGACTGCTTCCCAAGCTTTGCGGCGCTCATCGGAAAAGCCTGGAATACGGCCTTCGTCGAAGTCAATCATGTCCATCACACTGTCGACCACGCCGATCATTTCAGGGTGGCCCATATTGGTCAGCGATTCGGCAAGGAACTCGCGGCCCATTTTTGTTTGTCCCTTGTGGGTGACCTCGCGGTTCCATTCGACAGATTTGAGGTCCTCAGGTAAGAACTCGCCTAACAGACGGTCGAGTGCGATTTCGTCGTTACCGGCTGCTTCGACTGCGGCCAGGACTTGTTTTGGGTCGATGCCGAGGTGCATTGAGAGGAAGCGATCAAAGCCGCGGCAAAAGTTTTTCTGATAGGACTTTGGTAGTTCACCAGCGAGGTGCTTATGGCACTTGGCAATAAAGCGTGGCAAGTGGAGCAGTCCGCAGGGGTGTGCTTCAAAGGGAGAGGGCAGGTCGAAACATATTTCGCCGCTTGGGCCGAGATCTTGGTCTGTCATAATATGGAAATAAAAGTGCGCAGGCAGGAAGGTGCAAAGGTAAAAACTGTAGGAGCGCGGCTTGCCGCGCCCGTGGGTGCTAAAGTTCGGCGGGCGTGCCAAGGCTCACCCTTACCTTGAGGCATAGATCAGAAAACAGTGATTGGAATAAGTTCGGAGTCTGGCATATCTGATAGAATAGTTATGATGTTACACTTTACAAAATTACCTGTTGTTCTCCTTGCTTGGTTAATCACTGCTCCAAGTCTGTTGTGCGCAGCGCCTAAGATCGTGGGTGCTGTGACGGTGGAGTTGATCGCCGAGACGACAGCGGTGGTGCCCGGCGAACGCTTTAATCTCGCATTGGATTTTAAGCTCGAGCCACATTGGCATCTTTATTGGAAAAATCCGGGCGCAAGCGGTCTGCCTGTGGAGATCGAATGGCAGTTGCCCGAGGGCTTTGTCGCTGGCGAGATTCAGTGGCCGGCGCCGGAGCGCATCGAGCTGGGGGGACTGATGAACTATGGCTATGAAGATGCGGTCACACTAATGGTGCCGATTCAGGCTGCGGAGGGTTTGAAACTAGGCGCTGCTGTGCCGATTCAGGCAGAGGTTTCGTGGTTAGTCTGCGAGCAATTTTGTATGCCGGGCGATGCGAGCTTGAGCTTGGAGCTCACGGCCGGGACTGAAGCGGTAGCGAGTGCACAGGCTTCGGCTTTCAGCGCAGCGCGTGAACGTCTGCCGGCGGCGGCCCCTTGGACTGTGTCGGCCGCGGTTGAGGCAAAGGCGCTGGTGTTGACCATCGAGCAGGGAGATGGCTCCGAGATTCCGACGGATTTATATTTTTATGCGGACAAAGAGGGTGTGATTGATCCGAGTGCGACGCAGACATTCAGCGTTGTCGGCGAAGGTATAGCTCGTCTCGAAGCCGTGCTCGAGGCCGGGCAATTGGATGCACCTGTGGAATCGTTTACGGGTGTGTTGCAGTCGACGTCGGGTAATTGGTCGATTGAAGCAACGATTGCAGCGGTAGCGCTAGTGACACCGCTCGCAGGTGAGGTGCCTGCTGCGGAGGGCTTCGAAGGATTTTTACTAAACCTCGGCCTGCCGGGTTGGTTGCTGTTGGCGTTTTTAGGTGGGTTTATTTTGAATGTGATGCCCTGCGTGTTGCCGGTGTTATCGCTTAAGGTGTTTTCGTTATTGAAGCATTCGGGGCAATCGAAGGCGCAGGCGCTGCTGCATGGCGGTGCGTATACTGCGGGCGTGGTTGCCAGCTTCTTGGCGTTGGCTGGCGTGTTG
>JAQXBA010000023.1 GCA_029252625.1 Opitutia bacterium | reverse complement strand
TGATAAAAGTCATGGATACTAAACGTTATATATTATACACAAAAAAGGAGAGAAAATGCCTGCAATACTCATTATAGTCTTAATATTTGCTGGGGCATTAATGCCTGAAGGCACATCTGAATTTACCGCTGAATTAGATTCCATGAACATGAAGTTTGCTTTCGTGAAGCAAGAAGATGGAACATGGCTTTCATACCATAATGATAAAGAATCCGGTCAAACTTCGGGGCAATTTAAGATTAATGGCCTTGAGTTCGGTATGGGTCCTCCTGGCAAAGTAATTCCAACTATAAGTAGCGCAGATATTTTTGGTGTCAAAAGTATCGAAGAACTGGAAAAGCTATCCACCTTAAAAGTAGCCAATAAAGAATTTGCTATACTAAAAAAAGAAAACGGTTTCTCTATACTCGAAGGAGAGAACAAAGCTGCTAGTGTATACTGGTAAAAAATATAACAAATCGTTGCAGCGGAAATTTTTCGGCTGCGCCAAAAAATTCCGCTGAACTCAAACGTTCGACACGAAGGGGAATAACTGAATGAAAAGACAAATCTTGATTACTGGAATTATACTGATTTCAACAGGACTTCTGGTCGCTGATGGAAACATAAAGGGTGAAGCGGTCAAGGAGCGCAATGCACGCATGAAATGGTGGAGCGAAGCGCGGTTCGGTATGTTTGTCCACTGGGGTCTATACAGCATTCCAGCCGGACAATGGGGCGAACGAAAATGGACACGTGGTGGAGTCGAGTGGATACAACAAAGAGCTGGCGTGCCAGCCGAGATTTACGAAAAGGAGTTGGTGCCAAAATTCAAACCAAAAGCTGACTTCGCTAAAGAATGGGCTCAGATTGCAAAATCAGCCGGCTGCCGCTATCTCGTATTTACGACCAAGCACCATGAAGGATTTGCATTACATGACAGCAAGCTGACCACGTTTGACGCGAAAGACGCCTGTGGGCGCGATCTTTACAAGGAGATCGTCGACGCCACGAAGGCCGAAGGCCTCAAGGTAGGTGCATACCATTCAATAATCGACTGGCACCATCCGCACGCCTATGCGGGCTTTGGACTCCCGACAGTAAAGGGCGCGATCAACGAAGGACGCGAGAATTCAATCTATATTGACTACCTACACGGCCAAGTGAAGGAAATCATGTCCAGTTATGGCCCTATAGATATAGTATGGTGGGACTACAGTTCGAAACAATGCCAAGGAGAGCGCTGGCGTGCCAAAGAGCTGATCGCCATGGTTCGGAAGTATCAGCCGCAAATAGTAATGAACAATCGCCTGTACCGCAGTCCTGAAGCCGGTTGGCCGGATAAGCATGACTGGTTAGAAGGATTCTCCATAGGCCTGCAGTACGGCGATTTCTGTACGCCTGAACAAAAAATACCTGCCAACGGCGTTCAAGGTGTGTTTTGGGAAACCTGCATGACCATGAATACAAGTTGGGGGTATAACCAGCACGATCATAAATGGAAATCAACATCTCAGCTAATCCAGAACCTCATAGATATTGTCTCGAAAGGCGGGAACTATCTGCTGAACATCGGCCCCAAAGCGGATGGCAGTATACCGAAAGAAAGCATTGAACGGATGGAGGCTATAGGCAAATGGATGAACATTAATGGAGAAGCCATCTACGGAACAACCGTGAGTCCCTACGGGAAGCCAAAATGGGGACGATACACAAAGAAACCCACCAAGCTCTACGCACATATCTTCAATTGGCCCCAAACAGCCAAGCTGAGTGTTCCGATCGCCAACCTGAAAGTATCCAAAGCCTATTTACTGGCTGATAAAGAACAACGTGCCCTGCCAATGCAACACACAGAAACGGATTTGATCATCAGCCTGCCGACTGAGGCGCCGGATTCAATTGCTTCTATCGTTGTGATCGAACACAAGAAATATCCAGTCGAACAAGGCGCTGAAGGCGACGCGGTAAACTGCGCGCCTTAGCTCAATCGATCTAGAAAAGAAAATGAAAATCCTCACCATTATCACGCTTCTCGCGATTGCAGCTATTTTATCTGGATGCGCAGCAGGTATGGACTTGCCATCCAGAGTGCCGGAAACTCGGTAGGCTTTGCTACCAGTTGAGTTAGTGAAGGGAGTTATTTTGAATCGATGCTTGGCCATGGGTATAAAAAAAGTTGCAGGTTTGAATCTACAACTTTTAGCCATACCCGCATAAACACAGGGATAGAATGGTGGAGGTGGCGGGAGTCGAACCCGCGTCCCTCGTGCTTTCATACGTGGCATCTACATGCTTAGCGTTCAATTTATTGTCGTTGCTGAATCGCTTAAATGCGAGCTATCCAGTTTCCAGGCTTCCTAAATACAACTGATAAGCGGAAGCCAGATTATCAGTTATGCCTGCTAGTCGACGCCTCACTCCCTTAGCAGGTGTCTAGGGTGAAACG
>JAQXBA010000208.1 GCA_029252625.1 Opitutia bacterium | reverse complement strand
CAAAACCAGGAATATAACCAACGTACAGTCCGGTTTGCGGGCATTTTTCAACAACTGCTGTAAAGTTTCTCATTTTGTAATTGTTCCCAAAATCTTTATTTAGTCAACTGGGATAATCCCTGGTTCCAGGCTCCCTGCTCGGTGCAGCGCCGCCGGCGCTACACAACAAAATCTGGCCTAGTTCCGCCTTCAAGTAACCACTTATAGAAAACCGTCATATTATCAGCGATCGCGGGCCACAAGTATTTCTGTTTGACCAGCTCACGCCCGCGCACGCCCATTTCCAGACGCTCTTGGTCAGAAGCCTCCAGGGCCGATTTCAAGCCAGCTTCAATGCCTCCTGGAGTCGGATCGACCCACCAACCACAGCGCTCGGTTTCCAGTTCCTGCCATGGACAACCGGTCGTGGTAAGCACCGGAACTTGATAGCCCAAGGCTTCCGTGACCACGATTCCAAAATTCTCCGAATACGACGGCAGCACAAATAAATCAGCATTCAAATACGCCTGCTCCTTAGCATCCCCAAAGAGTGAGCCCACAATTTCCACCTGATCGGATAGGCCCAACTCTGTAATTTGACGCTCAAGCATGGGCAGGTGATTCGAGTCATCATTTCCTGCGATCACCAAGCGCCAACCGGAGGGGGAAAGCTTTTCCCACGCATCCAACAACATCGGCAACCCCTTCTTCGGATTAATTCGAGACAAGAAAAGAGCCGTCTTCTGATCAGATGATTGATGATTGATGATTGAGGGCTGAGGAAGCTTCGGAAGTTCAACGCCATTCGGGATGACCGCGATCGGTTGCTTGAAGCCGAGACGACGAATGCTTTCGGCCTCGGAGAGAGCGGTCGCATGAAAGGCAGTAGCACGCTCAAGATCGCGCTTCTGATACAGCATCCAAGCCAACTTCTTCTTCCATTTGCTATTATTAATCGCCCAAGACTCAAGCATACCTCTCGGTGCGACAACCAGGGGCTGTTTATTTCGGAAAGAAAAATCCGTCACCGCATGCGAAGAACGCAGCCAGATTCCATGTTGATGAACAACTGAGATCGGATCCTGCCGATGAACATCATCGAGCGCTGCCCCAAAATCAACCGCACGTAAACGACCGATAAAAGACGCACCTCGCCCCTCCAACTTTGTTAGTCGAATCCCAGCATCCAAAGGAACAATAGGATCACAAGGATGCTCTGCCGTCACGATCCCGATCGAATTCCCGAGTTGATACAGGGCATTGCATAACTGACTCACCGAACGAGGAGGCCCGCCCCCGTTCTCCCCCATAGAAGGCACAGCATGTATTATGATGCGATTAGGCTCTGATGTATGCATAGGCTAAGACTCGGATCGGAATGCGGATGACATCAGGGGTCTCATGTCCGCTTTAATATCTTGTGCAAGTGCCGAGTAGGCAGAGCGATACCCCTCTGCAACCACTCGAATATCAAAATGATCCTCAATTCGACTCCGCATTAAAGCCCCCATTTTTAAGCGTAATTCATCAGAGACCAACATCTCCCCTAAGCAACGACTGATTGAAGGCACATCATGAGCAGCAACAATCCAATCAGCAGCCACTTCTCCCACTTGCATACTTGTGCCTCCCACATCAGTGGCAACAATTGGCAATCCCGCAGCCATAGCTTCTAAGATCGAATTCGAATTCCCCTCCACATGAGAAGGTAGAACAAAAATTGAAGCCCTTTTAAGCAAAGACGGAACATCATTTCGAAAGCCCATGAACTGAACAGATTCGCCAATCTCTAGCTCTCTCGTCATTCTTCTAAGTGAATCTTCCTCAGGCCCCTCGCCTACCAACTGTAATAAGGCACCGTTTAACTTCCCATCGCGATGTAAAATGCCCCAAGCATTTAATAATTCATCCAAACCTTTCTGAGGAACAAATCGCCCAGTGAAGATCACTTTTATTTGTTTCTGAGGCGCCTCGGCCTGCTCGCAAACAGTCTTCTCATCAAACCTCTCAACGTTGATCCCGTTCACCATCTGAAAAACTTTACGCTCCGGGGTGCCAATCTCTTTCAATTCTGAGACACTGTCTTCAGCCATCGCCACAAAGGCACTCACCGAACGAAGCAGATGAAGCACATTATTACCAAATGTATTTTTACACAATCCTGGGATACCGAGCTTCCCAACATTTGGGAGCTTCATTAAAACCGGAGTCCCCCGAACTCGCCCAGCCATAGCCGCCAAAGCACCGATAGTTGAAAGGTTATGAATGTGCACGACATCATAACGTCCGGCGCGCACAAGAACATTCCAGACCATCCATATCGCATTAAAAATAAGTCGTGGGCGCAATTGACTGATGCGAGGGGACCGACACACGGGGATGCCATCAACGACCTCACTTGAAGCATCCCTCGTCGCGTGCTTACCACTTAAG
>JAQXBA010000178.1 GCA_029252625.1 Opitutia bacterium | reverse complement strand
CGCGACGAACTCGGATGGGAGCCCAAGGAAGACTTTGCGAGCGGCTTCCGCAAAACCGTAAAGTGGTACTTGGATAACCGAGAGTGGACGGATAACATTCTCGACGGCTCGTATCAACTTGAGCGTCTCGGTAATTCCTAGTTTCAGTGCGTGGCCTCGATCGTAAGATCGGGGAATGGCAGACCGCTCGGCGGAAACCGCTTATTAACGCTAATGGCACGCTTATTTTTTAAGAACTGTTAAAACGCTCCTGACTTCCTACACCAGCAACGCTGGTTCTTCCCACTCTTCTTACCTTAACACCTTCTCACACCAGCTCTGCTAGCCGCACAACCCAAGTCCGCTTTCAAGTATCAAACCTCAAGTCTCAGCTCTCCCTCCTCTCAGCCTTCAGCTCTCCCTCCTGCGGGTTCCGCCAAAAAACATGGAAAATTGGGCTGGTGTTTTTCTTTTATCGATGAAGAGGCTTTTGAGCAAATCACAGATGGGCATCGAATTAGGGTTCGTAAAAGAATTTGCTTCAGAAGCATAATCTGCTAACTTTACGATATGACCGCTCTTGAGACAGAAATACTAGGTTTACCTAAGTTGCAAAAAATCAGGATTATGGAACAGATTTGGGTCGATCTTCTGAAAGAAGAGGAGGCGATTGAACTGCCTGAATGGCATCTTGAGGAGCTCGCAAAAACAGAAAAGAGTATTCAAGAGGGCAAGGAACACTTTCAGGATTGGGAAGTAGCCAAAAAGGCGATTCGTGAGGCATGAATCTGAGGATTCTAACAGCAGCCTCCCGAGATTTAGTGAAAGGAAAAAAGTTCTACGAGCGTCAAGAAGAAGGCTTGGGAGGATATTTCCTAGACACCCTCTACTCTGACATCGACTCTTTAGTTTTGTATGCGGGTATCCATCGAAAAATACGTGGTTATCACTGCATGTTTTCCAAGCGCTTTCCCTATGCGGTTTATTACAAAACAGAATCGAATGAGGTTCGAGTGTATCGAGTGATGGACTGCAGGCAGGATCCCCCAAAAACATTGAAAGCACTGACGGAGCGCGAGTAGCGCGGAGATGGTCTGCGAGGTCTGCCGAGTGACGCCATGACCGATTAGCCTTTCCTGCGTAGCGTGCAGCTTCAGCAAACGTTCAGAACCTCAGCAACCGAAGGCGGTCACGTCATTCAAAATCAAAGAACACAGCAGAAGGATTGTAAAGATAACGACATGACCTCATTTTGTCCCCCTCGCGACCTCTTCTCCCACTCAACCCACTCCTCACTTGATCCGATCTGCTACGCAGTCGGTCTTGTCGTCACTCCGTTCCTCGGAACACTCTGGCGCAGCCGGTTCTCACTAAATTTTCATGAAAATTCTCCTAACAGGCTGTGCCGGCTTCATCGGCTCACACACTCTCGACCGCCTCCTTGCCGACGGACACCACGTCATCGGCGTCGATAACTTCGACCCGTTCTATGATCGCGCGCTGAAAGCTGCGAACATCGAGCAGCATTTGGACTCGGATCGCTTCGATCTAATCGAGGGTGACCTCGCCGATCCAACAACGTTCAACAAAATCAACTTTCAACTCGGAGGCTCCGCCCCCGACGCCATCATCCACCTAGCAGCCAAAGCGGGCGTCCGCCCGTCCATCGAAGACCCCGTCGGCTACCAGCGTGCGAATGTCATCGCGACACAGAATCTTCTGGAATTCGCGAAGGACGAAGGGATCAAGCAATTCGTCTTCGCCTCCTCGTCTTCGGTCTATGGCGTGAACCCCAATGTCCCTTGGAGCGAAAAACACGATGTCTCCGGCCCGATCAGCCCGTATGCCAGCACCAAGGTCAGTTGCGAATTATTGGGCCACGTTTATAGCCACCTGTATGGTATCCGCGTGCTCGGCTTGCGCTTCTTCACAGTCTATGGCCCACGCCAACGACCTGATCTAGCGATCAATAAATTCGTCCGCCTGATCGAAGCCGGCGAGCCGATCCCGGTTTTTGGTGACGGCTCCACTCGTCGCGACTACACCTTTATCGAGGACATTGTCACAGGCATCCTCGGCTCCCTTCATTATCAGGGCTCCAACTACGAAGTGATTAACTTAGGCAACGATCAGACCGTCACACTTTCAGAGATGATCGCGACCATCGAGGAGGTCGTCGGAAAAAAGGCGATCATCGATCGTTTGCCACAACAACCGGGCGATGTCCCTCAAACCTGGGCCGATGTCACCAAGGCAAATAAATTGTTCGGTTACAAACCTACCATTACTTTTAAGCAAGGCGTCGAAAAGTTTGTGCAGTGGCGGAGCGAGCAATTATCGTTCTAGCATACCACAGCCATAGGCTGAATCACTCTTCCTACCTTAATACTTTCAAACTCTTCCCACGCCAGCTTCGCTGGCCCCTATTATGAAAATCTGTTGCATTGGAGCGGGCTACGTTGGTGGCCCTACTATGGCGATGATTGCGCACAAGTGTGCCGATCATACCGTCACCGTTGTTGATATTAATCAGGTGCGTATTGACGCGTGGAATTCGGACGAGCTTCCGATCTACGAGCCGGGACTCGACAATGTCGTCAAAGCCGCGCGTGGCACGAACCTCTTCTTTTCCACAGATGTTGATACGTCAATCCGCGAAGCAGATATCGTGTTCATCAGTGTCAATACGCCGACCAAGACCTATGGCGTCGGTGCCGGCCGCGCGGCGGATCTGCGCTTCATTGAGAAATGTGCCCGCAAGATCGCGCAAGTATCAGAGGGCGACAAAATCGTGGTTGAAAAATCCACACTGCCGGTCCGCACCGCCGAGTCGATCAAGCGTATTCTTGAGGCCAACTCCAAGGGACGAGATTTTCAGATCCTGTCCAATCCCGAGTTTCTGGCCGAAGGCACGGCCATCGCCGACCTCCAGAATCCGGATCGTGTCCTGATTGGTGGCGATCAAACGCCCGCCGGTTTGGCTGCTATCCAGAAGCTGGTCGATGTCTATGCGGCATGGGTGCCACGTGAGAAGATCCTGACCACCAATGTCTGGTCGTCCGAACTCTCCAAGCTCACTGCCAATGCCTTTCTGGCGCAGCGTATTTCATCGATCAATGCGATCTCAGCACTCTGCGAAGAAACCGGCGCGAATGTCGATGAAGTCGCTGCGGCCATCGGCACGGATAGTCGCATTGGTCCGAAATTTCTCAAGTCCTCCGTCGGTTTTGGTGGCTCTTGTTTTCAAAAAGACATTCTTAACCTCGTCTATTTGTGCGACCACTTCGGTCTCCCGGATGTCGCCCAGTATTGGTATGGTGTGATTGCGATGAATGATTTCCAAAAACATCGCTTCGCACGCCGAGTGGTTTCCACACTCTTCAATACTGTCTCTGATAAGAAAATAGCGGTGCTCGGTTTTGCTTTCAAAAAAGACACCAATGATACGCGCGAGTCGGCCGCGATCTACATTTGCCAAGACTTGATTGATGAGCAGGCCAACGTCGCGATTTATGATCCGAAGGTCACTGCGAAGCAAATCAGGCAAGACTTGAAAGTGTCTGAGGACCATCCACACGTCACGATCTGTGAGGATGCCTATGAGGCAACCAAGGACGCCCATGCTGTCTTGATTCTTACAGAATGGGATGCATTTAAGGCACTCGATTTCAAAAGGATTTACGACGAGATG
>JAQXBA010000132.1 GCA_029252625.1 Opitutia bacterium | reverse complement strand
TTGCTGGCTGCTAGTTATCGTTATGGCCCGTATCACGTACAGGATAATAATTTCGATATTAAGCAGGTTAAGCCGCCGAAAAACGAAATTTATCAACGTATTTTTGCAGGCAACGTGCGTCCTGTAGCGCCACCGAAAATAATTGCTGCCGATCAATGACGCTTAATAAGTCTCCACTATTTCTGGGTAGATTTGCCCAGTCGCACTGATTTTAAATAGGTAAACCTTGCCAATTTGCATGCGAGTGTAGATGGCATTACCAAACACAGCTTGGATGCCGTATTGGCTGAGGTGAGTGGGGTCGTTGGCGAGCTTCCAAATAGCATTCCAAAAGATATCTCGATCCCTCAAATGAAGCGATTCGGTGATGGTGTAGTAGCGCTCTGGTGCCGTGCCAGCGATTTCGATCGCTTCGCCATTGGTGGGCGTGGTCGTTTCTCCATAGATGCGTCGCCATAAGTGCAGGGCGCGTTCGGTGCCGTCTTTAACGTATTCATTCGTGAATTTAACGATGAGTGCATCGAAGTGAATTATGTCGCCGCTGACGGTGAAGCGTTGCTCGGAAACTAGCGTCTTGGGGGCATTGGCAGCTGTTTGCACGAAGCGCACAACGCTTTCTAATTGTCCCAGCTCGTTGCGCGTTTGTGATTCTAAAATCGCGTAGCCGATTTGTTCTTCATGGGTGAGGTTACGCACCGCTTTGTTGAGCTGGTGGTTCTCTGTTAGTAGTTCGTGGATGCTAGCGGTAGCATGATAAAAGCTCATTCCTAGAATGCCAGCGGTGATGAGGGCCGCCAGCATGACCAACGTACCAATAAGCCTACCTTTAATGCGTTTTACCATGGTGAAGAATAAACCATGAGTGTAGTGGGAACGACAAGGGCGATTTTTTTGGATAGATTGTATCCAAGGGCTTCAGACCGAGTACCAGAGCTGCCGCGGGAGTCGTTCACTTAATGATGCTTAATTTAGAATAGCAATGGAGTCCCGCTCAGTGCTGCTAAGGCACTGCCTCTTTTAGCTGCTACGAATTAGCTCTGTGGCAGTTTAGCTTCGAGGCTTTTAAAATATTCCCAACTAAATATGCCGCTCTTATGGCCATCACTGAACCATGGACTGACCCCATAGTTCCCTTGGAAGTCCCATCCTTGAATCGTAACACCGGGGAATTCCTTCGGGCCATTGCCGCCGTATTGATTACCGAAGATGTCTTTTTCACCGATGTTTTGGGCACTGGGGGAGTGTTGGCGCAGAAAGTCAGCGGGAAAGTAGCTCTCGCTGCCGTCTTGCCAGAGAATGCAGAGTTCACTGCCGATGAGTTGTAAATTACTTGGTTTGGCCACGGTGTCGACGTCATTACTTGCGCGTTATTGATTAGATTTAATCTGAAATCAAACAATTCATCAATGATTAACTAATAACCTATTTATAAAATCCAACACCTCGTATTTTTTCCATTAGAGCAATGGCGGGGCTGGAACGATTGAGGATGTAGAGGTGAATCCCTGGTGCACCTCGTTTCAACAATTCGTGAGCTTGCTGATAGCTCCACTCAATTCCGATCGCTTCGATTGCAGCCTTGTCATCGCCAGCGGCGATGAGTTGTTCGTTGAGGGCTGCGGGGATGCTGGTGCCACACATGTCACAGAAGCGCAGTGCTTGTTTGTAGGAGGTCACGGACATCAGGCCGGGCAGTATGGGAACAGTAATCCCGGCACGACGGCAATTGTCGACGAATTCGAAATAGGCATTGTTATCGAAGAATAATTGCGTGGTGACGAAAGTCGCGCCGGCATCGACTTTGCGTTTAAGATTGAGCAGGTCGATTTCTAGTGAACTGGCTTCAGGATGCTTTTCGGGGTAGCCGGCGACGCCCAAGTCGCATTCAGGGTACACTTCGCGAATCAGTTGCACCAGTTCGTTGGCGTATTTGAGTCCATCTGGATGTGGTGTGAAGTTGGTTTCGCCTTTGGGTGGATCACCGCGCAGCGCCATGATTTGCTTGAGGCCTACTGATTTGAATTCGGCAATGGTCTGTTTCAACTCCTCGCGCGAGTGCCCAACACAGGTGAGGTGGGGCATCACTGTGTAGCCATAGTCTTCGTGCAGCTTACGGGCGTAGTTTAAAGTGCGGCTGCGTGTACTGCCGCCAGCGCCGTAAGTGATTGAGACGAAGTCAGGGTTGTAGGCCTGAATGTCCTTTGCGGTACGGAGTAGTTGCTGTGCAGTATCCTCTGATTTCGGCGGAAAGAATTCAACCGAAAAGAGTGGATCATTGGTCGCTAGGCGATGTTTGAGCGAAAGTGTTTTCATTTAACAAATCAACGTATAATGATATGATGATATGTAAAGTTTAATATTACGAGGATCACATGAGGCGAGTGATGCAAATTGGGGATTTCCGGTCGCATGTCGAAATCAATTTGAGCGGGATAGCAGTTATAGCGTTGATCTCGACCAATGTATAAACAGATCGGGAAGAGTCCGCATACTTGTGACGTTTTAAGCGCACAATATTTAAGCGATTCGAAAAGTCGTTTTATAAAACGTGAATTAACGTCCTACTGCGAACGCGGTGCGCGAAGAGAAGCCAAGGAGTTCGATTTTGAGTGAATGGGCTTTTTCTAGAATGCTTGCTTTATCAAGAATCAAGACACTGCCACTTTCCAATACAGCGGTGTGAATGCCTGACTCATACATCACGTCCAGAGTGCGGTGGCCAAAGACTGGTACGTCAAAGCGATAGTCTTGCCCCAGCTTTACGGTCTTCACAAAAATAAGATCGTCGGTTTTAAATGTGCCCGCGCG
>JAQXBA010000129.1 GCA_029252625.1 Opitutia bacterium | reverse complement strand
CTCCAATGAGCTTTTTAATTATATTCATATGATGATGGTAGGTTGTAGTTGGATTTTAGCTTGTTGATATGAACCCTATTGTTCACTCATCCGCATTTTGAAGATGAGCTTAAAAACGTATTTAAAAATAACGATTTATCGAATAGAAATTCATTTTATAGTAATACGCTCATCGATACTTAAAAAAATCCGTTTATTAATGGACTAAAAATCAAATCCAAAAATCATTAATACATTGATCTACAGAAAGATACACACTCAACAACCTTGAGGATACAATCAGAACCTTAAAATCGCACCCGACCCTATCGACCACAAGAAAGGCGATCATGCATGCGCACGATCGCCTTTAATCAAAACGAAAACTGTCAACCAATCCTATGGCACTAGGTAAAAGAAATCCTTCACCTTCGCTGCGGTATAATCGCGATTGAGCTGCGCAATCATATCCAGTGAAATGCTCTTCGGGCAGACCGCTTCGCATTCGCCGATATTGGTACAACCACCGAAGCCTTCGCCATCCATGGTGCTGACCATTGCAAGCGCACGGCGGTCCTTCTCTGGTTTACCCTGCGGCAAGCTATTCATATGCGAGACCTTCGCAGCGGTGAACAACATCGCAGATGCATTCGGGCAAGCCGCCACGCAAGCGCCACAGCCAATGCAGGCTGCCGCATCCATCGCGTAATCCGCAGTGCCTTTGGCAATCGGTCTGGAGTTGGCATCGACTGCAGTTCCCGTACGGGCAGTAATAAAGCCACCAGACTGGATAATCCTATCAAATGCTGTGCGATCCGTAACTAAGTCCTTGATTACTGGAAACGGTGCTGCCCGCCATGGCTCGATCGTAATCGTCTGTCCGTCGTGAAAGTGCCGCATGTGTAACTGACATGCAGTGGTGCCATTTTCCGGACCGTGCGGGATGCCATTAATCGTCAGCGAGCAACTGCCACAAATACCTTCCCGACAATCGTGATCAAATGCGACTGGCTCTTCACCATTGGCAACCTGTTGCTCTGATAGGCAATCCAGCATTTCCAAGAAAGAAGATCCTTCGGAAACATCGTCGAGTACATACTCAACAAACTTGCCTTCGCTCTGGCTGTTCTTCTGCCGCCAAACTTTAAGTGTAAGTTTCATAATTCTGTCTTTGGTTGAGTGTTACGCTTATTTGTAGCTGCGGGTTGCGAGTTTTACCTCTTCATAGATGAGGGCTTCTTTGTGAAGGTCCGGGTCGACATCGTCACCCTTGTACTCCCAAACACCGACGAAGGCAAAGTTGTCATCATCACGCGTCGCCTCCCCATCATCAGTCTGGTGCTCGATGCGGAAGTGACCACCACAGGACTCTTCACGCATCAGTGCATCGCGGCACATGAGCTCACCAAATTCGATAAAGTCTGCCACACGACCCGCACGCTCCAATTCTGGATTAAGTGAATTCGCGTCCCCAACTACGCGTACGTTGGACCAGAACTCTTTACGTAGCGCCTGAATTTCCTCAATCGCACCAGTCAAGCCATCCTTATCGCGAGCCATTCCGCACTTGTCCCAAATAATTTGACCGAGACGCTTATGGAAGGAACGCGGCGATTCCGTGCCGTTGATCGAAAGCAGCGTCTCAATACGGCTTTGCACCTCTGCTTCAACGACTGCGAATGCAGGATGGTCGGTTGTAACAGTGCCCGCAGCAGCGATGCCCTCTTCCGCCAGATAATTACCAACCGTGTAAGGCAAGACAAAGTAACCATCCGCCAGCCCTTGCATCAGTGCGGAAGCGCCGAGGCGATTAGCACCGTGATCGGAGAAATTCGCTTCACCACCAACAAACATGCCAGGGATCGAGCTTTGCAAATTATAATCCACCCAGAGGCCACCCATAGTATAGTGAACTGCAGGGAAGATCATCATCGGTGTGTTGTAAGGATCTGCACCGGTGATACAGCTGTACATGTCAAAGAGATTGCCGTACCGCTCAGCAATTGCTGGTTGACCGTCGCGGGCAATCGCATCGCGAAAATCAAGAAATACCCCCAAGCCGGAGGCAGCGACACCGCGACCTTCGTCGCAGGCTTCTTTAGCGGCACGAGATGAGATATCACGCGGAGCCAAATTACCAAAGCTCGGATACTTACGCTCTAGGAAATAATCACGTTCTTCATCTGGCACCGCATTGGCATCCAGCTTACCATCACGAATTTTTTTCGCAGTTTCTTTGGACTTCGGTGCCCAGACGCGGCCGTCATTACGGAGCGACTCCGACATCAGCGTCAATTTAGACTGCTGCTCACCGTGAACCGGGATACAAGTTGGGTGAATCTGAGTGTAGCAAGGATTTGCGAAACCAGCACCCCGCTTGTGGGCACGATATGCAGCAGTCACATTACAACCCTGCGCATTGGTTGAGAGGAAGAATACGTTACCGTAGCCACCAGTCGCCATCACCACTGCATCCGCTGCGTGACGAGACACTTCACCAGTAACCATGTTACGAACGATCACACCCTTAGCATGGCCTTCGACCTTAACCACATCGAGCATCTCGTGGCGGTTATACATCTTCACTTTACCGAGACCAATTTGCTTACTGAGTGCGGCATACGCACCGAGGAGAAGCTGCTGACCGGTTTGACCACGCGCGTAAAATGTTCGGGAAACCTGCGCCCCACCGAATGAACGGTTGGCAAGCATCCCGCCGTATTCACGAGCAAATGGTACACCTTGCGCGACACACTGATCGATAATGTCGTTACTGACTTCAGCCAGCCGATACACGTTGGCCTCGCGAGCACGATAATCGCCTCCTTTTACGGTGTCATAGAAAAGACGGCGCACTGAGTCGCCATCATTCTGGTAATTTTTGGCGGCATTGATACCACCTTGCGCTGCAATACTGTGCGCACGGCGCGGACTGTCTTGATAGCAGAAACAGGAAACGTTGTAGCCCTGTTCTGCCAGACTCGCCGCAGCAGCGCCACCAGCAAGACCAGAACCGACTACGATCACGTTGTACTTACGCCGATTTGCTGGGTTAACCAGCTTCATTTTAAATTTATGGTTCGACCACTTGTCAGCGAGCGGCCCTTCGGGAATGTTTGAATCTAAATTCATTCGGTTGCGGAGCTATTGGTGAAGTTGTTCGACGATTACTTCACCAGCTTCAAAAGCCGGAGCAGTCTTTTTAAGTATACCAGTCATCGCTGCCACCGGAATCACTGCGAAACCAAGGAAAACGATCACGCCATATATGAGTGCGAAACGATCCAGCCGTGCACGCCAGAGCTGGTTGCGAAGACCGACGGTTTGAAACATACTGCTCACGCCGTGAGTCAGGTGCATGCAGAGTAAACCAGTCGCGATGATATAAAAGGCCGAAACCCACCAAACCTGGAAGCCGTCGATCATCATGTCGTTCACATTGAAAGTCATCACCACTTCGCCATTGTGCAGCACTGGCTCGCCGTGCTTGACCAACGCGACATCGTCGATTTTTTGGTTATACTCCTTACCAGGAACGATGCGAGCGGTGTAGTGCGCGATGTGGAAGATGATGAAGGCGAGCAGGATAATACCGCTCATACGCATCGTCTTGGCAGCATAGGTCGCCTGTACCGATTTGTTCTGATCGTAACCCTGCGGACGCGCCTTGCGGTTGTCTAAAGTAAGCGCAATAGCAGCCCAAATATGCACTCCAATACAAGCCAGCAGGAACAAACGAATCCCCCAAAGCATTGCCACTGGCATGACATGGTGCAGCTTGTAAGCGTACGCGTTAATGGCATCAGGCCCCAAAAAGATCTGCAAATTGCCTAACATGTGCCCAAGCACAAACAAAACAAGAACCAGACCGGTGAGGGCCATTAGGATTTTTCGACCAATCGTCGATTTCAAAAAGCTACACAGTGCACACATAATCTTCCAAACATAGTAAACAACATATAGCTAAGAACAGTTGCAGGATATTCAAACCCCTACCCTCAAAAAGCCATACTATTAGCGCCACTAATTCACTCGATTAACAAAGGCGAGTTAGCAGGAAATCTCTCAAGCACTCAGTGCACGTAAAAAAGACCAAGATCGACAGCCCATAGCTAAACAAATACAACTAATTTAAACCTATCGCAAAAGAAGTTTAGCTTATTGCAAAGCTTCTTTTAAAGATTCGCTCAAAAAGGGTTGCCAACCTAAAAGGGCAATCAATTGAATGCGTACCCGAAGGCGGGGGCAGTAAATGCAAGCTTTCCATTTTTTATTATGACGCAGTCAAACAACATGAAGTACATTTTTGTCACCGGTGGCGTAGTTTCCTCGCTCGGCAAAGGACTCACCGCCGGTGCTCTAGGAGCTCTACTCGAACAACGCGGATTACGAGTACGCATCCAGAAATTCGATCCGTACTTAAATGTGGACCCCGGCACCATGAGCCCATTTCAGCATGGCGAAGTTTATGTGTTGGATGACGGCGCGGAAACTGATCTAGACCTCGGCCACTACGAGCGCTTTACCTCAGGGAAACTCGGCAAGCTCAACAACCTCACATCAGGTCAAGTATATGAGCGAGTCATCAAGAAGGAACGCCGCGGCGATTACCTAGGCGCAACCGTGCAAGTCATCCCACACGTCACCAACGAAATCAAACAACGTATCTACGACGGCGGCAGCGAGGACGTCGACGTGCTCATTACTGAACTTGGCGGGACCATCGGTGATATTGAAGGCCTGCCCTTTCTCGAAGCGATGCGCCAATTCGCCCTCGAAGTCGGTCGTCAGGATGTGTTGTTCCTACACTGCACCTTGCTCCCTTACTTGAAAGCCGCTGGCGAACTGAAGACCAAGCCCAGCCAACAGAGCGTTGCCAAACTTCGCGAAATTGGTATTCAATGCGACATTTTGGTCTGTCGCACGGAAGAGCCGATGACCAGTGAGATGCGCCAAAAGCTCTCCATGTTCTGTAACGTGCCGGTTAAATCGGTTATTGAAGAGCAAGACGTCGAGACATCGATCTACGAACTACCACTCGCACTCAAAGCAGAAAAGCTCGACGATTTAGTTATCGAGCATCTGAGACTCGATACCCCCGACTGCGACATGAAGATTTGGCACGACGTCGTGCGTCGCCTTAAAGCGCCTAGCCACAAAGTCGAAATTGGCGTCGTCGGTAAATACATCGAACTACAAGATGCTTACAAATCCGTTTACGAATCAATTGTTCACGCAGGTATCGCCAATGACACTGCGGTGCACATCGTTCGCCTCGACGCAGAAGAGATCGAAAAGGATCCTAAAAAATCTCTCAGCTCACTCGATGGTATTCTGATTCCTGGTGGCTTCGGTGATCGTGGCACCGAGGGTAAAATAGCTGCTGCACAGTTTGCTCGCGAAAATGATGTACCTTATTTCGGCCTCTGCCTAGGAATGCAAATCGCGGTGATCGAATATGCGCGTCATGTTGCAGGCTTGGAAAACGCCAACAGCTCTGAGTTTGATCCGCAAACTCCGCATCCAGTGATCACCATCATGGCAGACCAAAAAGAGCTCACCACCAAGGGCGGCAACATGCGCCTCGGCGCCTGCCCTTGTAAGCTCTCCAAGGACAGCTTTAGCTTTGACGCCTACGGCACTGAAATGATCGATGAACGTCATCGCCACCGCTTTGAATTTAATAACGACTACCGCCAGCAACTCGAATCCAAAGGCCTACGCGTGGGAGGTATCAACCCTGAGCGTAATCTTGTTGAAATCGTTGAAATCGCTGAGCACCCGTGGTACGTCGGAGTACAATTCCACCCAGAATTTAAGTCTAAGCCACACGCAGCGCATCCACTGTTCGCTAACTTCATTGCAGCTAGTCTGAAGTATAAAAAGTAGGCATGCGCCGCCAGCTGCTGACCTTTCTGCTCATTAGCATCGTATTCGTCGCTGGCTGCAGCTCATTGACGCGCGACCCTCATTTCTATCTGAGTTATTACGATTTAAAATCGCCAGAAATTAGCGACTTTGAAACTTGTTCTTCTGCGGGTTGCCGGCAACTCTCACGCCTATCCTACACCGAATTGGAATGGCAAAACATCCGCGCACTCTTTGAGCCAGCTCAGCAGAATGCCGCCGAAGAGCGCGAACGCTTGCTTGTCGCCGTCGCGGCAATCGAGACCTTGGTCGGCGATAAAAATGGCACTGCGACCGACTCTGCCAGGAACCAACGCAAAGGCAGTCAAGGCCCCCAACTAGACTGCATCGCCGAAGCTGCCAACACCACTGTCGCGCTGTTGCTACTGCAGCAGGACGGGCTGATCCGATATCACCGCGTTAGCCATCCCCAGCATCGAGGTTTTACCCGTCTGCAATATCCGCACAACACCGCAGCAATCATCGAAATTGCGAATAACGCTCATTACGCCATTGACTCATGGTTCTTCGCTAATGGCGAGCCACCCATCTGCATCAACGTCGCTGACTGGAAAGCTGGCTATCGCCCCCGAAACGAAAAATAAACACATGCAACACTCCAACTACTCAACACGCCTCAAAACCATTTGGGACGACGCAGTCACTCAATACCAAAACGGCAACCGCGCACCTGAGAGCTATTTCGACGCAGTCACACTCGCCGAGCTCGCTTCGATCGGCCTCAACGCCATGGACGTTTACGATCCTGTCGAAGACTTCCTTAGCGGTGCCGACATCGACTTTACCACCTTCCTGCTGATCTCCGACGCCCGCCGCGACTACTTTCTCAACAAGCAAAACGGCAAGACCTCTGCTCATACCCTCAACAGCAGCACACTACCAGCAAAAGACATCGAAGTACGCGGCATCATCTGGCTCTCGCGCATGATCCCAAAGGCTATCGCCAAACTACGCGGTGAACTGCCCCCCGAAACAATGTATTGCTGCAGCGGGGACCGACGTTTCTTCGAAGCCAACAATATTCATCCTGCAGAATTCCTTCGCGTCGCATGGGCATACGAAAACGAAAACGAGAAACTCATCGACTGGGTGATCGCACGGCGAGGAAGCTGATGAGTTAAAGGAGCGTGGGCGATGCGCCCAGATCAATTTAACACGAGGGCAAGACGCCCTCACCCCTATACATAAATCCCCTTCGAACATACAATTAAGCTAAATTCGGGGTTGAAAAATCGACGTTTAACGTTCGATGTTCACTTAGATGGATAAACTAGCCGAGATCATGGCCGCCAAGCGGCACGCACTACGCAACCAGTTACGCCCAATCCGGGATTCAGAACTCTCACGACTCGCTGACATACAGCGCCAAGGTGGCAGCTTCCTCGAAGCCCTCGCCCGCAAGGATCGCCTCTCGGTAATTGCCGAGATCAAGCGTAAGTCCCCATCGGCTGGCGAAATTTCGGATGCCCAGCTAAATGCCGTCGACCAAGCGCGTAATTATATTAACGCCGAAGCCGACTGCCTCTCCGTGCTCACTGACACCGATTACTTTGGTGGCAGCCTACAAGACCTCTGGGATGTCGTCGAATTCCTTGAAGTCCACGAACGCAAGGTGCCCTGTTTACGCAAAGATTTCATGGTACACCCAGTGCAAGTTGTCGAAGCCGCCGAAGGCGGCGCACGCTGTATTTTAATCATTGTGCGCGCACTCGCAGACGACGAAATTAAAGCGCTCCGGGACGCGGCTGGACTTGCTGGACTCGACGCTCTTTACGAAATTCACGAAGAGTGTGAGCTCGAAAAAGCACTCAAATTCGATCCTAAAATAGTCGGCGTCAACAACCGCGATCTTAAGCGATTCAAGACCGACCTGTCCGTATCCGAATTACTGATACCTCAGATCCCAGACGATATTATTAAAATAAGCGAAAGCGGTATTTTTAATATTGAAGATGCCGAACGCGCTAGCGAATGCGGAGCCGATGCGATCCTCGTCGGCGAAGCCCTCATGCGCTCCGAAGACACCGATAGATTGATCGAAGCGTTTCACAATGCTTAAGAGAGTATAAAGGTGTTAAAGTAGAAATGTGAGAAAGTAGAATCCACTACCTTCATACTTGAATACTTTCCCACCTTCATACCTTTATACTTTTCCGAATAATGCCATTCAGCCCCAAACAAACCCGCGCGCTGCTTAATGAGCTCGCGCATTTTCCAAATAAAAAGCTAGGGCAGAACTTCCTCGTCGATGGCAACATCGTGCGCAAGTCGGTCGAGATGGCAGACATCGACGCGAGCAGTCATGTCGTTGAAGTCGGCCCGGGGCTCGGCACCCTTACCCGCGCCATCCTCAGTACAGGAGCCACCGTCTGGGCAGTCGAACGCGACAGCACCCTGTCCGAGCACATTCGCACCAACGTGCTACCAGAGCAACCGAGCTTACATTTAATCGAAGGTGATTGCCTCGATTACCCGCGCGCAGAACTGCCGATCGAACAAGCCAAGGCTGGCTTTAAAATTGTCGCTAACCTTCCCTATGCAGTCTCCACACCGTGGATGGAATCTGTCATCTCAGGACCTCTCCCACAGCGCATGGTGCTAATGCTACAAAAAGAAGCGGCCGACCGCTACATCGCCAAGCATGGCAGCAAAGCGTTCGGGGCCATCTCCATTTTCCTGCAGTCAGTCTATACCGCACATAGTAAGCATCTCGTTTCCGCACAATGTTTTCACCCCGCGCCTAAAGTTGACTCTGCGCTGTTGCGCCTGGACCTACGTGAGGATGCCGTGCATTTCTCAAAATCAGCACGTGAGTGCATCCGCCGAATCTTTACCCAACGCCGCAAACAACTTGGTGCACTTTGCAAACGCGAACCACTGCCCGAGGTCCGTGAGTGGTTCGATTTAATCGTCGCGGACGGCATCAAACCAACCGTCCGCCCCGAAGAACTTGCAGTTGAATACTGGCAAGCGCTTGCACGTCGACTCCCATAATCTCAACCCCACAGCATGATGAACCCCATTCACTGGAAACTACACTGGCAGATACTACTCGCATTGGCACTTGCCGCACTGTTTGCATGTGCCCTCATGCCCAACATTGACGGAGCGTTTAGCAGTAACGTCGAAGTATTTTGTCAATTCATCGGCAAGCTCTTCATGAACGCACTGAAGATGGTCATCGTACCATTGATCGTCGCGTCCATCATCAGCGGAGTCATGCATCTTGGCGCAGAAAAAGGTGTTGGCCGTATGGGGTTTAAAACCTTCCTTTATTACACCTGCAGCGGGGCCGCTGCAGTCATCGTCGGCGTCGTCGTGGTGAATCTCATCGGCCCCGGAAAAATTGATGCAGAGACTGCTACGGCTATGCTTGGTCGCGGTAGCGAGACTGCCCTTAACCAAGGACTAATGAGCAAAGTCGAAGGCCGCAGTAGCAGCGACTTGTTTGATATCTTTCTGCGCATGTTCCCGTCCAACATCGTTGATGCGGCGACCAATAATGGGCAACTGCTTGGAGTCATCACCTTCTCGCTACTGTTCGGCGCCTTTATCGGCAAGCTGCCCGAGGCACAACGCGAGACGCAGCAAAAATTCTGGGAGAGCGCTCAGGAAGTGATGCTCAAGCTCACCGACTTCATCATTCGTTTCGCACCGATCGGCGTGTTCGGCCTCGTCACCCCTGTGTTGTTCAACGCGCCCATCGGCGACCTCATCGGTGCGATTTTCTGGTTTTTCATCACTGTAATTTTAGCTCTTGCGATTCATTTTTTCATCAACCTCGCCCTAGTGCTCAAGTTTATCGGCAAGGTCAACCCGATCACGCACTACAAAGAAATGGTTCCAGTGCTGCTCACTGCATTTTCCACCGCCAGCTCATCCGCAACCCTGCCACTCACCATAGAAACCGTGGAGGATCGCGCCAAGGTCTCAAAAAAGACCAGCTCATTCACCCTCCCACTTGGTGCAACGGTAAATATGGACGGTACCGCACTCTACGAATGCGTGGTCGTGCTCTTCATTGCGCAGCTCTACGCCTCGACCGGCGCGGTCGCACTCGGCATCGGCCAGCAATTGCTGGTCGTTTTTCTTGCCTTAACCACCAGTATCGGCGTCGCCGGCATTCCTGCAGCCAGCTTGGTGGCGATTGCCGTGATTCTTCCCGCAGTCGGCCTGCCCGTCGAAGCGATTGGGGTGGTATGGGTGACGGATCGCATCCTCGACATGTGCCGCACTTCGGTGAATGTATTTAGCGACACCGTCGGTGCCGTGGCCATCGCCCGCAGCGAAGGCGAGAGTCCTTATTCAGAATAGCTGAATATAAAACGAACAATGCGGATTATATACACAAATTTGCTGAATTCGTCCAAGACCTAAGGTGTAAGAATCGGTAGAATGGTAGCTTCAATTTGCCTTAATTAGACCATGTTCTCAAAACAGCGCTCCCTTCTCGGTTCAATCGTCGCTTCAGTTGCACTACTACCTGCTAGCGTATCCGCCAGCACTCAACCCAACGTCGTGATTATTTACGGTGACGACGTCGGCTACGGCGATGTTAGCGCTTATGGCTCAGAGCTGATCTCGACACCCAACATTGATGCGCTCGCCGCAGGCGGACTACGCTTTACCGATGGCCACTGCGCTGCCGCGACTTGCACGCCCTCACGCTTCTCGATGCTCACCGGCATCCATGGCTTTCGCCAGGGAGTCAGCATCCTACCGCCCAATGCACCGCTCTCAATCGATACTGAAGCCTATACCCTCCCAGATCTATTTAAAGATGCAGGCTACACCACTGCAGTGATCGGCAAATGGCACCTCGGCATCGGAGCCAAAGGCGTGCCCACCGACTGGAACGGAAAAGTATTCCCTGGCCCACTTGAAATCGGCTTCGACTACAGCTTCCTACTGCCCTCCACCAATGATCGCGTGCCCTGCGTCTATTTGCTCGATCACCACGTCCTCAATCTCGATCCGGCCGACCCGCTCTACGTCGGTCGAAAAGATGAAGTAAACAGCAAGGGTAGCACGGTGTATCCCGACGCCAAAGTCACACCTGAAGCGATGACTTATTACAAAAGTTCACACGGTCATAACAACAGTGTGATCAACGGTATCGGCCGCATCGGTTTCATGGCTGGCGGTAAATCCGCACTCTGGAATGACGAAACAATGGCCGACACATTTGTCGATCAAGCCCGCGAATACATTGGCAAAAACAAGGACAAGCGGTTCTTCCTCTACTTTGCATCGCAAGACATCCACGTGCCGCGTGCCCCACACCCACGCTTCCATGGCAAAACCACACTCGGCTACCGCGGCGACGCCATGGTGCAATTTGACTGGTCTGTCGGCGAAATCCTCAAAGCCCTCGAAGTCAATGGACTGAGCCACAATACGATTGTGATTTTCTCCAGTGACAATGGCCCCGTGTATGACGACGGCTACCAAGACGGCACCACCGTCCGCACATCGACCAAAGAGGTCGACAACGGCCACGACGGCTCCGGCCCCTATCGTGGCGGCAAATATCAAATCTACGAAGGCGGCACCCGCGTGCCATTCCTCATTCGCTGGCCTGCAAAAATCGAGCCCGGCATCTCCAGCGCGCTGGTCAACCAGATCGACTTCATGGGTTCTTTTGCACAGCTACTCGACCAATCCTTGCCCGAAGGTGAAGCACTCGACAGTCGCGACACCTTGGCAGCCTTCCTCGGCAAAGAGTCAGTCGGCCTGCCCTTCATGATCGAAGAAGCTGGCCGCACACGCGCACTGCGCCGTGCGAATTGGAAATACATCGCCTCACCGCAAGCCAAGAAGGGCAAGAAAGCAAATCCAGGACAGCTCTACGATCTCGACTCCGACATCGCTGAGACGACCAACCTCGTCACACAAAATCCAGAAGTCGCCGAATTCATGTCGAAGCAACTTAAGGCGCTCATCGACGCCCCAGGCGTGCGAAAATGATTAAATATCCTAGCCTACTCTTAATCGCGAGCTGGAGCACACTCAGCGCCGCAGCTCCGATCCAGCCAAATATCATCTACATTAATGCCGACGACCTCGGCGTCATGGATGTCGGATTCAACAGCCCACGCTACAACAGCCCAAACATCGATCAACTACGTGCCGAAGGCATGCTCTTTACCAATGCCTATGCACCCTCGGCGAATTGTGCACCCAGCCGGGCGGCTTGCCTGAGTGGGCAGTATTCCCCGCGCACAGGAGTCTACACAGTTGGGAATTCCGATCGCGGTAAAGCCAAGGATCGAAAATTGATTCCGATCAAAAACACCACGGATCTGGGGCTCGATAACCTCACGATAGCAGGCGCATTGCAGGCAGGCGGTTACAAAACGATCCATTTGGGAAAATGGCATGTAGGCTCCGATCCCACTCAACAAGGTTTCGACATCAATATTGGCGGCGACACCTCCGGCGGTCCATACGATGGTGGCTATTTCAGCCCCTTCAGCGGACAAATGAAGCCCTTCAACGAGCAATATCCGAAAGGCACCCACCGCGTTGATATCTTTGCGGACCAAGCCATACAGTTCATGCGCAAGCATACCGAAGAGCCCTTCTTTATGCACATGGCCTACTACTCCGTGCATGCAAAGCTAGAGCCTGTCCCTGAGTTCATTGACAAATATAAAGACCAACCAGGTCTCAACGCGGTCTATGCCTCCATGATCGAAAAAATGGATCAAGGCATCGGCAATATTCTTACAGAACTCGAAGCACTTGGGCTCAAAGAAAACACACTGGTGCTCTTTACGTCCGACAATGGCGGCATCACCAAAACATCTAAACAAACACCTTTCCGCTCAGGCAAAGGCTCCTACTTTGAAGGTGGCATCCGCGCTCCTCTCGTGCTGCGTTGGCCCGCCCAAGTCCCGCCCAACTCCACTAGTAATACACCTGTCATCGGAATCGATTATTTCCCGACTTTCCTTGACGTCGCAAACCTGTCCATCCCAGAAGGCAAACAACTCGACGGCGTCAGCCTCTTACCGCTACTCACGCAAACTGGCAGCATCGACATCCGCGCACTCTACTGGCACTTCCCGATCTACCTACAAAAATATGCTAGCATCGAAGATGACTCGCATGATGCCCTCTTTCGCACTCGCCCAGGATCAGCCCTTCGCTACGGCAAATGGAAACTCCACGAATATTTCGAAGACGGGCGCATCGAACTCTACGACCTCGAATCCGATACTGGTGAGCGTACCAACCTCGCCAAGACTCATCCTGAAAAAGCAGCCCAGCTCAAACAAATGCTGAATACATGGCGCACAGCAACCGCTGCACCAGTGCCCACTGAACTGAACCCAAAGTATCGCGAACTTTCGTTAGGTAAATAACCGCTTCACTCTGATTCCCCAATATTCAAAGTTGGACGTTTGACATTGGACGTTCAATATTCCCCAGATGACTACAGACCAACGCATCGCCGAACTCGGCATCGAACTGCCTACAGCACCTGCACCTGCGGGTAACTACGTCGCTTGCATGCAAGTCGGCAATCTACTCTATATTTCTGGAGCCATTTGCCTAGTCAACGGTGCGATGACTCACACTGGTAAAATCGGTGAAATCCGCGATATCGCATACGGCCAAGCTGCTGCCCGCGTCTGCGCCCTCAACCTACTCGCTGTCGCCAAAGGGCACCTCGGCGATCTCGACAAAGTCTCACGCGTCGTGCAGCTCAATGGGTTTGTTAATGGTGTGCCCAGCTTTGCCGACAGCCCAGCGGTCATTAACGGAGCGTCCGACACGATGGTCGAAATCTTAGGTGATCGCGGTCGCCACACACGCGCAGCCGTTGCGGTGACTGGCCTGCCGCTAGATAGCACCGTCGAAATCCAAGCGATTTTCGAAGTCGCTTAATAGACGTGATGTAAACATTTTCTCTAGCTTGCAAATGGCACGGTCTTTGGACCGTCGTAGCCGTCTTGCTGTGCCTCAACGATCAAGTTGGAACGGATACCACCGCGCCCGCGCCAGATTGTCTCGAGACGTGCCCAGCGTGGCTTAGTCACTGCAAATAGATCCTCAAATATTTTATTGGTCGCTGCTTCGAAGAAAATCCCCTTGTTGCGATAATCGTGAAGATAAAGCTTCATCGCCTTTAATTCGATGCAGAGCTCATCCGGCGCGTAACTAAAAACCACCGTAGCGTAGTCTGGATGACCAGTCATCGGGCAGGTGGAAGTAAACTCCTCCTGAATATGCTGGATGGTGTAATTACGCTCTTGATTCGGATTAGGGAAAGTCTCGATGTCCATGATGGCAGCACAGTGCGTGTTATAGTCAAAAATTCAACCCAACTCTTCAATTCTTGAAAAAAGCAATCGATCAGTCCTAATTCAGCCTATGTCGACGCAACCACCACTCTCCGCCCAGAAGATCTTTATGATTTACCTCCGACTCGGTTGTCTTTCATTCGGCGGGCCAGTCGCCCACTTCGGCTACTTTAAGGAGGAGTTCGTCAGTTGCCGTAAATGGTTAAGCGCGGCTCACTACACAGAGCTGCTGGCGTTGTGCCAATTTGTACCTGGCCCATCTAGCAGTCAGTTGGGCTTTGCCATCGCATTGCAGCGCGGCGGACTGTGGGGGGCATGTGCCGCGTGGCTGGGCTTCACGCTGCCGTCGGCGCTGATTATGATCGCCTGCGCTTACGGACTAAGCGTAGGCGGCGATGGTGCCCTACCATTGATTCACGGACTCCTGATCGCAGCCGTAGCGGTCGTCGCAAAAGCAGTGCTCGATTTAGGCAAAAAACTTTGCCCTGACTGGCCCCGCATCGCGCTCGCAGGTGTCTGTGCAGCACTCAGCCTATCGATCCCAGGCGCATGGATACAAATGGGCGTCATCTTACTGGGCGTCGCCATCGGCAATGCCCTGTTTCGCAACTCCAGCCAAGACAAGCCAGAGCTACACGGTGCACAACAACTTGTCAGTAAGCGCACGATGTACATTGCACTCACGAGCTTTTGCCTACTACTAGCCGCCTCACTGCTGGTATCGCCGGATGCAAGTAGCGCGATTTATGGGATGAATTACCGAGCTGGTGCGATGGTTTTCGGCGGCGGGCACGTAGTGCTTCCTTTGTTATATGATAGCGTAGTGCCTAGCGGCCTCATCTCGGAAAGCCACTTCGTGGCTGGCTATAGCGCGGCACAAGCACTGCCCGGCCCGCTATTTACTCTGTCGGCCTTTCTCGGCACCGCCAGCCAAGCCACTTCGCCACACTGGATCGGTGGCGCAATCGCACTGCTCGCGATCTTCCTCCCTGGGATACTGCTACTCATTGGCCTGCTACCACTGTGGAATAGATTTCGAAACAAAGTCTGGGCACAAGCCGGCCTCATTGGCGCGAATGCCGCTGTCGTCGGTCTACTGCTCGCCGCGTTAATCAATCCGGTATGGGCACACGGCGTACAACGTTGGACTGATGTGGTGCTGGCAACTGGCGCCTTTATCGCACTGAGTCGATTTAAGATTCCAGCATGGTTGGTGGTGCTCTGTTGCGCAGCTTGCGGCTATCTAATTGCTTAGTTAAGCGGGCACCACTCGCACGCTCGACTTTCAAAAGGTGCTCCGTTACACGTTACCCACACACACATCGCTATGTCTGAAACCAACGCACCCCATCTGTCTCCCTTCCAGAAACGAATCATCGCCGCTGGAGCGACTGCCTTCGCTCTGATACTACTCATCGCCACGGCCTGTTCGCTGTTCGTCGTGCTGCAGATGTTTATCCACACATTCAAAGATGTGCTGCTACCACTCGCGATCGCCGCGATCCTCGCCACTCTGCTACGCCCCATCATTACCCTGTGCGAGAAACATACCCGGCTCTCCAAAACACAAGGCATCATTCTACTTTACTTGCTAGTGCTGCTCGCCATCGCGACCATCACGATGCTGCTGCTGCCAATTTTATTGCACCAAGTCACGGAGTTCATCCAAGCAGTGCCAAGCATACGCGACAATTTCTATCAATTCTTACAAGAGAAGACGCCGACTGCTTGGCAATGGCTACATGCCAAGCTCGGCCAAACACCCCAAGCATACGTGCAGAATATCGTCGCCACACACTCTGAAACTATCAGCAGCGGACTTCAGGCTCTACCAGAAAAAATCAGCACGATTGGCGGTTCAGTCGGTGGCTTTATCGGCAGCATGTTTGCCAAAGTTGCGGCCTACGCGATTATCCCCATCTATCTATTTTTCATTCTGAATGGTAACCGCAATGTATGGAACGATCTGCAAACGCAGCTGAGTTTCTTGCCTGATGAACGTCAACATGACATCGTCTTTCTATGCCGTCAGTTTAGCGAGATAGTCGTCGCATTTTTCCGTGGGCAAATCATTATCGGCCTGCTCCTCGGTATCGTGCTAGCGGTCGGCTTCGCCCTAGTCGGCCTCAAGTTCGGCATCGTCTTGGGTCTCGTGCTTGGCCTGCTCAACATCATTCCCTACCTCGGCACCATGCTCGGCATACTTACCGTACTACCACTCGCCTATTTCCAAGACGATGGCGGTACCAGTTTGATCGGCCTCTGCGCAGTCGTCTTCATCATCGGTCAACTCCTCACCGACTATGTGTTCACCCCGCGCATCATGGGCGATAAAACCGGAATGGGGCCAATGCTCATCATCTTTTCTATTTTCTTTTGGGGTGTCGCTCTCGGCGGCATCATGGGCATGGTGCTGGCGATTCCACTCACCGCATTTTTATTAATCTTCTGGCGCTTGGCCCGCGAACGCTACTTACCCGCACTGACTAACAAACCAGCAGAGGCCTAGTGCCTACCTCTTAATCTTAATCCCAGCGCTAGACAGAAGGATTAGGATAAAGAGTAAGATTACGATTAAGATACTCCCACTTTCACTAGCCGCAGGCGTCACCCTCACTCTTTCATTCCGTGCGCAGCACGTCACTAGCCGCAGGCTTTACTCCTCACTATTTTAAATGTCCAACGAAACCAACACACCTTTCGCCCGTCCTGATAACCGCGCAATCGATGAGCTCCGCACCGTCAAGTTCGAGACCGGCATCGCGCCGCACGCACTCGGCTCAGTGCTCGTTAGCTTTGGCGACACACGCGTCATTTGCGCCGCATCAATCGACAATCGCGTGCCCGGCTGGATGCGCGCTCAAAAGGTCGAAGGTGGCTGGATGACTGCCGAGTATTCGATGCTTCCCTACAGCACACTGGATCGCAAGCGACGCGACATCAGCGCAGGTAAAGCTGACGGGCGCACCATCGAGATTCAACGTCTCATCGGCCGCTCACTGCGCGCCGTATTCGATCTCAAAAAGCTCACAGGCAAGACCATCTGGATCGATTGCGACGTGCTTCAAGCGGATGGCGGCACCCGCACCGCTTCGATTACGGGAGCCTACGTCGCCGCACAAATTGCGATTCAAAAGCTCATCGCCAAAGGTGAGCTCAAAGAAAACCCCTTCACCGAATCCGTCGCGGCGGTATCAGTCGGGGTCTATAAAGACACACCGATCCTCGACCTCAACTATCCCGAAGACAAAAACGCCACGGTCGATGCCAATCTCGTCATGACCGGCAGCGGTAAATTCGTCGAAGTGCAAAGCTCCGGCGAAGAAGCCACGTTCACCCGCGACGAGCTAAACGCTCTGCTTGATCTCGGCGCCAAAGGCATTACCGAGATCAACGAGCTGCAGAACGCCGCGATTGCTGCGGGGCTAGCGGAATAACCGGTAGGGGCGAGGCTTGCCACGCCCGCCAGATCATGCCCCGCAAAATTCACAGCTCAGACACACAATGCTCGGGCGTGCCAAGGCTCGCCCCTACACTGTTTGAAACACTCGCTGAAACTTTTTAGCGCCCCTCACGATGTCTTAGGTAAGCAGCCAATCAAGCGCTGCGAAACCATATAAAAATACATCATGAAATTAAAAATACTCCTCCTCACCACACTTGCTGCTTGCCTCCTCCCTGCCCTCGCTCAAGCCGAAGGCAGATCCGTCAACGGCGACCAGCATGGCCAACGCCAAGGCCGAGCAAACCAAGCAGAACGCGGCGAGCGCTTCGCCAACACTGACTCGAACGGCGACGAGCAGCTCTCGCTTGAAGAGGTCGAAAACGCTGGTGCGAAACGACTTGTCGAGCACTTCGACAAGATCGATTCCAACGACGACGGCCAACTGAACAAAGACGAGCTCAAAGCCGCACATAAAAAGCGCGTAAAAAGAGGCAAGGCCTGTAAAAGAGAAAACCCTGAATAAAGACATTCTAAACGAATAACCGACTTCACTTAGCCCGAGCGCATTAACCGCCTCGGGCTTTTTCGTCGGTGAATAGCAACTGCGATGGAAGGGTTCATCTCCGTGTGAACCGCATATTTATGACAAACACAGACGACAAGGAAATCGTACCTCCCGCCAGACAGGGCTCACCACGCCTCTCCTTTTTCTTTGCCATCCAGAGTCGACCTGCTTTCATCCTGCGCCTTTAGTAATATGTTCCTTCCCTTGACCAAAGTGCACCCAGTGCAGTCATCCCTGCGGGACCGGCTCGGCAGACTTCACAGATAATCTAAGCGCTCCTTACGCTCCATCCACTTTTCCAACTTCTCACTTTTTACTTTTCACTTTTCACTTTTCAAAAATGATCACGATCAATCAAATCTCTCACCACTTCGGCAAGAAGGTTCTTTTCAACAAAATCAACACCGTCATCGGCGCTCGTGATCGCATCGCTCTAGTCGGATCAAACGGCTCCGGTAAGACTACACTGCTACGCATGTTGATGGCTGAACTTGAGGCCGAATCTGGATCCATTGACAAACCTGACTACGTCAGTATTGGCTACCTCCCTCAGGACGGCATTTCCGTCTCTGGAAACACTCTTTTTAAGGAAGCCGAAAGCGCCTTTGGCGATGTACTCGAACTGCAAAAGAAGATTGATCAAGCCGAAGAACAAATGGTGGAGATGGACACCTCCGAAGATGCTTACTACGACCTCATCGATCAGATGGGCGAATGGGAGCAGCAACTCGAAGACCACGAACCGCACAAGATGAAGTCCCGCGTCGAGCGTATTCTTATCGGCATGGGCTTTAAGGCGACCGACTTTGACCGTGATACTGGCGAGTTCTCGGGTGGCTGGCAGATGCGAATCGCCCTGGCGAAACTCCTGCTGCAAAACCCGAGTCTCATCATTCTCGATGAACCGACAAATCATTTGGACATTATCTCTCAGCATTGGGTCGAGCAATACCTCAAGCATTATCAAGGCGCACTCATCGTGATCTCTCACGACCGTGCCTTCCTCGACGAGGTCACTGACCGCACACTCGAACTCAAGCTCGGTGACCTCAACAGCTTCAAGGGCAACTACAGCTACTACGTGACCGAAACTGACAAGCGCCTTGAAGTGCTGCGTAAAGCTTACGCCAACCAGCAAAAGGAAATTAAAGAGGTCAAAGACTGGATCACACGCTTCCGCTCCAACGTCAAAAAAGCGAGCATGGTACAGAGTCGTATCAAATCGCTCAATAAGATGGAGCTTATCACCATTCCACGCGATGAGAAGAAGATGTTCTTCCGTTTTCCGAAATCACCACCAGCCAGCGCCAAGGTGATCACCATTACCGGTCTGGATAAAGCCTATGGAGACAATGTTATTTTCGACGGCCTCGACCTCCGGATCGACAAGGGCGATCGCATTGCAGTTGTCGGAGTCAACGGTGCGGGTAAGTCCACCCTCGCTCGTATTATGGCTGGCATCGAGGTTTACCAAGGCGGCACCGTCGATAAGGGCATCAACACAGTGCTCGGCTACTTCGCTCAATCACAAGCCGAAGAGCTTAACCCAGCCAACACCGTGCTCGAAGAAGTCGAAACGGCCGCCATTGGCAACGACGACGCCAACCCGCGCGGCGCACTCGGCGCACTGCTCTTCAGCGGCGACGAGGCACTTAAAAAGACCTCCGTCCTCTCTGGTGGTGAGAAAAATCGCGTCGCCCTGGCCAAGATGCTCATGCACCCTGCGAATTGCATGATTTTGGACGAACCGACCAATCACCTTGATATCAAATCCAAGGAAGTGTTGCAGGAAGCGATCAACCTATTTGAAGGCACCGTGATCCTCGTCAGTCATGACCGTTCCTTCCTCGACGGCGTGGTCAATAAGGTGCTCGAAGTTTCACCCGGCAGCACTCGTATGCTCACCTGTAATGTTTCTGAATATATCGCTCGCATCGAACAAGAGACCGCTGAAAAGTTGGGTAAGTAAACTTCGCTAACCTAACTGACATTTAAAATGAAACAGATCTATCACGTCCTTTCGACCTTCGTAATCTGCCTGCTCACCTTTCAAGCAGCCAACGCCCTAGATCTCAGTAAATATAACAATAAAGCCACCGAGGCCATCAGTGGCGGCAGCGAGCTTTTGTCGATGGGCAACGACCTGCTAAGATCTTTCAATGGCAACGAACAAGCGACGAGTGCAGCCAAAGGCCTACTTAAGAGCTTTAATACAGAGAACTACTTGGCCGCATTTGATTATTACAATCAAATCAAATCCGCAGCTCTCAAGCCTTCTCAATTGCAGACCTGGAACGATGTTAAAAACCGGCTTTCCGCAATAATTCTGCAGCGCAATTTTGATTTTAAAAAATCTACTTTGTCCACCCTCACTAGCAAAGCCAGCACCGCGCTACAAAACAATGATAGCAAAAGGGCCCGCAATTACCTCAGTCAATTGAAGGACGCCGCCTCTTTAACCAGCGGCCAGAAGTCACTGTTGCAAAAGATTCAGTTCCACCTGTTGCCGGTTAAATAAGACTGCGGCGTTCAATTCATGCGGCTCACGACCAACCTCAATGGCAACTATAGATCTCCGCTCTCATACCGCGTTAATACTCAAAAACTATTACCGTTGCTTTGGAGCCGATTTGATCGAACCTGGGAATCATGAGGCGGATCGATTGATGGAAGCAGCCTTCGTGGTGCTCTCGCACGACACACAGACCGACCCCATATTTAACTACGGCAACAACGCCGCACAGACACTCTTCGAAATGGACTGGGCCACCTTAACTGAGCTGCCCTCTCGCTATTCCGCGGAGGCGCAGCACCGCGACGAACGCCAACAGCTATTATCGGAAGTCACCACTTTGGGCTATTCCAATAACTATCGTGGCACTCGTGTCAGCGCCACGGGCCAGCGTTTCTACATTGATTCCGCCCGTGTTTGGTCGTTAATCGATGAAACTGGCCACCAGATTGGTCAAGCCGCTACTTTCGCCGAATGGCAAATGCTTTAAATGACACTAGCATTGCCACGCCATCTACGGCAGACCTCGGTGCTGCCTGTGATTGTCGGGAAAAATGAACCGCTAATAAGGTTTGTCTCACTCGCACATTCAAGTCTTTCATCCCAAAATAGCAGTTGATCTGAAAATGAAAAGGGTCATTTATCCCTTCTTTGCTGGCCGTTTTACCTGGAGCAGCTCATAGCAGATGCCTCGCTCTCGGCGTGACGACATGAAATGTCTTTGATACTCGCCTCCTACATCCTAACGTCAGCGGGCATCTTTATTTACGACACGAATTGCTACCTGATGATCGGCTTATTACTGCGTCGCCACAAGGCCGAGCGTGCAAAAGCAAGCGCGCTTTGGTCTAAAGTACATCATCAAACAGACAAACCTAGGGCAGAACTAAACATCAGCGATCACCTCAGGATTACAGCGTCAACCGATTATTGCCAAACCAAATGCCGCGTGGCCCACGCGGCGCTACATTACAACAAATCCGCAGCAAGATCGGCTAGCTCCGAGCGCACGCCTGTGGTCAACTCCAAGTGAGCGGTAATTTCCGTTCCCTTCAGACGCTGTGCAGTGTGCACCAGTCCATTCGACATCGCATCGAGAAACATGTTATCCACCTGATACGGATCGCCGAGTAAAATCACTTTTGAACCCTCAGCCATGCGACTAACGACGGTCTTTGCTTCGTGTGGCGTGAGATTCTGCGCCTCATCGATGATAAAAATCGTATCGGCTAGCGAACGACCACGGATGTACGTCATCGCCTCCACTTCGACCATACCATAGTCAAACAGAAATTGATACGGCTTACGCGGTTGCTTGGAATCATCCTCTTCCTTTTCCGCATGTGCGGGTTGCTTGGCCATTTTCGTCATCGCTTTCTTACGCTTACGATTCGAAGTGATACGCTCTAACTTGGCTTGATCTGGGTCTGCTGCCGGACGTCTAATTACTTTCCGATTACTAAAGAGTACTTCTAAATTATCATAAAATGGCGCAATATAAGGAGCCATCTTTTCCTCCAAGGTACCGGGCAGCGCACCAGTGTCTTTACCGATATGCACCAAAGGACGGGTAATAAAGACGCGCTCATACAGATTATCTTCGCCGATTGCCTGATACAGTGCCATTGCAATCGAAACTAAAGTCTTACCCGTGCCAGCCTTGCCCATACAGGTGACCAACTTAATGTCTTCGTCGAGTAAGGCATCCATCAACATACGCTGCTCCTCGTTGAGCGGATTGATCCGAATACCTTTCGGAATCTTAATCCCCACCCCACTCCCCAAGATCAACCCATCGATTTGCCCGTCTCCACGGTAGCGAGCTGGTTCGCGAAACTCACCGTTGCTGAGATAAATATATTCGTTAATATAAAGATGACTGGTAAGCTCCGGTGTCAGATCAACTCCATGTTCTTCAATGAAGCGCTCATACTCAGCGTCCTCGATTACAACTGTCTTGATGCCGCCGCCGATATTCGCCGTCTTGATCTTATCGTTCATGTAGTCCTGAACTTCGAGACCAAGTGCGATGCCCTTGAGCGCCATGTTGGCGTCTTTAGTCACTAAGATCACACGGCACTCCGTGCACACTTCTTTGAGAAAAAAACAAGACGCCAAAATACGGCTGTCCATTTTCTCCATATCAACCAGTGTTGCACGCAGCCGATTCATGCCCTCGCTCTGATTGTCGCCAGATACAAAATAATCATTAATCACCACAATCAAGCGACCACCGTTTGGTAGATCGCAGCTGAGGGCGGAATTCCCCTGCCCCTTCATTTCAGGCGGGACAGCGAGCTCCTCGTCAAACAGCGATCGCAGATCTCGATGAATTTTGCGGGCAGAAAATCCTAACTCCCCTGGAGCAGATTTCTTGCGGTCGAGTTCTTCCAGAACTTCGACTGGTATGGCAACTGTGTTATCCTCAAACTTATGTAGACACTGGGGGTCATGGAGAAGAACGTTGGTGTCGAGGACAAATATTTTGGCCCCGTTTTTTTTAGTTTTTTGTTTAGGCAAAGGTAGTTTATTAATAACTGCAGACTCTATTTTCGGCATTGTATCGCCGTTGCTTTAGACGAGCATAGAGTAATTCAAAAATAACATTTCGTGCAAGCGGAAAGCCACGACACCTGAATAAACTGCCCATGACGCACCCATTGAACCTTTTCGAACAACAGCTCGGTTACCAGTTCGCTGATATCACTTTGCTGGAACTCGCCCTCACACACCCAAGCTGTGACCTCGAAGAGGGCGATAACCAGCGCCTTGAATTTCTTGGCGATGCCGTGCTCGACCTAGTCGTCGCAGAAACACTCTACCAAAACAAACCAGAATTCGACGAAGGTGCGCTCGACCACAGCCGTGCTAGCCTCGTCAATGGTAAGGCGCTGACCGCCCATGCTCGGACCCTCGGGCTCGGCTCATTCTTGCAAGTTAGCCAAGCACAGCGCCAACACCACACCGAGCCAAGCGCCGGCATGCTGGAAGATGCCTTTGAAGCCCTGATTGGTGCAATTTATCTCGATGGCGGTATCGAAGCCGCTCGCAGCTTTATCCTGCATGCTCTCGGCGACGCCATAAAGAAAGCTCAGAGCAACGGCGGATTAAGCAATCCGAAAGGACGCCTGCAAGAATGGACGCAATTACATCATAGCGGTGCGGTACCGGACTACAGAGCACTTCCAGAGAAAGGCCCCGAGCACGCGCGCACTTATAGTGCTGTCGTGCAACTTGACGGCAAAGAACTAGGACGCGGCTGCGGTCGCTCCAAAAAGTCCGCCGAATCAGCTGCCGCCGAGCATGCGCTTCAACAATTAAAAGATTAATGTCCGAACTCCTCACAAACAGCGCTGCGGCCACTCTCTTTCACGGTGTCAGCGTCGAGGCCCGAGCAGCTCTAATCACTACACTTGCCAAGCAACAGACCAAGCGCACCAGCGTGCTGCTCGTCACCGACCCAAGCCGCTCACAAGAACTAGCGACCGAGGCCGAAACCTATGCTCAGTGGCTCGCACCGAAGGTCGTACTGGAGGTGTTGCACTTTCCAGAAGTGCCACCACCGGACATCGACGCCACTCGAGCTGCAGACCGCATCTGCGAACGTCTATCCGTGCTCAGTACCTTGCTACGCTCGAGTAACAAAGCCCGCCTGATCGTCGCCACGCCCGAAGCGATTTTAGGCAACTGCCCGGAGCGCACTCAATTTGAAAGCCGCCAACTCAAACTACGCACTGGCGAAGCGCATTCCTTTAAAAAACTGGTCGACACACTCACCAGCGAACTCGACTACGACTCCGAAGCGCTTTGCGAGCATCCCGGCCAAGTCGCCACACGCGGCGGCTTGATTGATGTCTATCCCTACGATGCCAATCAGCCTTACCGGATGGACTTCTTTGGCGACGAGATCGAAAGCATTCGCAGCTTTGATCCCAGTACTCAACGTACACTAGAAAAGGTTGGCAATATTACGATCTCAGCGGCTGAAAGTGCTAAGGAAACCCACGCGGCAGATGGGCAGTTGATCGACTATTTAACTGAGCAGCCGATTACATGGATTCTTGAAGAACCCTCGCAACTGCTGCGCGAGCATCCTTATCGCTTTGAAAAACTGACGGCTAGAAGCGGAAAAACCCGTAGCTTCGAGCAAGTTTTTGCACGCCCCGCGCGAGCCAACGACCTGCGCCTAGGTATTTGTTCAGTAGATACAGATCCCATACTTTTCGACCAAGCACAACGCGTCGAAATCGCCACCGAACCAACAGCCAATTACCGCCTGCACACAGACGCAGTGCAAGTCGGATTCGATCGTTTCGAGTCCGAGCACAGTGCGCGCACCAAGTTTGAAAGTAGTCTGGCCGACTGGTCAAAAAAAGAGAAGCGCACACTCTATTTCGTCACTGCCAGCGAGAGTGACGCCGCGCGTATCGCAGAGCTACTGGGCGATAATCCACTCACCGCGAAGCTAAAACCCAAGTATCTGCACGGCACAATCTCTGGCGGATTCATCTGCCAAGGCTCGGCTACATGGCTACCACTTAAGCAGACGAAGGGCTCCTCGGGCATTGTTCTAATTACCGACACCGAATATTTCGGACGTCAACGGCGCAAAATCAGTCGCATACAGGAACGAGCGCGGCCGACCATTTCACAAGTCGATCAATTGCTCGATTTCACAGAGCTCGCCGACGGCGATCCCCTCGTCCATTTACAACATGGCGTTTGCCTGTTTCACGGGCTGAGTAAATTAAAGATCCAAGGCGGCGCGAAAGAAGTAATTACCGTCGAGTTTGCCGACCAAATGACGGTGCACGTGCCACTGCACGAATCGCACCTGTTGACGCGCTACGTCGGCCTGACTAAATCGAGCCCAAAGCTAGGCAAAATTGGCAGTGCCGCATGGGACAAGACGCGCGCCGCCGCCGAAATCGCCACGCTCGATTATGCCGCCGAGCTGCTCACCCTGCACGCCGAGCGCAGTCAACACAGCGGTTATACTTTTCCGCCTGATCACCCTTGGCAAGCGACATTCGAAGGTGCGTTCCCGTTTACCGAAACACCGGATCAGCTCACTGCCATCGAAGCCACCAAGACGGACATGGAAGCCGCTTTGCCGATGGATCGTCTCATTTGCGGCGATGTCGGCTTCGGGAAAACTGAGGTCGCTATCCGTGCTGCCCTCAAAGCCGTGCTAGCTGGCAAGCAAGTTGCCCTGCTGGTGCCGACCACCGTTCTTTGCCAGCAACACCTGAATACCTTTCGCGAGCGCATGGCGGAATACCCGATCATCATCGATATGGTCAGCCGTTTCCGCAGCGCCAAGCAGAATAAAGAAATCATTGCCAACCTCGCTGCAGGTAAGATCGACATCGTCATCGGAACACACCGACTCCTGAGCAACGATGTGCATTTTCATGATCTGGGCCTGCTCGTCGTCGATGAGGAGCAGCGATTCGGCGTAAAGCAGAAAGAGAGCATCAAACAACTGCGCGCCAATGTCGACATCCTCACACTTAGCGCCACACCGATCCCACGCACACTTTATATGGCGCTGTCCGGGGCGCGATCAATGAGTGTGATCGAGACTCCGCCCGTCAATCGACGCCCGATCGAGACTATCGTTAAAAGTTATTCCGCGGATCTCATTAAAAGTGCGATTCAGGCCGAGACAGATCGTGGTGGCCAAGTCTTCTACCTGCACAACCGCGTGTCGACCATCGAAAGCGTAGCGCATCAAGTCCGCGAAATGCACCCAAAGTTGCGCGTCGGCGTCGGCCACGGACAAATGGACGAAGGTCAGCTGGAAAAAATCATGACCCGATTCGTCGCGGGTGCATTCGATGTATTGGTCTGCACCACGATCATCGAGTCAGGCATCGACATCCCCAATTGTAATACGCTGATCATCGAAGGCGCAGACCGTTTTGGGCTAGCACAGCTCTACCAGATTCGTGGTCGCGTCGGTCGCTTCAAAAGACAAGCCTACGCTTACCTGCTACTTCATCGCCACGCCGCACTGGTCGATACCGCACAGAAGCGTCTGAACGCACTCAAGCAGCACAATCAGCTCGGCGCAGGCTTTCGCATTGCGATGCGCGACCTCGAACTTCGTGGTGCTGGTAATCTGCTGGGATCGCAACAAAGTGGCCACATCGCTGGTGTCGGCTTCGAGCTCTATTGCCAATTGCTCAAACAAAGCGTGGCCCGCCTTAAGGGCGAGCCGGGCGCCGACCGCATTCGCGCGGAAGTAAAGCTCGACTTCATCGCGACTGGTGAAGGTGGTTCACGATCGCGCCGCACCACAGGTAGCTTCGCCTTCGCCGCGATTAAAGACGCCGAATATACCGACCATTCGGATCAACTGATCGAAGCTGCCCTGCCCGCCGACTACGTCGCTGAACCGCGCCTTAGGATCGACCTCTATCGCCGCCTCGCATTAGCCAACAGCGACGCGATCATTCAAGAAATCGCTGCAGAAATGGCTGACCGCTTTGGACCATTGCCCCGTGCTACACAAGCCCTGGTCGAAGTCAGTCGTGTGCGCGTGTTTGCCGAAAACGCCGGCGTGCACCGTGTAGAAAGCGAGAGCGATCGCCTGATTTGTCGACTCGCACTAGCCGAGAAAAACGGCGAATTCCTCAAGACGGGAGCACGCTTCCCAAGACTCACAGCCAAAGATCCACTGAAAAGGCTAGGAGAGATTCAAAAATACTTGATCCGCAACCGGCGGTCATCAGCAAATTCTGTATAGGTCAATGCGATCTGGCTTGAATTGGAGGAACATCGTCTGAATGTCCGAAAGTTGCGTCGGAAGACGCCGGGGACGGCTTACCTAAAATCGAAAACTTTTAGACAGTAACCAAGGTACAGCCCAGCGACTTACATTTACCTGCCATACAGCTAACAACCATTTTCGCCGCTTGACCACACAAGATCCCTTTCTACTGTGGAACTTCAGTCTAAAATCCACCCATCTGCCACGTGCATCATGTCGCTTAAACGCTATCTTTCCTTTCTCTTCGCTTCCTTCGTTTTCCTTGGCCTCACGTATCATACGCACGCTCAGCAAGACGCCGCTTTAATCCGGATGGGTAACGGTATCGCCGCCATCGCAGAAGGTGAAATCATCACCATCGAACAGCTCCGCAGAGAGCTCGAACCGATCATTCCACGTCTGCGCGCCGAAGCCCGCTCCGAAAAAGAATTCTCCGAGAGCATCGACCGCATGAGTCGTGAGGTGCTACAAAACTTGATCGACCGTATTTTGATCGTTCAAGCAGCAGAAGAAAAAGGTTTACTGCTGCCACAGTCATACATCGACCAGGAATACGACGAAGTGCTCAACCGCGACTTTGGTGGCGACCGTGGTCGCTTCTTAGAATATTTACGTGCGCAAGGTCTCACCGCACGCGAGTTTCGCGAAAAAATCTATAAGCGCGTTGTGGTCAACGTCATGCGCCAACAAAATCGAAAATCTCAGTCTGAGATCAGCCCTGAGCGCATCCAAGCCTTTTACATCCAAAATAAAATCCGTTTTTATCAGGAAGAGGCCATGCATCTGCGCCAGATCATCCTGACTCCGATCGCAGACGAGGGTACCGCTCTGCTAAAGCAAACAGCCAAGACGATTATTCAAGAACTCGCGGAAGGCGCCAACTTCGGCGACCTTGCACGTAAATACAGTCAGGACGAAATGAGCCGCAAAGGTGGCGAATGGGGTTGGATCGAGCGCCAGGATATCCGTAAAGAGCTCAGCTCCGTTGCCTTCGACCTGCAACCTGGCAGCTACAGCCAACCCGTGGAGCTGAATAACACCATCTTCATTCTCTACTGTGAAGCCAAGCGCGAAGAACTGATTCAACCCGTGACCGAAGTACGCGATACAATTGAAAATGTACTCGTCGGCGAGATCGCCCGTGAGACTCAAGAGCGCTGGCTACAACAAGTGCGCGAAAATGGCTACGTGCGCTACTTCTTATAGCAAGCCTGCTGTCGCCTGTAACTGGGCAATGGCTACAAAAATCCCGATGAGCCTAGCTCATCGGGATTTTTAATAAAAGGAGATGGAGGCGCGGGTCGGAATCGAACCGACGATAGAGGATTTGCAGTCCTCGGCCTTACCACTTGGCGACCGCGCCATCTCGAATTGATTTTGGGAAAAAGAAGCAGGAAGCAGACAAGATCAAGGGAATTCGGCCGAGAACGTTCACTTTCTCGATTTCCATTGTCAGCTTGGGATATTTTTCAATTGTTGGATCTTAATCATACTTGCTTTTAGCCATAGAACCATGCCCCGATCGTCACAAAGAAGCCCTAGCGACTCCTCCCATTCAACGCGGAGTGAATCAAGCAAGTTCATTCCGAACATGGCTCAACTCCAAGAGGCGATCAAAGATCTGCCCGATCCAGAGCTATGGTCGGAAATGACCTGCCTGTGCTCGATTCTAGTCGCAAAGAAACAGAAGCATATCGAATTCACCCGCAAGCGCATCAATCGCGGCGAGACTAGCCCCTACCGCTGGGTCTACGAGGGCCGGGTGCTGATTCGTAAGCGGGATAGCTGAGCCGGTGTTTTTAGTTCATCATCGATAACAAGCAAAGGCGCGTGGGTGACCCGCCCACGGCATCTGCATATGCCAACAACGAGGGCGAGTCGCCCTCGCTCCTTTCCCAAACACAAAAAAGCCCGTCCTTAAAAGGACGGGCTTTTGAAAGTTTGGATTTTTAGATCGCTTACTTAGTAGTCGCTTGGTCGAGAAGGTCACCCAGGTTGGTGAGGTCTTCCGTGCCAGTGACGTTATCGAAGGCTTGGCGTTCCTTAGCGAGATCTTCATCGCTGTAGTTCGCTGCCTTGATCGAGAGACCGATACGACGGTCGTCCTTGTCGATCTTGATAACGCGTGCAGTGACTTCGTCGTCTGCGTTAAGCACGTCCTTGATCTTCTCAACACGCTCTTCGCTGATTTGCGAGATGTGCACGAGCCCGTCGATATCGTTGTCTAGTTCGACAAATGCACCGTAGCTGGTGATCTTGGATACCTTGCCCTTGACCATGTCGCCGATCTTGAAGTGTGTCTCAATTTCGTCCCATGGATCGGTTGCAAGTTGCTTCATGCCGAGAGAGATACGCTGTGAATCTGCATCCACGTCGAGGACCAATGCGTCGACTTCATCGCCCTTTTTGACCATCTCTGATGGGTGGTTGATCTTGCGTGTCCAAGACATGTCGGAGACGTGAACCATACCGTCGATACCTTCTTCAAGTTCGACGAATGCACCGTATGTAGTGAGGTTACGAACCTTACCACGGACGCGTGCACCGACTGGGTAGTTATGGCGAGCCATATCCCAAGGGTTGGTGTCGAGTTGACGAGTTCCGAGGGAGATCTTCTGCTCTTCCTTCTGAACACCGAGGACAACCGCTTGGATCTCTTCACCGATGCGAAGGACTTCGCTTGGCTTGGATATGCGCTTAGTCCACGAGAGCTCAGTGACGTGCACGAGGCCTTCAACACCTTCTTCGATTTCGATGAAGGCACCGTAAGGAACGAGGTTAACAACCTTACCGGAAACAGTCGCGCCGACAGGATATTTCTCTTCGATTTTCTCCCATGGGTTATTAGCAAGTTGCTTGAGACCGAGGGATACACGTTCGCGCTCGCGATCGATTTCGATGATCATCACTTCGATCTCTTCACCCTGCTTCACCATTTCGGATGGGTGGTTGATACGACCCCATGACATATCAGTGATATGCAAGAGACCGTCAAGACCGTCGAGGTCGACGAATGCACCATAATCGGTGATGTTCTTGACCTGGCCACGACGCGTGTCGCCTGGCTTGACTTCGTCAAGCAGCGCACGCCGCTTCTCCATGCGTTGTTCTTCGATGAGCTCGCGACGAGAAACGACGATGTTCTTACGGTCGAGGTTGATCTTGATGACCTTAAAGTCATATGTCTGACCGACATATTGATCGAGGTTCTTAGGCGGCTGAACGTCGATTTGAGACGCAGGCATGAAGGAATCAACGCCGATACTGACGATGAGACCGCCTTTAACCTTGGAGCGGACGCGACCTTGAATGATCGAGCCTTCTTCACAGTTTTCGACGATTTTTTCCCAGTTCTTCTTCTGCTCTGCTTTGTCGAAGGAGACAACAGGATTGCCTTCCTTATCTTCGAGTTTTTCGAGAAAGACTTCTAATTCGGATCCGACTTGAAGCTCGCTGATGTCAACAAATTCGTTGGCGTTCACGATACCTTCTGATTTTCCACCGATGTCGATCACGACTTGAGTTGGGCGGATTTCGATGATTGTTCCATTGATGATGGAACCTTCTACGAGGTTGTCTAGTGTGCTGCTTTGCAGCAGTTCTTCCATTAGGCTCATATGTATTCTGTATTACTGCGCGCCGGAGCGGCAGTGTGGTTGAGATTATTATTATTTTATTCTCTCTCAAGGCAGAGTGCCCAACAGCGATCTAGATCGCCGTGAGAGGAACGCGAGAAACTAGGTCGAGCCCTCCTTCCTGCAAGCCTAAAATGCTCAGTTTCATGCGACTTCTAGCTCAAGGTGACACAGGTATTCCTGCCTATTTTTAACCCTTCTTTGTTTCAGCCTTTAAACTTTCGGATTTCTTGGCACAACAAAGGTCATGCTCAACGACGAATTTAGCCCCGCAGAGGACCACTCCAGCGACGAGGAAAAGCTCGAAAAATACTCTGGAAACGTCGACTGGAGCTACTTAAAGCCACACTTCGAGTCTAACTCCATGATCTACGTCGATTCTGGACTCGACCTCAAAACCGCAGGCCTCGCCTTCGCCAACGACGACCAAGCACAGGTAAAAGCTTGGCTGAAATCAGGTGATCTAGTCCAACCCTGCGAGCTGCACGCCGAGCATTGGCAGAAGAGCAACACCAAATTCAACGCCATGATCGTGCGCCCTTTTGTGCTGGCGCAGCCGATCAGCGAGTGAGTGCCCTCAAATGCAAACCACTCGCCGCATCATCCACGTCGACATGGACTGCTTCTATGCAGCCGTCGAGATGCGTGAAAACCCAGAACTAGCCGGTAGACCAATCGCTGTCGGCGGCGCCTCGGGACGCGGCGTACTCACCACCTGCAACTACCCTGCCCGCGAATATGGTATTCGCTCTGCCATGCCGGTCTTCAAGGCCAAGCAGCTCTGCCCGCACCTGGTCATTCTCCCTGTTCGCTTCGATCTCTATCGCGAAGCCTCGCGCAATATTCGCCAGATCTTCAAGCGCTATACCGAACTCGTCGAACCGCTCTCACTCGACGAAGCTTATCTGGACGTCAGCCACCACAAACGACGCGGATCTGAAATCGCCAAAGAAATCCGCACCGCGATCCAAGCCGAGACAGGACTCACCGCATCAGCTGGCATCGGCCCCAATAAACTGGTCGCGAAAATCGCCAGCGATTGGAACAAGCCGAATGGCCAGTGCGTCGTCTCGCCCTCGCGTGTCGGCGCTTTCATGCAGGACCTACCGGTGCGTCGGATCTGTGGGGTCGGCCCGAAAAGTGCTGCACGTCTCACCGAAATGGGCGTCGAAACCTGCGGCCAGTTGCAAGCCTACGATCAGACGACACTTGCCAGCGAATTTGGTAGCTTCGGTCTGGAGCTTCATCAACTCTGCCGCGGCATTGATCAACGGCGCGTCGTAGCCAATCGGATTCGCAAAAGCCTCAGCAACGAGCATACTTTCGCCAAAAACATCGAAACGCTTGAAGACTGCGAAGCCGCGCTACGACGCCAGTACCACGAACTGCTCGAAGACCTACGCAGCAGCGCTGCCGACCGCCAAATTGCCAAGATTCTGGTCAAACTAAAATTTAGCGACTTCCGCCGTACCACTGCTGAGATCGCCTGCCGCCAAGCTGAGCTTGATGCTTATTCAAAGCTTCTGCGTGAAGCCTGGGGCCGCAGCGGCGAACCCGTGCGCCTACTCGGTATCGGCGTGCGCTTTGCCGAGACTCAAAGTGGTCCAGAGCAGCTTGAGCTGGCATTGTAGCAAACTGAAATGTGGCATGCGAGTTTACTCGCGCCCTTTTGATCGCAAGTAAAACGAGCCCGCGCGCCATCAAAAACCGCGATGCATACACTCGAGGTTGGTGTGTAGATACAAAAATGGCGCACCTCCTACCCCTAAGAAGTGCGCCAACCATTGTCTACTTTATACCTACTGCAAGCAGTAGGATTTTGTGTTACCCCAAACTCCCTTTACGGGAGAAATGTTGTTAATGCATCACAAGAGATATATAAAATAATCTTTTGCAAGCATTAATTGATTAAACTGAAAAAAATATATTAATAACATTTGGCAAAATAAATGGCGCGAGGAATACCCCTAAACCTCGCGCCATACTGCTTTGTTTTATTACCCCTAACTGTATCCACAGGAAAAAATGTTAATAAAATATATCTAGCAAGCCTCATACCAAGTACCCTCAGATTTTACTTTTTTTTTAAAAAAAACTAAAAGTCTGCTAGAATCACTCATTTTGATGGCTCCGCGCCTTAGATTGAGAATACTCTATCTGGCTGTTAACCATGAATTTTTCAAAAAATACCGAAGACATCATCGCAGACTTTCGCGGACTCCCGCGCACGACCACCTGTTCTTCCAAGCGTCCACCGCTGCAACTTGATAACTTACTGGTAATCCTTAAAGAAAAATACCAATTTGAGCAACCCAGTGCCGAGCGTACTATGGTCGAACATTGGAACGAAATTTTTGGCACTCTAGCTGACCGCTGCAACCCGGTGCGCATCAAAGATGGCCGCACTCTAATCGTTTCTGTTACTAACCAAACGCTACGCTCCGAACTACAGTTTCGTAAACGCGCGGTTCTAAAAAAAATTCAAGCGCTGCCGAACTGTAAAGAAGTCAGCGAAATTGTGATCCGTGGCTAGCAAGCGATTTAACTTAGAGCTTAATTGACACAGCTCTCCCACCAGCAAATTCTAAAACCAACTTTACCTGTATGAAAAATTATTTGGATCTCCTACGCACTGTTGTTGAAACAGGCACTTATCGCGACGACCGTACTGGCACTGGCACTTACTCAATCTTCGGCGCGCAAGCACGTTTCTCGCTAGAGCCAGACTTCCCACTGCTCACTACCAAGAAGCTTCACCTACGCTCCATTATCCATGAGCTGCTGTGGTTCCTCAAAGGCGACACCAATATCAAATACCTGAAGGATAACAAAGTGCGCATCTGGGACGAATGGGCCGACGACAACGGTGACCTCGGTCGAGTTTATGGTGCTCAATGGACCGATTGGCGGGCCAGCGACGGTAGCAGTACCAATCAAATCGAAACAGTCATCCACTCGCTCAAAAATAATCCCGATAGCCGCCGCCACATGGTATGTGCATGGAATCCAGGTGAGATCAAACACATGGCTCTTCCTCCCTGCCACGCACTGTTTCAATTCTATGTAGCCAATGGCGAGCTCAGTTGCCAGCTCTACCAACGCAGTGCCGACATATTCCTCGGCGTACCGTTCAACATCGCTTCCTATGCACTGCTCACTCAGATGATCGCGCAAGTCTGCGGGCTAAAAGCGAAGGAATTCGTGCACACATTCGGTGATCTACACCTTTATGCCAACCACGTCGAGCAAGCGAAGCTACAACTCTCACGCGAACCGCGCCCGCTGCCACAAATGAAGCTCAACCCGGAAGTCATGGCTATTGACGGCTTCAGCATCGAAGATTTCGATCTGCTCAACTATGACCCGCATGCAAGCATCAAAGCTCCTATCGCCGTGTAGCGACCACAGTTGCCAAATTACCACTTGGCCAGTTGCCAGTTAATCACATAAAACCCATGAACCCTTCGATGAAGTTTAAAGCGATCGCCGCCATGGCGGAAAACCGCATTATTGGTAATCAGGGAGACATCCCTTGGCATCTACCAGACGATTTCAAATGGTTTAAAAAGACGACGATGGGCCAAATTTTGGTCATGGGGCGCAAAACCTACGAGTCCATTGGCCGCCCACTGCCAGGCCGCGAAACATTTGTACTCAGCCGATCGCCACGCGAAATCACCGGCGTGCACAGCTTTACCAACCTCGAAATGCTGGACCATCTCGACACCGACAAAACTATCTGGATTGCAGGCGGTGGCGAAATCTACAAGCAGATGCTGCCACGTTGTAGCGAACTCTACCTTACTCGTGTGCACCGTCTGGTTGAGGGCGATGCATTCTTCCCTAAATTCGAAGACCGCTTCGAGCTTGCCGAAACAGTGGTGAAAAATAGCGCTTTTACCATCGAGCGCTGGCTGCAAAATCCGTAAGGGCGTCTGTTAAGGAAAAACAGGGGAATCGACGTAACATAGGACAGTACTAACTGGTATTCAGCCAGAGGTGAAAAGAGGCAACTCTGTCCGCTGCAGAAGAATATTAGATCTCGAGCCAACGGCAGCCATGACCTCTGTGCCGTACACATTGCCTCTGAACTCATTCGGCTGCGATCCGCACCGAGGCGAACGCTGCCTAGTTGCATTGCACCAAAATTTTATCAGTCATGCAACGCCATGAGCGAAAGCCCCCCCCCCGAGGATGAATAAAAAAGGCCTCGTCATCACAACGAGACCCTTTTTTAAAAACAACGGCGACTATTTAAGCAGACTTCGCCGGAGCCACGCACGTGTAGAGCAAGAACAGCGCATTCACTCCAGGAATTAGCATTAACAGCGTCAAATATGCGCCTTTCCCCATATCACGCAGTCGCTTGAGCATCTGCATCAACCCAACCATGGCACAGATCAGCGACGTCACAATAGCGACAAAAACTCCTATAGTGCCGAAGTGCCCATGCATAAAATAATCTGGATGGGTGAAATAATAATCTGCGGCATAACTGATGCCAGCTGCGACCGCAACAAGCAGCACTAGGCTAATAATGAAAGTGAAGCGACCAATGGTGCCTTCAGAGCTAAGAAAACTGTTATTCATGATAGTTGTGAATGTTATGAGAGTTAATCTTTTAAAATACAGGCCAAAGCGCAACAAAAACCTGCCTTCATTCTTCCCAAATTTGAAGACATTCTTCTGATACCTCATGCCCACGAGCAGCTCACACACAATTTCGTCAATGACTTGGGCTTTACTCATCGGGATCACGGTCCTCAAAAAAAAGAGCTAGTCTAAGCGTGAATCGCGAAAACGAACAAAGTCCCTAGCAGCCTGATCACGCAGACTCTCAAGCGCGACATAGCCGCGCTGATAAAAATCAATCTTCAGCGCATCCTGTGTGCTTTGTCGATCAGTCTGCAACTCTGACATAACACCAGCCACAAAACGCTTCAACAGACGCTGATTATGAGACGAATTAGTGCCACGATGCCATTGAAAGTCGCGGTCAAAATCTTCAAACAAATGTCCCAGTGAATCGTGACGACTATAGCTAGTCATCAGCTGGTCTTCATGCTGTAACTTATGCCCAATCTGGCTCATCGCTCTGCTGCGATCTTCGTATTGATAGTACAATTCAGCCTGATTATACAAATCAGACAAGGCGACCTGTGCCCATTCTATCTCACCATCTATACGGCAGGCAAAGCGGCGAACATTCGCTTGCTTCGAATCTTTAGTCCCCTTGGTCTTCGCACCAAAGTCTTCAAGGTGAGAAGCAATCGCGATGACCCTGCCCAATTCATCGTGCACGACCGGACTACCGCTATTACCGGGGACAAATTTAGCGGATACTTCAAGCTCATTTGAACCGACATCACAAATCTTGCCTTTCAGCTGTCTAGCGACCCGCGCTCCATCTGAATTAACCATAACTGTTACCGCTTGACCAATGCCGACCTCATCAAAACTCAACGACTGTGACATCGGCAAAGTCGGCCCTGCCCACTCAATCGGTACAATCGCAATATCACGTCGACGACTGACATAGCCATACGAGGGCAAGGTAATCTCGACTCCATCCAGCGTTTGAATGGTAGCACTGCGCGCAGCGCCCAATACATGAATATTAGAAATTAAAAAAGTGCGACCTCGGATCTTTGCAATAAACCCCGAGCCCTCAGATTGCTCAGATGAAATCACCACCAGCGCAGCCGAAGCAATCTTGACCTCGACAGCTGTTGGCACTCGCTCGTTGCGCTTTGCCCATTCCACTTCTGCTGCAGCCAACTCGCGCTTCAGACGAATAATGCGACCCTCGAGAGATTCTGTGCCTGCGCTGGATTCTTTATCCACTTCCTGCATGCGCTGCATCAGTTCCTGCCGAGCCTGCTTAGCACGTTCCATTGGCGACTGATTAGCACGTGGCATATTCTCCAAAAAGCCCTGCCCAAGCGCAGAAGCAACGCTCAATAATAGCAGCGCGCAGACCTGCCAAGCTCGACAATGGAGAAATAGAGGCGTGGCCATTAAACCATTCAATACGCGACTCACGACGGGCATCAAGTCGATATTTTGACACGACAGACAATCGAACCAACCAAACTCTAATCGATTTCCAAATCAAAATGACCGAACACCTCACGTCCAGACACCTGAACTTGTGCGAAGACACGATACCAGCCAGGGTTCGGCACGTTAAACAAAAAGGCGAGCTCTGGTGACTCTTGCGATCGAGCTGAAATCACACTATCGATCGGATGCATATGAGCAAAACCTTTGCCCGCAGCATCGAAGGCGACCATGTGCCCTGGTGCGCCCATAACATCTTGCAACTCAACAATACTGCCATCAGCAGCAGTTACTTCTAATTCGAAACGATAGTCGACGCCGGTGCGCATGCGCTCCGTAGGCATATCGCCAAGACTGAATCGTAAGCCATCGACGACACTCTCAAGCTGACGTTCGAAATTCATGGTCGACGCGATGCCCCCCACTTCGATTGTACCCGTCGCAATAATTTGCCGACGTGTCCGCAGTGGCACGATCTCAACAAAAACTTGATACGTACCCGCTCGATTCGGCATAAATTCAAAAGTATACTGGCCGTTAAATCCATCTGCCTGCGGATGCACGTGGTGATAGTCCTGCAACGAAGGATCAACCACCATGACATGCATTTTCTTCGTATGTGTCAGCGCCAACTCATGCGGTGCGATCGACATGCCCCCTGAAGTCAATAGCTCAAGTGTCACCTTCTGAACCACGCCCACAGCAGCCTCATCATCCAAGGAAATATTCATTTCGACTGGATATTTGAGCCGCGTCAGATCAAGAAATCCAGCATGATTAGTGGCACAGAATTCAACCGAACCATCCGCATTGACCACCTCCTCGTAATGCAAGAACCCGCATTGCGCATCTGGTAGGGCGCGCAAGGCAAAATACGCGGCGACAAAAATAAGTGACAGTACCGACACACGGACGAGTGGCCCCCCAATAATTTGATTATTCTTAACTGGTTGCTCGGTGCGCATATTTAAAACCATAAAAAGTTAAATTCTGAAACTGGCTACAATGCTCGCGCCTCCTGCAGGAATTCTTTCGTGGTCCACTTCGAGCCTTCTTTACGAAAAGCCACACGTCCATTGGCATCGACTAGCAATGTCGCCATGGTGTGGTTGATGGTGCCGTCCTCCTCCATGCTAACTATTCCAAATTGACGCAATAAATCGTCGACCACCTCTTGGGTACCGGTAAGTAGATGAAAATTGTCATTTTCCAAGCCGTAGCCCTTTGCATATTGGCGAAGGATGCCCGGCGAATCGAACTCGGGGTCAAAAGTGATACTCACAAAATGCAAGTCCTCCATTGTCATCTCGCGGGAAAGCTCCTGCAGCTCCGACATACGAATGGTCGATGCAGGGCACATTGTCGCCACTTGGCAACGGGTAAAAATAAAGTTCAAGACGAAGGCCTTACCGCGCATAGCTACGATTTGCAAGAAGTCGCCATGCTGATCGATCATCGCAAAATTTGGTATATAGTCGCCCTCACGCACAGATTTACGCCGACTCATCGTCGCAGTTGCAGTGTGCAGCTGCTTATTAATATCGATCATCGCTTTAGCACCGGTGCCATCGACCGGAAAAATCCGCTCCAAATGCCACGCCTGACTATATTTAACCGCCTCAGCACGAATGACACGACCCAAGTAGCCGATCTCAATGTCGCTGGCACCGACGCGAAATTCAATCGTCTGGCCGGCTGGAATCTCTGCATCCACAGACGCGGTCAGCGCCAGTCGCATCGAGCGCGTCTCTGGCAATACCTCCAACACGCGACCCGTCACAAACAAGGACTCTGCAACAAGCGGACTTAACGCAAGAAGCTGTAAAAAAATGCTATATAAAATACAACGCATTTGAGCAACTTGCCACGAATCAACCATGTATCAAGTTCGGAAGAGCGGTATATGCTCTTTAAACCTTGAGCTTTACCTTAATCCCACGACGCAGATACGTCGGCACATCGAGGTCTTCGTCTTTATAATCGTTGCGATCGGTCTTTTCAAAATAACCACGCTGGGCATCAATTTCATTGAAAGTAAATTCATCTTGATCCTCACTCGTCGACTTTCTCCTGCTCGCCAGTTTGGACAGATGCACTTGCTGAACTAAGGGCAATTCATCTTGAGCGATCTCGGACTCAAGCCCGAGCCCTTGTATAGTTGCTACTGGCGTCGGTGCATCCGCAACTTTGGCTTTTTTCACTGGCGCGTCCTGACGCTCCATTTCAGCCTTTCCCAACACGCAAATCTCAAGACTCTCGGTGCGTGACTCATCGAGAACAGTGCCAAAAACGATATCCTCACGCGACCCAAAACGCTTGGACACTTGGGATATAATTTCGTTCACCCGAGTAATCGGTAAATCTGCGCCGCCAATTAGGTTGACTAAAATTCGATCCAACTGTGCGGGGCGATCCCCGAGGTGCAGTAATGGGCAGAGTATCAGATCATCCAAAGCGTCTTTCACATAGTCGCCACCGCTGGCGGTGCCAGTCCCAAATATTGTCTTGCCGCCTTGCAACTGAAATACAGAGCGTAATGAACCGAGGTCTAGATTAATCACACCTGTGCTTAATAGCATCGCACAGAGTGAATTCACCCCACGCCCGATCCAACGATCAGTAATCGCAAATGCATTCAGCACGCTGGTATCTTCTTCACCTTCTTGCAGTAGCACATCATTTGGCAACGGAATCAAGCCATGCACTAATTTCCGCAACTCTCCAACACCCTCTTCAGCAATGCGCTGGCGGCGAGGGCCTTCGAAGCTGAAAGGCAAAGTTACAAAAGCCAGTACCAGTGCATCTGTCTTGCCAGCCACTTCCGCCACAATCGATGCAGCGGCACTGCCAGTGCCACCACCGAATCCAACGACCAGGATAATTAGGTCCACATTGCCAATCAAAGTAGCAATCGCGTCGCGATCCGATTCGGCGGCTGCTTTGCCAATATCCACTTCACCACCGGCACCAAGCCCGCGAGTGACCGAGCGTCCGATCATTAGTTTTTCAGTAACTGGAGAATTATCGAGCGCCTGCGCATCGGTATTAATAGCGGCAAGCCTCACCGCGGAAAAGTCTTTCAGTTGTAGCGCCCCGACCGCGTTTGTACCTGCGCCACCGATGCCGATGATCTTAATCTTGAGGTCCGTGCCGGGCGAATCTTCACTAAATGAACTGTCGGTTTCAGTATTCAATAAACTACGTGTGATCAAAGATTTAAAATGTTACCGAGCAGGTCCCATAGCCCTGCTGGCTTTGCGCTTTGCTGCGCATCTTCCTGTCCTGTCAGTGCATAATGCAAAAGTCCGAGCGCAGTACTATACTCCGGAACACGCAGTTCGGGAGAGACATCCTGCGGGCCTTCAGACTGACGAGCCTCCAGGCCTAAACTGCGACGAGCTGCCTCATCTATGCCCACGAGGCGCGAACTGCCACCAGTCAAAATTATACCCGAAGCAATATCTGCAGGGACTAGCAGGTCTGCTTCGACGAGTTGTTCCTTGATGATATCAAAGATTTCCGAGACGCGCGCTTCAATGATTTTGGTAATCGCCCCCAACGGATACTCGCGGTCGCCAATTGTCATATCTCCATAAAGCCAGACCTTTTCTTCTCGGTCTCCATTCTTATAGTAGGCGCGACCGTTCTTCAATTTAGACTCTTCCGCACTTTTGCGCCCCACACGCAGACCAATGCTCAAGTCATTCGTAATGTGATCACCGCCGACAGGTACGATGCCAGTGAGCACTATATACCCTTTGCGATAAAGTACAAAATCAGTGGTGCCTCCACCAATATCGACCACTAGCGCACCATTATCTTTTTCTGAGTCTTCCAGCAGCACTGCGCCGGAAGCGATACTTGAAATGATCATATCGCTTACGTCCAGATCGATACCACGAATCACGCGTAAACTATCGCTCACGATCTGGCTATCCCCGTGCACCGACCAATAACCGACTTGCAAACGTTTGCCCTCTTTTGAGAGTGGATTCTCCACTGGTTGCCCATCGATTGAGAAAGGATTCTGAATATGGTGTATGTAAGTTCGCTCATCCGTCAGTTTACGACGTTTCGCGTCTTCTTTTGCCTGCTCAATATCGGCCGAGCGAACAATCGAATCCGACGAACCGACATTAGTGGTACCGACATTAAAATTGCCCCGCAGATGACTTCCCGTCTGCGCAAGGTAGACTTCGTCAACACGGGTCTTGGCATTCTGCTCAGCAGTCATGATCGCCGCATGCACACAATCGCTCGCAGCTTTCAAATCTGTAATGACCCCCTTTTTTACTCCCTTCGAAAAACAAGAGCTATGGCCGATGATGTTCAAGCCTGAGTCACCAACGATTTCGCCGAGAAGTACCGTCACCTTAGACGTTCCGATTTCGACTGCACCGACCACTCTGGATTGACTCATAGTTTGTAAGATAAATTCGTTAAATTAAAATGTGCCGACACGACCACTGCTAAACTGCACTGCAGCGGAACCACGTAAAGAAAGATCGATCCGTTCGATCGACGGATTGCCCTGATTTTTAACATAATCGAGAATATAGGACAAGCGATCCAATTGACGCCCGTAGTCTGCAGAGCTACCAAAGATGATTCGAGGAACGATCGTCGAGCGAACTTCGATCACTTGCCCTGGGATATTCAAGTTGCCAGAGTAGTGCTGCAACGACACCACCTCCCAAGTGCGAAAGAGTTTCGGCGCAGTATTGCGAGTTAGCTCCAAGAGCTCGGCAACCGACTCGATCCCACGCATCGGAAAAAAACTGCCATCGACATGTCGATACGGCTGTACAAAAGGTAATTTTTCTAAACTTGCGTGTGGATAGCCGATCCCATCATAGACCACGCCGTCGACCGCAACTAAACGCAGTTTTCGCTTACCGTCGGCTCCCGCCACCGCTAAGCGGAGTGCTGGTACACGCTCTTTGATCCGAATCCGTAAATCACTCGGAAACACACGCTCGACCGAAGCTGATTTTACTTGAATAGCAGCTTCCACACTTTTTTTAAGCGCATGAATATCGACCTCCATCATCGACATCCCAGGACGAAGTTTAATCGTCTGACTCAACCAATTATCTGGCAAGACACCATCGGTATCAAAAATAATACGCTCGATCGGCTTCGAACTCGGCGTCATCGCAATTGCCTGTTGGCGATTTTTGAATGTCCATCCCGTCCAGACCAGCCCACTAAAAACTGCAAGCAGCAACACCAAAATAACTAAGAATTTTAACCAACGCGATTGCCGGCGCTTTCGCGCCTGCGGAGAATTCACTCGAGAACGGCGTGGCCCAGCCAACTCTCGCCAGCTTTGTTTACCACCAGCGGCTGTGCCGCCTTTTTGTTGACCACTCCCAATCATTCCCCAAATCCCTTTATTCTACGCGCTGCAAATCGCTCGATCGCAGGTGCCACCAGCTCTCTTGCCAATGACTCAAAATCCAAGCCCGCACAATATGCACTTTTTGGCAATAAACTCGTCGCGGTCAATCCTGGTAGAGTATTGATCTCTAAAAAATATAATTGCGCACCATCCAACAGAAAGTCAATCCGCGCAAAATCACGGCAGCCACAGGCATCAAACAGTACCTCCGCTTGTGCCTTAATAAGGGCTTCCAGCTCAGGCTCTAACTTCGCCGGATATCGATACTCAGTCGAACCAGCCGTATATTTAGCGGTATAATCATACACCCCACTCGAACTCACGATCTCAACCACACCCATAGCTGTGCCCTTCAGTACGCCGACCGTTAATTCGCGACCACGGATGCGTTGCTCAATCAACCAATTACCACTGTGAATTTGCGACAGCGTCACGCCAAGCGCCGAACGATGCTCAGTGAAATACAGCCCCACACTACTGCCCTGATCGGTCGGCTTAATTACTAGCGAGCTGCCGAGTGTCTCAATCACAGCGTCTGCCCGCGGCACGTCCGTCCCATCAAAAACCATCGCCTCTGGCACACCGATACCTTGCTCCCTGGCAATCATCTTGGTCAAATCCTTAGCCATGCACAACTTGCTCGCGACCGAAGCACTCCCGCAATATACGATGCCCGCAGCTTCCAGCAGCTCTTGCAAGCGCCCATCTTCACCAAACGCACCGTGCAATGCGGGAAACACAATCGAGCGCTGTGCATTAATCGAATCCGGCAGTGCATCGGCATCGAGACGCACCAACTCCACCTCAAAATTAACAGCTAAAGCCTTGCCAATCGATTCACCACTGACAAGCGAGACCTCTCGCTCAGAGCCCACCCCCCCATATAATATAACGATCGATTCTGGGTTAGCCACGATTTTTCCCTTCTTCAAAAGATTCCACATCGCCAAGCACATCATCCCATGATTGCCCAAGTAATAAAACTTCTGGCTCCAACACATAACCTGACTTCGCCCAAATTACCGCACGCACTTGACGCACAAGTTCGATCACATCGGCGGCGCTGGCACCGCCGCGGTTAACTATAAAGTTACCATGTACATTCGAAACTTCCGCCGTACCTACACGCATGCCTTTCACTCCATGTGTATCGATCAACTTACCCGCAAAATTGCCCTCTGGATTTTTGAAGATACAGCCAGCACTCGGATCTCTAGGCTGCGAAGCTTTGCGCGAACTCGAGTAACTATCCATACGCTCTCGGATAGCGACTTCACCCCCAAGCTCGGCACTCTTTAATACCGCCCCAAGCGCGATGCCACAGCTAATCTCTTCGACCTTACGATATCCAAAGTGAAACGCATCTTTAGGCAAATCCTGCAACTGCCCCGCCTGGTCCAAAAACTGTACACGCTCCACCACATCAAACATCCAATTACCCATCGCACCGGCATTCATACGCAATGCACCACCCAACGCACCTGGTATCCCCTCGAGAAACTCAAAACCAGCGAGACCTGCCTTCGCGGCATGTCCGCAGATTTCTTTGAGTCGCACACCCGCGGCCGACCAGATACGACCATCACTCAGCACCTCAGTGTGACGCCAGCCCGCAGATGAAAAACGGATAACCAATCCCGAAAAACCTTGATCCGGAACCAATAAGTTCGAACCACGACCAAGGCAAAATGTCTCCAGATCAAACAACTTTGCCGCGCGTAACAAGGCACGCAGGTCACATAGGTTTACCGGCTCGGCATAAAAGCGTGTGTTACCACCGATACGCATCGTCGTTTTATTCGCCAATGGCTCGTCGAATTTCAATACGCATTCCGATGAGACACGACCTTTCAAAAAATCACGCCATGCAGCAGCCACATCAGCCGCATTACGATGCATCGAGGTAAATAAACCACCAAATTGATCAATGTCTCCCGCTCCGACAAAGGCCACCAAACTAGGCTCACTACCAATCGAATCCACCAACCGTTGTGTCCCCGCAGGGTTCATCGTCAATACTTCTGGCGGATCGCCAGAAAACTCCTGAGCCATTTCTGCAATCGTCCCACCCTCGATTACAGATTCATGCGCAGCATATACCGGCAACAAAAAGAGCTGATCCGCTGCTTGCAAAACATCAGCAAAAGCGCGCTTGAATTGCTTGGTGCGCGAGTAGCGATGCGGTTGAAACACCACCACTAGCCGACGCTTCGGAGCCATCGATCGCAGACACGCAAACAAGGCGGCAATCTCAGTGGGATGATGTGCATAGTCTTCGACCACCATAAGTCGCTCGTCGCAGTGAAGTACAGATTGTCGCCGCGTCATACCGCAGAAATTAGAAAGTATGTCAGCAGGCAAGTTCGCAGATAACAGTTTGAGAACAGCCAAAGCTGCCGCGCCATTAATCAAATTAAAGCCCCCCGCGACTGGCGCCTCAATCTGCGACTCAGTAAAATGTCCACCCAAATGTAAACGACCGTCCTCACCAACTTGCACATCGAAATCTCCGTGCGCACCAAAAGTAAGTAGTTCCGCACCGCCAGTTTCGATAAAACGCTGGGTCAAATCACCCTCGACCGAAAGCAACACTTGCTCATTGGTACGGACAATCAGTTGACGAAAAGCATCATCCATCATCTCGCCGCTGGCATAGCGGTCCGCATGATCCCAATCGACATTTAGCACCACAGTGACTTCAGGAGAAAAATCATCAATCGTGCCATCGCTCTCATCGACCTCGGCAATCAACCAATCACTTTCAGCATACTGGCTCGGCGGGAGTGTCGTATCATTGAATAAACCGCCGAGAATATAATTAGCAGTCAATCCGCACTGCCGTATGCCATGCGCAATCATTCCAGACGTCGTCGTCTTTCCATGGCTCCCGACTACTGCGATCAAGCGCTTCGACGCCGCCACTTTGGCGAGCATCTCACCACGACGTAAAGTTTTCAGCCCCTGTTCACTAGCCGCGATTAAAAGCGGGTGGTCCGCTTGAATCGCACTTGAATAGACAACTGCCGTAAACTCTACAAATTGTTCGGCGAAGACAAAGTCCCGAAGTGATACTCCGGAATCTTCTAAGAAGCAGCGCACGCGCTCCTGTAAATTATCATCATATCCAGCAATCGAATACCCCGCATGCGCCATCCAACCCGCTAGTGGTGCCATGCCCATGCCACCAATTCCGAGAAACAAGTATGACTCCTTAGATTCAGTCATACCGCAGGCTCCAGTTTATCAGCTGCTGCTAAAGCCCGCGCGTTACACAATGCTTCAATATCAGACGCAATACGTTCACCCGAATCAAAACGATCCAGACGTTCGAGGTTGGATTTAAATTTCCCAAGTACCCAATCGTTAAAAATTAACCCTTCAACTTCAGCTAATAATTGGCTCAACTGCCCCTGAGCTAGAACTAGGCCCGCTCCATGGCGTTCATGCATGACCGCATTCGCCTGCTGATGATCGTCCGCAGCAAAAGGATAGGGGATCAATATCGACGGCGCACGACAACGAACAATCTCCGCGATCGAACCCGCACCTGCACGCGAAATCACTAGATCAGCAGCCGAAATCACGTCACCCATTTGATCTGAAAACGGCACAAATTTCGCAGATACCATCTCGCTTTTAGAACTGGTCGTGTGAAGCGAACCGGCAGAGTTTTTTCCGAGCCCCGTCACACAATAGACCGATATTCCTTGTTTTGCCAAGGCCTCAAAATGATCGATGACCCATTCATTGAGGGCGCTAGCACCCTGACTTCCTCCGATTAAGACCAGCAGCTTATGAGGCACAGAAATGCCTAAAAGTTTCCAGGCCTCTGCCTTCAAACGATGCTTCACATCGCCGCGGACAGGATAACCGAGATAACGAACACACCTAGAGGGGACCCCTTTTAATCGCACACCATCAGGTAAATATACACGCGTTGCGAGGTGCTTCAATAAACGCACCGCCTTGCCTGGACGACAATTGGCCTCATGCACAGCAACTGGCACTCCTGCAAGACGGGCTGCTAAGCCTAAACCGACCGAAAGAAATCCACCAAAAAGCAACACCAGGTCAGGTTTTTCCTCGCGCACCAGTTTATGCGAAAAAAGACAGCCGGAAAGCAGGCTCCAGCACGAGGTGATCCATTTTGCCACTCCACCCGAAAATGCCCTTCCAGGAGTCCTATGGAAGTTGAGGTGTGCATATTTCTCGATCAAGGCCGAATCCACCTGCTTCTGGCTAATCAACAAAGTGCAGTGATGGCCACGCGATTGTAACACCTCGGCGATCGCAATTCCGGGTGCCAGATGCCCTCCAGTGCCACCGCAAGCAATCAGTATACGACTCATAGCTCACGCTGTCTCCACAACGCAGGTAGCTCCCATGAGCGGAAGCCGTTTAAAATAATTCCAGTCAACACAAACATGAAAACAAGATTTGAGCCACCGTACGAAATAAACGGCAAAGACATTCCCTTAGTCGGAAGACATCCTGTAACCACTCCAATATTAATTAATGCCTGAAGCGTCACAAAGAGTAGTGCCCCCATAATTAACAAATATTGATACAGGTCCGGCGCACGCTTAAGCTGCAACACGCCGACAAAAAATAAAGTCATAAAAAGCACCACCACCCCAAGGGTAAATACAAGGCCGAGTTCTTCTCCCACGATGGCAAAAATAAAGTCTGTATGAGCTTCAGGTAAAAAAGACATCTGCTGACGCCCCACTCCAAGCCCCACCCCTTGCACACCGCCCGCACCAAAAGCTAGAATACCCTGCCACAACTGATAAGAGCTATCAGTGCGATTACCTTCAACATCGAGAAATGAAGTAATGCGCTGTAAGCGCACGGGATCGTGATACACCGCCACAGAAAAAAAAGTCAGGGCCGCAATCGCGGTCGGGATTAGAAACTTCAATCGCAGCCCAGCGAGGTAAAGCATAATGCCACCGACTGCCCCGCAAAGAAAAGCAGTGCCGAAATCAGGCTCGATGATGATTAAACCACAAATCACCGCAAGCATACCACAAGGTACGATAAAACCACGCAGCGGATCATCCAAATTGCGCCGATTCGCCGCTAGATAATGCGCCATCATGAACAGCAAGCCTAACTTTCCAATCTCCGACACCTGCAACCGCATGGGCCCGCAATCAATCCAACGTTGCGCGCCGTTAACCGTGACGCCGATACCAGGGATCAGCACTAAAACTAATAACAACACCGCGCCTCCTGCTAAGATATATGCATAGTCTCGCAAGGCCGCTAAATTGACAATCATCGCAAAACCTCCGGACAGAGACGCAACCACTAACCAAATGAGCTGCTTGCGCAGCAGCACCGTCGGATCAGAATGCATCGCTTGCGATGCACTAAATAGCACCACCAAACCAAGGAACGTGAGCGAGATGACAATTAGCGCGATGAACACTCCTGCTGGCGGAATACTCCAAAAGGAATTTCGCAAAGCAGTCCGTGCGCACATTCTATACTAATAACGAGCTAAACTCTTGAGTCCAAAGATTACTGATCATCCAGACGAATAACTGGAATTTCTACAGCATTTTCGAATAAGGCATCAGTATTAATCTCAACGATATCCTCTTCGACTAATGGATCTGCTTCGACCACACGAATTTCGATCGGCCCGTCACTGCTAGCGCTCACAGTGGGTGCAGCAGCGACTGAAGTAGTCTTCGCCTCGATATTCGCCGCACTACCAGTGGAGCTGACTTTAAGTTTCTGCCCAATCTGCATCTTGCGCGGATCGGTGATGCCGTTGATAGCAAGCAGCTCAGAGGCAGTCATACCATATTGACGCGCGATCGTAGCAGGATATTCACCCGCCTTTACAATGTGTGTATCATCTGCGCTGATCGCTACGGCTGGCTTGACCACAGTGGCAGAGGCTGCTGTCGTCACAGTCGAGCTGCCGCTACTAGCACCATCAACTGGTATCATCAACTTCTCGCCAACACGAATCAGGTCAGAAGTCTTGTTATTGGCCGCTTTGAGCGCTCTGACTGTAGTCTTATACTGCATTGCGATCTTGGATAAATTGTCGCCGCCCTTCACCGTGTAAGTTTCGGTGGCCATGTTATAATCAGACGGCTGGTAAGCATCCGCAGACTCAGTCGTGACAGTTGCAGTGCCATCTTCAACCGGGACTTGAATTTGCTGTCCAACCTGAAGCAGCGAATTTTCATTCAAGTCATTCGCAGCATACAGATCATTCAGCGAAACTTTGAAGCGCTTGGAGATTGCCCAGAGGCTATCGCCCTGCTTCACCGCATAGCTTTGCATGGACGGGCCCGCAACGTCGACTGTGGAGACGACTGCATCGGAAACGATTGGTTCAAGTTGCGGCGTCGCTTCTTCAAATTCAGCAAATTCAAGATCAGGCCGATTTGGCGCAAAACGGCCACCTTTATTTGCATCGAATCCGGCGTTAAACGCAGGATCGATCGAAGCGTCTAAACGAGTTGCAGGAATTAAACTTTCAGATGGCTCCTGCACCACCAAACCAGTAGTTCGGTTCTGTTGATACATTTGTGTCGGCGGTTGCGTGGTCCCACAGCCCGGCTGGACAATAAGAACGGCAATAATACCGAGATGAAGACAGAGGACGAACCCGAAGACTTTAGAAATTTTCATAATACTATAAGATGCGGTTACAATTTTGCACATAGATTACTTGAGCCGATAGGCATCCTTCAAACTAAAAACAGTGGAAATGAAGCTTTTTCCGCGGGCGGCGTAGCTAGGGAACTGATCGAAGCTGGCAAAACCAGGACTCAATAAAACAACCGACGGCGAATTAGCCAACGCCGCCCGTGTCGCCGCTTCCACGGCTGCATCTAAATCAGCGCGGATTTCGATACAAGAATGCACCAGCCTCAAGCTCTCAGCAAGTGACTCAGCGACTTCACCATAGAGGAAAACCGCTTCGACCTTCGGCGCAATTGACCGCGCGAATGCATCGAAATCACCGCCTTTACCGCTGCCTCCACCAATCCAATACACCAACCCATCCAATCCTTCGATCGCCGCCAATACCGCATGAAAGTTGGTCGCCTTGGAGTCGTTCCAAAAAGTCACTCCACCCCAGCTATCAACAGGGCACAAGCGGTGCGCTGCGAACTGAAAGGCATTCGCACTATCGATCAACGACTCGACAGGTCGATCGAGCGCACGCCAGAGAGCTACAGCTAGAGCGAAATTGGTGCTCTGTGGGAAGTTTCGAAAAGGCGAATCTGGCGCAAGTCGATCAATTAAGCTCGAATCCTGATCCACCAAAATCGAACCCGGAATGCCAGAAACCTCAGGATCAAACTCAAATACATCGATACCCAGCACCGAGGGAGCACCCGGACGTAAACAGGACAAAAGCTGGGCCTTAGATGCAAAATACTCAGCCATCGAATCGTAGCGATCCAAATGATCTTCGGCAAAATTGCTCCAGATCAGGCCATCTAACTGCAGCCCAGCCGACAATTCTGCCTGAAACGAGCTGATCTCACATACCGCAATCGCCTCGGCATGGTTGGCATCGCCAAGTACGCAGTCACTCAATGGCGTACCAATATTACCCGCTTCAACTGCAACCTGCCCAGCCGCGTTTAAAGCATTGCACAGCAACGACGTGATTGTAGTCTTGCCATTTGTGCCCGTGACGCCGAGCACGCGCCCGCGCCAGTGCAACGCCGCAAAGCCCAGCTCACTGTAGCATGGCCGACCGGAGCGCTGCACCAAGACACGCCATGGATGTGCAATCGCAAACCCGGGACTGAAGACAAACACATCAAATTCACTCAGCGAGGCCCCACTAAAATTCGCAGTGTCGCCGCGCCCGTCTTGATCAAACAAGCAGAGTTCGAGCCCCAAGCTGAGCACCAAGCGCCGCGCAGCCTGCCCACTGACGCCAGCTCCAAAAATGGCGACACGCTTATATGCCCTGATCGCTGCGTCTACAGATGTGTGAAAAGTCTTCAAATCAGTTAAATTTCAGAATAAGCGTATGTCACAAACCAGACATGCCTAAGAATAATCGCGAAAGACAATACGCTGCAGGCTTGAAATGCAAGATGCCTACTATATCCACAACGAATTTCTAACAATCTCCTCAACTCAATGACACACAAACTTATCTACTCATTCATCGTAGCCTCGCTCGCCACACTCTTTGCTAACGCGGACACAGTGACGACTCAAGACGGCTCGATACTCAAAGGTACCATTACGCTGATTGATAAGGGAGAAATCTACATCGACACGAAATACGCAGGCAAACTGAAAATCAAGCAGCCCGAGGTCGTGACTTTTGAGACAGAATCGCCCGTCGTCGTCCGCCTCGAAAGCGGCAAAACGATTTCCGGCCCAGTCACCGCCTGCAGCGATGGCACATTACAGATCAAATCCGACGATGACGTGCTCAAAACCAACACTAGCAAGATCGCGGCAAGTTGGGCTCCAACCGTTGCCGATCCTGAAATCGATCGCAATAGTCGCAAGTGGCTCTACGACTTCGCGCTCAACTTGAGCGGCAAAAAAGGCAACACCGATAAGTTCCACTTCGGCACAGACCTCGACCTGCGCCTCAAAGGCCCAGACGACGAGCTACACTTCGGCTTTGAATTCGAACAAGGGGACGAAAACGACAACAAAACTGACGACCGCGCACTCGGTCGCATCGGCTACGAGCGCTTCAATCCAAAGAACATCGGTTGGTATGTGCACAACGCCTTGGAAACCGACAAAATCAGCGACATCTTCATACGCTCTACCACCGGCGGCGGTGCTTCCTGCCGCGTTGTCAATAACGACACGCAAACACTCATCGTCCGCAGCGGTTTGGGCTACCGCTTCACCGACTTCGAAACCGAAAACCGCGAGGACGACTCCTCCGCCACATTCGAAGCAAGTTTAGAGCATAGCTATCAATACAAGAACCTTTGCCGGCTCGAAAACAAGCTCTACTATTCACCCGCGTTGGATGACATCGCCAACTATCGTGCGATTCACGACAGCAGCCTGAAGATCCCCGTCGGAAATGGCGAAAATTTCTGGATTCGTATGGGCATTAAGAATGAATACGAAAGCCAAACCTCAGCGGAAGAAAAACTCGACACCAGCTATTACACCAAGCTGATCTACAGCTGGAAATAAGAGATTCAACAGATCCACACTTTCAAACTCCCGCTCCTTGGCACTGGAGTTTTTCATTGATTGACAGCAATACCTAAAACTTAGCATAGACGCTGCAGCACCTTTCCAAACCAGTACGCGATTATGTCTCCTTACTTATTACTTATTCTCACACCATTCATCACGGCCGCGATTGGATGGTTTACAAATTGGGTCGCAATCAAGATGCTGTTCCACCCACGTGTCCCCATGCGTATCTTCTGCTGGAAATGGCAAGGATTAATCCCTCGCCGTCAGCCACAGCTAGCCTGCGAATCCGCTGAAATAATTGAGCGCGAGATTCTGCAGCAGCACATGATCCTGAATGAGATTAAAAAGATTAATCTTGAGCCTTATTTGGAAAAAACCGCGCACACTCTGGTCTGGGAACGCATCGGTCCACAATTGCGTGCGATCCCGCTACTAGGGAGTTTTATAAACGACGGTATACTAGCGAAGTTCGAAGTCATCGCAGGTGCTGAGATCAAGAATGAGGCTGGCCCATTAATCGAAAAAGTGGCGACTCAATTCGAAGCATCGGTCGATCTCAAACAAATGATCGAAGACAACATCGCAGCATTCGACCTCGAACGCCTAGAGGGCATTGTCAATGCAGTCGCCAAGCGTGAGTTCCGCACAATTGAAGGTTTAGGCGCAGTGCTGGGCTTCGTAATCGGTTGCCTGCAGGTCGCATTGTTCTGGCTAACTGGAGCGATCGCAATGTAATCGGCAGATCGCTTGACGCAGCAGTGACAAAAACAGGCCGGCATTCCCAGAAAAAGCATCTACAAAATAGAATTATTTAATAGTGGTTAGTTCAAAATCTAATTTGATCGACATTCACGAAAAAAGGTTGTCCAAGCTTTCAATATATCACATCGTCTAAACAGAAATCTAACCACCTAACCCCAAATACATAGACTCAAATGAAACGATTCATTCTACTAGCACTGTCCCTCTGCATTGCAAATCTAACTTTCGCCCAAGATTCTGCTGCTCAAGTTGATAATATTAAGTTTAAAAACCTCAGCGACGACTGGGTCGAAATGGAAGTCAAGATCAAGGCCAACCGTAACTTGGCTCCCGACGCCAAAAACGAACGCTTCGTCGACAACATCAAAGTCATGGGCTATTTCGCTTATGTGCGTGACCGTAAAGCCAGAACGTTTGATTTTTACAAAGCCGAAGTCGAAGTGATCTCGATCGAGCAGGGTAAGACAGAAAATGTCTATTTTTACATGCCAGGTATTGTCGTCAAACGCGACCGCTTGCCTAAAGAGCCACCCTACTACTTCGTCGCGCTGGAAATTAACGGCCAAGTCCTTCCCATCGACAGCCGTGCGTACTCAAAAAGCACACTCAACGATGACACCATTCGCAGCATGAAGACCAAAGCAGATGCCGAAAGTGAAGCCAACGACTTCATCCTCAAGCCCAGCTATAACGCTCCACTTGGCTTGATCGGCGCACGTCCTTCAGATATGGCACCGCTAATTAGACGCGAACCGAAAGAGTAACAGCGACCACAACGCTTTTTCCAAAGCCCTCACCCGACACCAATCGAGTGGGGGCTTTTTATATATCCCTTCAGAGCACTAAAAGGAGCGAGAGCGACTCGCCCGAGTCATCGACACATTCCTTTACTCAACGCTCGCCGCCACTTCGTCAGCACTCAGCCCCATATGCTGTTCGCAGAACTCAAGCATGTCTTCCTGAAGCGGTGCGGTAAATGAGATCGGCCCCTCCGGAAAGTTAAACACATAGCGATAGCAATGCAGTGCTTGACGCTTGATCGGCAAAGCCGCTTGCAAACGGTCCGTCCAACCATTCTCGATAAACTCAATGTACAAGGTCTCATCGGGTCCGTAAATTTTATCGCCGACCACGCACTTCTTTAAAAATTCCGCATGAACACGAATCTGGTGTTTGCGTCCTGTCTCAGGCTCAACCTGGCACAGCGTATAGCCATTTTTTGAAATGAGCGGTATGAAGTCGGTCACCGCGCTCTTCGAAGTACGATCATAACTCACTTCCGATTTAACAATAACTGGACCGCCCCGACGCCGCGCAATCGGCTCATCCACATGGATCATCTGATCAAACTGGCCGACAAGAATCGCCAAATACGCTTTCTTTACGATGCGATTCTGAATCGCCATCTGAAATTTACGAGCCACCGATGGACGTTTGGCAAAGACGATCAATCCACTCGTTTCGCGATCCAAGCGCGCGACCAAGTGCAGCTTTTGCGCACCAGTATGCTCACGAACCACTCCCACCAGACTAGACAATGGACCATTCTTGGAAGGATGACAGACCAACCAGCCCGGCTTGTTAATAATTAGTAGATCCTCATCTTCCTGTAGTATCCATTTTGGAAAAACAGTCAAATCCACCAGGGGAGCTTCTTCGCCGTATGGATTCATTTCGAATTTCCTTTATGGGCCTCTAAACGCATCTTGCGCAATATGGCAGCGCCGACTCGCGTCACAACGATGATCGGAAATTTACTACCCAAAAAAGCGATTATCTGATTCCTCCAACCAGTCACCAGCAGCGACTTTTCCTTCGCCAGCGCCTGCAACGTCAAATTCGCCACTTGCTCGGACGTCATATCGGGGGTCAAGCTCGCTCCCTGCTGCATCGGCGGAGTCTCAAAACCTGCTGATTTAAAGAAATTTGAGCGCGTCGGGCCGGGACACACCGCTAAGGTACGCACCTTCGTGCCTCGCAAATCCTCGCCCAATGCTAGGGTCCAATTTAATACAAAGGCCTTGGTCGCGCCATAGGTCGCCAAATATGCGGTTGGCTGAAAGCCCGCAGTCGAGGCCACATTAACCACGCAACCACCCCGCTCGAGCATCTGCGGCAGTAAATGGGCAGTCAGATCCACCACCGCTCGAACATTCAGATCAATCATCTGCAACTGTTTCGCTCGATCCAAATCCTGCTGACAACCGTAATCCCCAAAACCACTATTATTAATCAGTAAGACCTCGCCCGGCTCCGCAGCTGCTATAATTGTATTTAATTGCTCCGCAGCAGTAGCGACTGCCTTTGACTCGCTCAAGTCTGTTGCAATATGAATGCCGTGTTGATCAAAAAAAACGCCCGGATTTGACCGAGAAAGGTTGCATACCGTAGCAGTCGGGGCTAAGTTTTTAATTGCTTTGATAATTGAGCAGCCAATACCCGACGAACCGCCAGTAACAATGATTACGGACGTTTGTTTCAGATATTCAGTAGGTGTTGGCATAATGAGATTAATAGATGCCAACACGCTTGATCTTAGCGATCAAAATAGTGTTGGCTCTTTTTTTTGCTCAGACTCGTCAAAGTGGCGCGGACAATCGTCTCCGTTAACTATGAACCCACAATAGAAAAGGAATAAATAATATATGAAGCAACATGATGTCATCATCTCCGGATTAAATATGGATCTCACCGATGCGATTCGAAATGTGGTAAAAGCAAAAGTAGAAAAACTCTTCGAACACGAAGATCAAATTGTTCGCATGCGCGTAGAACTTGAATATGACGCTCATCAAAGCACACACCAGAACGAATTTATCGCCAAAGGGCATCTCGAAGTACGAGGCAACGACCATAATGCCCATGCCGAGACGGACGATCTCTATAAGTCAATCGACGAGATGGTCAACAAGCTCGATCGAATGATCCGGCGACGCTCTCGACTGCAGAAGGTCAAACGCAAGAACACACACGTCATCGATATTTCTGCCGAAATACCCAAGGCAATCTAGCACAACGGCCTAGCAGATTGACACTAGCCCGACTCTCATTTGAGAGTCGGGCTTGCTTTTTTTACGAACTTCCCAAAAGTCCTGCTTATGCCTGTATATATTTACCAAATCCTTCACGTTGCCGGAATCATCATGCTCTTCATGGGCTACGGAGCCCTACTTGCTCGCAGCCTCGCTAACAGCGACAACACAGCCGTTCGTAAACTCGGCTCCATGACCAGCGGCCTCGGTCTGGTATTTATTCTGATCGCTGGATTTGGTATGATTTCTAAGCTCGGCCACAGCTTTACAGCACCTTGGCTTATAGTAAAGATGCTGATCTGGCTCGCATTAGGGGGCGTCATCGTCCTCATCAATCGCAAGCCTGCTTTAGCTAAACCTCTCTGGTGGAGCATTCTAGGACTTGGCATCTTGGCCGCAGTCATGGTGTACTACGTGCGCGTTCAAGGATAGTCCAAAGCGAGTTCAAAAAAAGTTAACTTTTTGCAAAGTTCTGCTTGATCTCATCCACCCACTTTGTCTTTATCCCCGCTTCCTCTTCAGCACCCGTAGCTCAATTGGATAGAGCGCCTGACTACGAATCAGGAGGTTAGGGGTTCAAGTCCCTTCGGGTGTACCATTTATAAAAAATCCTTAAGGCACATCGCCTTAGGGATTTTATTTGCCAATCAGGCACGAAGGGTTCGGAGAAAAGCTGAAATGAAATACGCAATCATCGTCACTAGTTGAAGGGACCTGATCAAGCGAGCTATGTGAAGTTAGTATGACAAAAAATCCACGGCAGAACAACCATGCTGAGAAATCGAATACCCCCACAATGCGACAGAATAGCCCCTAAACTAAGAGCAAGGCCTCCTTCTGCGCACGGCTAAGGCGCTTAATTCGCCACTCCTCTTTCAACGCCTCCGAGCGTGTTCCGACCTCACGTGTATGCACTAATTTCAGTGGCGCACGGCCACGTACATATTTCGCCGCCTTTGGCCCTTGCGCTTGATGCTCGGCTACACGCCGCACCACATCAGTCGCCACACCCGTGTAGAGCGTGCCGTCACCGCAACGTAAAATATAGAGACTCCACACCATGCAAGCTCAGTCCTTCAACAAAGTATACGAGTCCAGTATTTCTCCCTGACTACCCAGCGTTGTGACATGCAGAGAGCGGCCCTCTATATCAACCACTACAGAGGCGAGCACCGAGAGATTCTCGACCATAAAAGGTAGGTGATCCGCTCGAAATGGACCAATCTTGCCCGAACTACCAGCAACCGTGTGGATCGTGCCACGTTTCTGATGCGCTCCTTGACGATAGCTTCCATCCCCCTCAGGACGACCATTGCCTATATCTAAAGCGTGAACCGCAGGATCATAGGTATCACTGGTGCCATAGTGGCCATGCATCAGAATGGACCGCTCGTAAGTGTGACTGTGACCACCGAAGGTCAAATCGACACCGTGCGCTTCAAGTATTGGCAGGAAGTTCTCGCGCATATCAAAATGCTGCTTTTCTTTGTCTGAATTATGCGTGCCATGCGTATAGGGCGGGTGATGCCAGTATGCGATCACCCAGTCGTAATCCTTATCACTAATCTGCGCCAGATCCGCCTGGAGCCAACTATACATCGGGCCCCCTTGGCTACGGTCACTCACCTGCGAATCTAAGCAAATGAAGTGCGTCCGCCCATAATCAAAGCTGTAGTAGAGCTCGTTACCCGAAGGCACACCGCCGGCCTCGCCCTGACTAGGCATGTCAAAAATCGCGAGATAAGGGTCTGCCTGATTCTTCGTCAAAGGATTATCATCCTTATGCGCCCAGTACGTCTCATGGTTACCCACCGCTGGCCACAGACAGGTCGTATGCAGTAATGGATTATAAATATTAAACACTGCATTTTGAAATTGCTGATCCGTGCCATGACCATACGCGTTATCTCCAAGCATCAACCAAACATCCGTCTGCCGATCTGCGGTGAAATCGCGATACGCCTTATAGACCGCCCGGGCATTATCATTCCCAGTACCCGAGTCACCGATAATCCAAATACGAGTTGATGTAGCTTCATGCGCGGGAGGTAAGGTCCGGAATTCATAAGTCGCATCCGTGCCAGCAATCTTATAGTGGTAAGTGCCTTTCACCTGTAACCCACTTAAACGTACACTGTGCTCGGTCGTCGGCACAGGTTCTTGTATGAAAAAACGTTCCTCACTGCTCGGCTTCCAGTAATCGACTCGCCCACGCGTGGGATGATTGGTGCGCCAACGCACAGTGATCGCCTCCTGAGTGGTATTTTGCAAATAAGGCCCGCGCACAATACTATGCGTCGCAGCTGCCTTAGCCCTAGGCTTCAGATCAGATGCCTTTGGAGACGCCACACGGGTATCGCCCGCCAGCAAATTCGCATCCCAAACGATGTCCGAGCTATTTCGGTTCCGATTCACCAGCCTGACAGCCAATGTATTCACACCATTTCGCAGCGCAGTCGCCGACAGCTCAAAGGTCTCGAACTCCTTGGCCTCGTGATCCCATACCGAGCTACCATCCAATGGGTGCGTGCGCGTCAACTCGGTTCCATTCAAATACACGACAAAGGCATCGTCGTAACGAGCACGCAGAATCAAACTAGGAATCGCAGTGCGATCTTTCACCGTGAATTGATGCCGCAAATAATAATCAATCCTTCCCTCCTTAAGGTGGGGCTTAGTTAGATAGTGCTCTCCATAGCCCAACGGCGATGTGACTATTCCCCAGCGCCCATCATTAAAACCAGACATTTCCCACCCCGCGTCAGCCTCGCCATCGTCATCATACTTCCACTCACTATTGGGAGCAATCAGACCAGTAGGCTGACGACTTTCATGCGCTTGAGCAATGGACAGGCAGCCGCTCAACACAGCAACTAAGATGATTTTTAGAGGCAATTTCATGAACTTAAGACGATTAAAAAAACTACGAAATCCCGACGACTAGGACTAGGCAAATCTTTTACTCAACAAGCATTAAAATAGCACCAGATCCGCTTTCCTGGACAGAAAACGAGGCCTTTCGCGGTTCTCCCTCAGTCGTCAAGTCTCAGCTCTCACGTCGCTTCCATCACGCCGTCCACATAATACCAGTTGCCACCGCTACGACGAAAGCGCGAACACTCGTGGTGGATCGCCTGCTTACCATCCTGTATATAAATCGCCTTAAATTCGACCTTACCGGTCTTGTCCTCCGCACCGCCCTGCGAGGCGCTCATCACTTTTAAACCAATCCACTGAATCGAGTCGGCAGTAGATTTATAATTCACCCACAAGTCCGTGGTACGCACTGTAGCCAATGTCGTGTCCACTAAGTAATCGATCTGCCCACGCACATATGCGCAGTAGCGTGAACGCATCAATGCCTCGGCGGTCGAAGCCTTCTCCGCACCAGCGTGAAAGAGCTCACAGCAATCGGCATAGTTCGCACCACTTCCGCAGGCGCACGAAGTCTTTCTATCAGTCATACAGCGCACGCTAAGCAACCGAGCCCAGATTGAAACCACCAATCTGGTAAAGTGACAGCAGCATTGTTTACTATATCCAAAAGACCCTGCCCATACCCAAAGCTAAGTCCTAATTTCAGCTTCACTACAACTGACACTTGCACTCGACTGTCCAAGCTAAATGCTTCCCTATACCCAAGTCTCAGCCCTAAAATCTTAGCGCTCAGCCCTCCTCTCCCAAGCCTCAAGCCTCTTTTACAAATGGATTTCCCGCTCAAGCCGCTTACCAGCGTTACCGACCCCGATGCCCTCATGGAGCACTTTCTTGAGTATGCATTGGCCAAGGGCATCGAACTCTACCCCGCGCAAGAAGAAGCCATCCTCGAAGTCTTCTCCGGCAAAAACGTCATCCTCAACACCCCCACCGGTTCAGGCAAATCACTCGTCGCCGCGGCGCTCCATTTCCTCTCCGCCTCTCAAGGTCGCCAATCCGTCTACACCTGTCCGATCAAGGCGCTCGTCAATGAAAAGTTCCTCTCGCTCTGCCGCGACTTCGGCCCCGAAAATGTCGGCATGATGACGGGCGACGCCAGCGTCAACCGCGGCGCTCCCATCCTTTGCTGCACCGCCGAGATCCTTGCCAACATCGCCCTGCGCGACGGTGACCAGGCAAAAGTCCACGACGTCATCATGGACGAATTTCACTACTATTCCGACCTCGAACGCGGCGGCGCCTGGCAAGCCCCTCTCCTCACCCTCCCACAGTCGCGCTTTCTGCTCATCTCCGCCACCCTCGGCGAAACCCGCTTCTTTGAGCGCGAGCTCGAACGCGTGACTGGCAATGAGTGCGTCACCGTCTCCAGCACCGAGCGCCCCGTACCGCTCGAATTCACTTATGCCGAAGACACACTCACCGATACATTAGAAAAACTCCAAGCAGCCAACAAGTTTCCCGTCTACATTGTACACTTCACTCAACGCTCCGCATCCGAGACCGCGCAAAGCATCCTCAGTCTCAACGTCTGCAGCAAAGACGAAAAGGCACAGATCAGCAAAGAGCTGCAAGACGTCGCCTTCACCAGCCCCTTTGGCAAAGAGATTAAAAAGCTGCTGCGAAGCGGCATCGGCCTACACCACGCCGGCCTTCTTCCTAAATACCGCTTGTTGATCGAAAAGCTCGCCCAACAAGGCCTGCTCAAAGTCATTTGCGGCACCGACACCCTCGGCGTTGGCGTCAACGTGCCAATTCGTACCGTACTCTTTACTCAACTCTGCAAATACGGTGGCGTCAAAACAGGCATCCTCACCGCCCGCGACTTCCACCAAATCAGCGGACGCGCAGGCCGCAAAGGGTTCGACGACCACGGCTACGTCGTGTGCATGGCGCCCGAGCACGTCATCGATAACAAGCGCCTCGAAGCCAAAGCCGCCGGCGATCCGAAAAAGAAAAAAAAACTCGTCAAGCGCAAGCCCCCCGAGCGCGGCTACGTGCATTGGGACGAGCAAACTTTTACCCGCTTGCAAACCGCCCCTGCCGAACCACTCAAATCCAGCTTTAAAGTATCACACGGCATGTTGCTCAACGTCCTTGGTCGCAAAGGCGAAGGCTGTACAGCGATGCGTGCCTTGATCAACGACTGCCACAACAACGACGGCTCCAAGAAGGCCATGCGCAAGCAATCCTTCCAGCTGTTTCGGGCACTCGTTGACCGCAGTATTATCGAGATTCAACCCAAAGGCTCCGAGCAAAAAATCACCCTTAACGTTGAGCTACAAGACGACTTCTCGCTCAACCAAACCCTCGCGCTCTACTGCATCGACACACTTAGCCTGCTCGACACCACCGCCGAGGGCTACGAGCTCAAACTACTTAGCCTCACCGAATCGATCCTCGAAAACCCCGACATCATTCTACGCAAGCAAGTCGACAAATTAAAGAACGACAAATTTGTCGAGATGAAAGCCGCCGGCGTCGAATACGACCAACGCATGGAAGAGCTCGAAAAGATCGAATACCATAAGCCCGAGGGCGACTTCATCTACGAGACCTTTAACACATTCGCCGCCGAGCACCCCTGGATAGGCTCCGAAAACATCAAGCCCAAGTCCATCGCCCGCGAGATGTTCGAGCGCTACAGTAGCTTCGCCGACTACATTAAAAATTATGGGCTGATGCGCGCCGAAGGGCTCCTACTGCGCCACTTGACCAACGTTTATCGCGTGCTCTCCAACACCATCCCCCCGGCTTTCAAAACAGAGGCCGTCGATGAGATGATCACCTACATCGAGACACTGCTACGCATCACCGACTCCAGCCTGCTCGATGAATGGGAAACCCTCAAAGACCCCAACCATAAGCCCAACACCGACGAAACGATGCCCGCCCCGAAAGGGCCAACCGACATCACTCGCGACCGCGAAGCCTTCACCCGCCAAGTCCGCAACGAAATATTCCGCTTCCTACGCATGCTCGCCAACAAGGAATACAAAGAAATCGACGAGACCTTCCCGCTTAACCAAATGTACCCCGAAGCCAAATGGAAATACACCGAGCTCGGCAACACCATGGACGCCTACTACGAGACCCACGACTGGATCCGCCTCGACCCCGAAGCCCGCAACAAAGGCAACACCACGATCACCGAATCCGACGACCGCCAAACCTGGACAATCGAGCAAACCCTAGTCGACCCTGCAGCGCTCAACGATTTTCAAATTGTATTTGAACTTTCAATACAACAAGCCAAAGAGCACAACACCATGACAATCGTTCCGACTCGGATCCACTCTATCGCGGAGTAAACCAGCACATTAACAAATATCCATAGGTAAGACTCACCTCAGTGAGTCATGATTTATATTTCACGGCAAGGAACCACTGACGGCAGCGCCACTTGCGTTTACCTGCGACCGCCACTACTCTCCGTCATATAATCGAAGTTACTCAGCCAGCTGAATTTAATCATTAAAATCTCAGTGGTCTCATATCACCCATGAGATTAAGTACGCAGCTCATAGGTGTTGGGTGAAGCGCAAAATATCAACGACTCGCGGGCGCAGCTGCGCAGGATTGCGGAACAATCGTAACGGCCATCCACAAAAAAGCCCCAAGCTGTGGCTGCTTAGGGCTTTGTTAAGTGGTGGCCGGACCCAGAATCGAACTGGGGACACAAGGATTTTCAGTCCTCTGCTCTACCGACTGAGCTATCCGGCCGTACTTAGAAAGGCGGCATTAAGTGTTCGCGTTCGGCACTCGTCAACCGGTTTTTTTTATTTTCTCACTTCAACTGCATTTCCCCTAAAAAGTACCTGTTTTAAGCAAAATTCAAACTAGGGTTTGTCTTTAGCTAAATTGACTTCCTAATACGACGATATTTGCTAAAAAAAGCGTCATCTCACTGAATAACTGCGTATTATGATTAAGAAAAAACTCTTTGGAATTTGCATATTTGGGGCACTCGTTCTCGTCCTTCTGTTTCTCGTCGGCACTAAGAAGCTCTCATTCGAAGCGATGATAGCTGCTGGCAAACAGATGGGCCCGATACCCGAAAGCGTTTCGACCTTCATCGCGGAACGCCAATCTTGGGTCGATAGTGTCCAATCGATCGGCTCAATCGAGCCAGACAAGGGCGTGCGGCTCGATGCAGAAGTCGCTGGCGTGGTGAGTGCGATTAATTTTAAAAACGGTCAAGATGTCGAGGCGGGCGCGGTTTTGGTTCAACTGGATGTTACAGTCGAATCGGCACTACTGATCTCCTACAAGGCGAGCACGCATCTCGCCGAAGTTGAGTTGGTTCGTGCCAAACGCTTGCGCGGTACAGACTCGATCGCGCAATCACAGTTAGATCGCGCACAAGCCGACTTTGATACAGCCACCGCACAAATGAAAAACCTAGAAGCGATCATTGAGCGTAAGACCATCCGCGCTCCTTTCTGCGGTCAAGTGGGCATACGTCAGGTCAATCTCGGTCAGTATCTGGCACCGGGCGCTCCTGTCGTTGCTCTGCAATCCTATGATCAGGTGTTCGTCAACTTCACTCTTCCCCAGAAGGCTATTGCTCGAGTTGCTACTGGTATGAAAGTTACACTTCAGAGCGACGTCTATCCCGGGCAAACATTCGAAGGAAGTGTGACCGCAATTAGTCCGCAGATCGACCCAGTGACTCGCACTGTCAAACTCCAAGGAACGCTAAAAAACCAAGATGAACGTCTTCGCCCTGGCTTATTTGTCAAAGTCACCGTCATCTTACCGAATAAAAATGACCTGCTGGTCGTACCGGCTACTTCGATCGTCTATGCGCCATATGGAAATTCAATTTTCAAAGTGGCCACCGCCACTGACGAAGTGTCTGGCCTAGAGACAACTATCGTTAAGCAATCATTTATTCGTATCGGCAAGCGCAGTGGTGATTTTGTCAGCATACTAGACGGGCTTCAAGAAGGCGACGAGGTCGTCTCGGCCGGTGCTTTCAAACTCAACAACGGTATGTCGATCAAGATTAATAACGAGTTGGCTCCCACCCCGGAACTAGCACCGAATCCGAAGAATTCTTAATCGGCTTCGTACTACAACGACCACTAATTTTGAGTGAGCTATGAAGACAGCCTTTACCGATATATTCATTAAGCGCCCCGTGCTAGCAATCGTGGTCAGCATGGTGATCGTGATTGCCGGCCTGCAGGCAATTTCCTCGCTCACGGTGAGACAATACCCGCGCAACGAAAACGCCAAGGTCACGATCACGACGGTTTATACTGGCGCCGATGCCGACCTCGTACGTGGTTTCATCACCACCCCGCTGGAGCGAGCCATCGCCTCAGCAGACGGCATCAACTACATCGCCTCACAAAGTTTGCTCGGCATGTCCACCATCACGGTGCGCCTAGAACTCAACTTTGATTCGACCAAAGCCCTCGCCGAAATCAGTTCAAAAGTCGACCAGGTCCGCGGTGATCTACCCCCCGAAGCGGAAGTGCCAATTATCACCGTCGAATCGGCCGAGAGCGAACGGGCCTCGGCCTACCTTTCCTTCGCATCCGATATACTCAAAGCCAACGAAATCACCGACTATTTAGTGCGCGTCATCCAGCCTCGCCTCACATCGATCAAAGGCGTGCAAGAAGCCGAGATCCTTGGCGGGCGAACCTTCGCGATGCGTATCTGGCTCGACTCAGCCCGCATGGCTGCGCTCGGCATCTACCCCGCACAGGTTCGCGAAGCCCTTGCCTCCAACAACTATCTATCCGCAGTCGGTCAAACCAAGGGCAACCTCGTTAACGTCAATCTGACCACCAATACTGACCTCAATTCCGTCGAAGAATTTGAGCAACTCGCAATCCTAAACCAGGGCGACACCATCGTGCGGATCAAAGACATCGCCGAAGTCGAACTCGGCAGCGTTGACTATAGCTCTGAAGTACGCTTCTCCGGCAAGCAGGCCGTCTTCATCGGCATGCACGTGCTACCCAACGACAACACCGTCGACGTGATCAACGCCGTGCGCGCCGAACTCGAGGTAATTAAAAGCGAGCTCCCCGAGGGCATCCAAGCCAATATCGGCTACGACTCGACCATCTACATTGAAGAGTCGATCTTTGAAGTCGTCAAAACACTCGCCGAAACCTTGATCATCGTGATGGTGGTCATCTTCTGCTTTATGGGCCGAATTCGGACCGTGCTAGTGCCGATCATTACCATACCAATCTCCCTGATCGGCGCGATCTTTCTGATGCAATTGTTAGGCTTCTCTATCAATTTGCTCACATTGCTGGCAGTCGTGCTCTCGGTCGGTATTGTTGTGGATGATGCCATTATTGTGGTTGAAAACATCGAACGCCACCTTGAAGCGGGCATGAAACCAATCGACGCGGCACTCCTTGGCGTGCGCGAACTGATCGGACCAGTTATTGCCACGACACTCGTACTGGTTGCTGTTTACCTACCCATCGCGTTCCAAGGCGGTCTCACCGGATCGCTGTTTCGCGAGTTTGCGCTCACTCTGTGCGGTGCTGTGATTATATCAACCATCGTGGCCCTGACCCTCAGCCCGATGATTTCGTCCAAGCTCCTCAAGAGCGGTGAACATACCGGGCTTGCACTGATCATTAATAATGGCTTCGACCGCTTGAGAAATACCTATGGCGGCATCTTACGAACCAGCCTGCAAACTCGCTGGATTATTTACTGCTGTTGGGGCGTGCTCACTTTCATGTGCCTCCCGATGTTCGTGCTCTCACCCAAGGAACTGGCGCCGACCGAAGACCAAGGTGTCATTTTTGGAATCGTCGATGCGCCAGCCAATTATGCGATCGAAGAAACCTCCCGTTTTACCGAAAAAGCCAATGACGTATTTTTTAGCTTTTCAGAAACCGCCTACAGCTTTCAGTTAACGTACCCGAATGGTGGTTTCAGCGGTATGATTCTGAGTCCATGGAGCGAGCGCCAACGCACGGTTTTCGACATCATACCAGAAGCTCAAAGGGGGCTCGGCGCGATCCCTGGAGTACGAATATTTCCCGTCACACCTGCCGCACTTCCCGGCGGCAGCGACTTCCCCGTCGACTTTATTATTGCCTCCACTGCAGAGCCCAAAGAGATCCTAACATTTGTGCGACAAATTCACGACAAAGCAATTGCCAGCGGACGCTTCGCCTTTCCGCCAATTATCGATACCAAAATCGATCAACCACAGACTCAATTCTTGATAGATCATGATATGGTCAGCTCGCTCGGGCTCGATCAACGCACCATCGGTGCTGATCTGGGCGCACTTATTGGCGGCGGTTATGTGAATCGATTCAATATCGACGGGCGCAGCTATAAAGTGATCCCTCAAATCAAACGGGGCGGACGCCTAAATGCCGAACAGCTGCAAGACATTTATATTAAAGGCCCTGAAAATAAGCTGATCCAACTCAGCACCGTCGCTACGCTCGAAGATAGTGTGCAACCACGCTCACTCAATCGCTTCCAGCAATTTAACGCCGTCAAAATGAGCGGCGTCTATATGGGGCCACTCGACCAGGGTCTCCAGTTTCTCGAAGATACCGCAGCCGAAATCTTGCCCGATGGCTATCGCGTCGACTACGATGGCGAGTCACGCCAACTGCGCACCGAGGGCAATAAATTCCTGCCCGCGTTCTGCCTCGCGCTGGTGCTAATCTTCATGGTGCTCGCCGCGCAATTCAACAGTTTTCGCGACCCCTTCATCATTCTGCTCGGTTCGGTGCCGCTGGCAATGTTTGGCGCATTAATCTTTACCTTCTTAAAAATGCTCAGCCCGAACGTGCCCTTCTGGACTGATGGCTGGACGACTACGCTAAATATTTACTCACAAGTTGGCTTAGTCACACTCGTCGGACTAGTCGCTAAGAACGGTATTTTAATCGTCGAATTTGCCAATCAACTACAGCGCGAAGGCAAAGCAAAGCTCGATGCGATCCAAGAAGCCAGCGAAGTGCGGTTACGCCCGATCTTAATGACCACCGTAGCCACCGTTGCGGGTCACTTCCCGCTCACACTGGTCACAGGTGCAGGTGCTGAAGCACGTAACTCGATCGGCCTCGTGCTCGTCGGCGGCATGGCAATCGGCACCCTATTTACGCTGCTCTTCCTACCTTCCATCTATATGCTAATCGCCAAAGACCGAAAGGGCGCTGCCACAGGGGTTGAAGTCGCTTAGGCTTTTGGAGCCTGCAGGGGCCGAGCCTTGGCCTAGACCATCTGAAATACCACCGCAGTAGTATTATCCTTACCGTCTGTCTGCACCGCTTCGGTGACTAACATCTCGGCTGGTGAGCCTTTAAGATGTGGCGCAGGATTTCGAATGATCCGCTCCATTCCACGATTAAACAAGCCTTCGACTAAGCCATCGGAGCAAATTAAAAAACGATCCCCAGACTCATAGCCGATCGCGCCAAACTGGGGACTGAGATTCTGGTTTTTCCCACCAAGAACTTGTTGCAGGGCATTGCGCCCAGGATGGCTACGCACCGCTGTTTCGGTCAATTGCCCATCTCGCTGCAACCATCCGACATGCGTGTGATCATGGCTCACTTGATTAATCCCGCCAGCTTTAGGTAGCTGATAAATGCGACTATCACCGACATGCGCGAAATAAAGCCATCCTGGGCGCACCCAACAAAGACTCAAAGTAGCACCCATACCTTGTAGCTCTTCGTAACTGAACCCCAAGTGCGTGAGTTCGGTATGTATCTGGTCAAACAACTCACCTAAAAGATCTTGAAAGCCGATTTCAATACCCGCAGCCGCGGAACGGAAACTCTGCGGCAACAATCGGGTGATCTTATCAATCGCGATTCGACTGGCAAAATCACCCGCCTTGGCGCCGCCCATACCATCGCTAACCGCAAAAATGAAATCGTGCGTCTTGAGATCCGCTTCGCCGAATTTACCGAGGCGCTTCACGCCTTCGCCATCCACCGCCAACAAGAGAAATGAATCTTGGTTGTCCTTGCGAAAACGCCCAACATCCGTCTGACCAAACCACCGCACTGTCTCTGCTGAATCTGCTATCTTTTCTGCCATACTATGCTTTCCACTCATCACGATTTGGATTCGAATGCATCTTCGGCGAAGGCGGGTAGCCCGGCTCAAGAATGGTCGCAAACTCGAAATCAATCACACAAAACCGGCCAAGTTGGGTATTATAAGTGATATTACGCACCTCCGCATCATCATGACGTACGCCGTATTGCTCCAGCTCCGTAAAAATCCGCTTCTTCTTTTCGTCACTCACATGATCGACGAGCTTACCGCAATTACTCGTCACCAAATACAGCCCATCATCTTCTTTCGCTATTATTTGAGGCACAAAGGCGCAACCATGCTTTTGCAGAAAGTCCAACACGCGTACTTCGTTCTCATAGCGCTCACGAGCCTGCGGCCCCTTAAAGGTCTTATGCACACGGCCATCATAACCAATGTGGACGACTGCCCGCGCAGTATTTTTAGCCTCATGCATATAATTGTACAATTTGAGCCTTCCGTCTTCGATTTGGCAAGAACTCGTCGGGATTCTGCTCAGATTTATTAAATCGTGGCCAAAAAAACTTGCGAAGCCTTGTCTGGCACGCATTTTGCTAAATCTGTGTGTCTCTTAAAGTGAGCTCAAATTGTTCACTCATTTTAAAAACTGCTTAATTAGACAATTCAAAGATAACTGATTCAAAAATTATTATGGCTAAAATCAAACTAGAATACCTCTGGCTCGACGGTTATACACCCGTTGCAAACATTCGTGGCAAGACATGCGTCAAAGACGGCGATGTCAGCACATGGTCGCTCGACGACTGCCCTCTTTGGGGCTTCGACGGCAGCTCCACTCAACAAGCCGAAGGCAGCAGCTCTGACTGTATCCTAAAGCCAGTTGCATGCTACCCAGATAGCACTCGCAAGAACGCTTTCCTAGTAATGTGTGAAGTCATGAATCCAGATGGCACACCGCATCCATCCAATGCACGTGCGACGATCGCCGACGATCCAGGTCTTTGGGTTGGTCTGGAGCAAGAATACTTCCTCCTTCAAGACGGCCGTGCACTCGGCTGGCCGCAAGAAGGCTTCCCAGCACCACAAGGTGACTACTACTGTGGCGCGGGCTACTCTTCAGTTGGCGAAATCGCTCGTGCGATCGTTGAAGAGCACCTCGACATTTGCCTAGACGCAGGTATCAACCACGAAGGTATCAATGCCGAAGTCGCAAAGGGCCAGTGGGAATTCCAAGTATTCGGCAAAGGCGCACATAAAGCCTGTGACCAAATCTGGGTTGCTCGCTACATCCTTCAGCGCCTCTGCGAAAAGTATGGCGTTGATGTCGAATACCACTGCAAGCCTTACCAAGGCGACTGGAATGGTTCTGGTATGCACTGTAACTTCTCAACAGACTATATGCGCGACACCGGCGGTAAGGATTACTTCCTCAAGCTCATGGACAAGTTCGAAGAATACAAGGACGAGCACATTGCTGCTTACGGCCCAGACAATCACATGCGCCTTACAGGTCTCCACGAGACTCAATCCATCGACAAGTTTTCTTGGGGTGTTGCTGACCGTGGTGCGTCAATCCGCGTCCCACATGGCTTCGTCGTTGACGACGCATACAAGGGCTACCTCGAAGACCGTCGTCCAAACTCACAAGGCGACCCTTACCAGATCGTTTCTCGGGTCTCGAAGACAGTTGCGGAAGCTGAAGCTGCCTTCAAGTAAGTCGACTTACTTTTTTCCAACCAACGCCACTCTTCACGGAGTGGCGTTTTTTTGTGCCAATTCCTTAGTGTTGCCGCGGCAAGCGACATTCTGATAATCTGCGTGGGCACGCCAGAAGTGGCTGCTGTAAATGAAATCACCAATCGACGCGATTCTCAGCAGTGAAATCGGCATTGTAGATGGACAAGCATAATCGACCTCCTAGTATTTGAGCCATTGAACTCACTTCAAAATATTGCGATCTCCGCCGCCGCTGGTTCAGGTAAGACCTACACGCTCACCAACCGGTTCATCTATCTGCTACATACCTTTGAACAGCCAGAGCGCATCATCGCCCTGACGTTCACTCGCACCGCCGCAGGTGAATTCTTTCATAAGATCATCGAGAAGCTTTGTGATGCGGCCGAAGACCCTGCCAAGGCCGCCTCGCTCTCGAAAGAACTGGCAATCACTGCCGACTGCGCGCGCTACCACAACCTGCTACACTTGCTGATCCACAGCATGCACCAGCTCAACCTGCAGACGCTCGACAGCTTTTTCTTCCGCGTCGTTTCTAGCTTCGCACTCGAGCTCGGCCTCTCTGGCAGTCTCAAGCTACTCGACGAAAGCAGTGAGCCACGTATGCGCAACGAAGTGCGCGACAGTATCGTGCACCGCCCCGGTGAACTGACCAACGAGCTCACCGAATTTTGGCACGCCTTCAAGCAAGCCACCTACGGACAAGAGGCACGCAGCATTGAGAAAGTCGTCTCCGAGTTTATCGAACAGTTGTACGCACTCTACCTCGACACCCCCGATGCCGATCGCTGGGGACGAGCCTCCGCGATCTGGCCGCAAGGTTGCCCGTGGCAGACCAGTGCCGCATCGGACTGGGAGCAGCTGGCCAACAATCTACTCGCCGCTCTCCCCGACGATCTTGGCAAAGCACAGATCAACGATTTCAACTCCGCGGCCAACGCGATCCGCAACTACGGCGGCCACGAAAAGCTCAATACCTTACTCAACAATGCAATAGCAGTCGCGCCCGGCATCCTCGCAGGCCAAGCGACCATCAAAGTCCGCAAAGAGCTCGCACTCAGCACCCCACTCTGCAAGGCGCTCGCCGACTGCTTACGCGCCATTATCTGGCACCATCTGAAACGCGCGCTGGAAAATACCCAAGGCGTGCGCCGCATTTTACAAGCCTATCACGATAACTACGACCGTATAGTGCGCCGCCCAGGCCGCCTTGCGTTCGCTGACCTCACGCACCTCCTAGCGCCCGACTCCGAGGGCTCGCCGATGGGTAAAGTCGATCCGATGATGCGGCAACTCATGGACTTCCGTCTTGACGGCCAATATGACCACTGGCTGTTCGATGAATTCCAAGATACTAGCCGTCCACAGTGGGAAGTCGTGGCCAACCTGATCGACGAGATCGTACAAGACGACTCTGGTGAGCGATCTTTTTTCTACGTCGGCGACACCAAGCAATGCCTCTACCTCTGGCGCAACAGCGACGACCGCCTGTTTCACGATATTCAAGCGCACTACAACGCCGGCGGCGCAAATCGTATCGTTAAACAACCGCTCTCGATGTCTTGGCGCTCGGCTCCACCCATCCTCGACGCAGTCAATGAGGTTTTTGAAGACCACGCCCTGATAGCCGAAACCTTCTCGACTGATGCCGCTATCCGCTGGGCACGCGCATGGCAACCGCACGAAGCATCCCCTGCGACTAAAGATCTGAGCGGGTTCAGTTGCTGGATCGAAGCACAGAAGAGCGACAGCCCCACGCGCAACGAACTCATCCTCAAACTCCTTCAGGACCTCAAGCCGATCGAGCGCGGGATGAGCGTCGGCGTATTGGTGCGTAAAAACTCCGATGCCAACGAAGTAGCGAACTATCTGCGTGAGAACTGCTCACTGCCGATCCATACCGGCTCAGCCATCAAACCCGCAGTTGACAACGCCGCTGGTGCAGCGCTACTCGCATTACTCAATCTAGCCGCGCATCCCGGCGACGCTCACGCACGCGGCTACCTCACTTTAATCGACGTCTCCACCAATGGCCCATCACTCGCAAGCTCAGCTGAAGAGCTACGCACACGTCTACTCTCCGATAGTAATGAAAGTGCCGTACGTTGGGCGGCCGAGCACATCACCGCTCACCTGCCCGCAGGCGACACACGTCACCGCGAGCGTCTCAATCGCCTGATTGACAAAGCACGCGCATTTGACAGCGAAGAGCGCCGCGATATCGATGGACTGATTCACTTTCTCAGGAAGTGTAGCAGCGGCGAATGCCACGCCGGCGATGCCGTGATCATCGAAACGATCCACAAATCCAAAGGTCTCGAATACGACGTGGTTATCCTCGTCAATGAAGACAAAACTGCTCGCAGCGAAACACGCATCAATCCCCTACTTGATCCGCAAGGCAAAGCCGATTGGATCATGGAGCCAATTAAGAAAGACTTGATGCAGGCCGATCCGATGCTCAAGCAACTTTTAGAGCAAAGTATTAGCCAACGCGGCTTTGGCAATCTCTGCACACTTTACGTCGGTATGACCCGCGCCAAACGCGGGCTTTATATGGTCAGTGACCTCAAAGGCGCACACCAAAGCACGACCGTGAACTACCTCAAGGAACGCCTAGGTACGGAGGCGACAGCAACCCAGCTCTTCCCAAAGGCCGACTACCCCGTGCTCTGGAGCGCTGGCGATCAAAACTGGCACGAGTCGTTTGAGGCAACCGAGCAAGCAATAACCAATAGCCAAGCACCATCGGCGCCCACCTTCGATCCCGCTCATGCGCGGCTACAACTGGCACGCCCATCTGCTGACAAGGCACATTCACTCGCCGCCGCCAAATGCTTCGACCTGGATGAGCAAGCCAGTATCTTTGGCACCGCGGTGCACCAGGCCTTTGAGCAAATTGAATGGCTAGAAGTCACCAGAGACCAACAGCCAACATCCGAAGACAATAACATCACACTCGACCTCTTTAACCAGCGAGGGACGAGCTCTGCCTCGGCCCCGAAGCCAAAAAATACATCGAACCACGCGGAAGCACTACCTCACTCATTACCTGATCATTGCCCCTCAGAAGTCGTAAAGACCCTCAACAGCTGTTTCACCAATCCCGAAATCCGCGCACTCTTTACCAAGCCCGAAACTGCAGCCGTCGTCTGGCGCGAGCGCGCATTTAGTTACGTTGAAGGCGATCAATTCACTAATGGCATCTTCGACCGTGTTGTCATTTATAAAGCGAAGGACGGCACTATCAGCCACGCCGAGATAATCGACTTCAAAAGCGACCGTATCCATCCTGGCAATACGCTAGAACAAGCCAGCGAGCATCATCGTGCACAACTCGAAGCCTATCGTAAGGCACTGGCAAAAATCCTCGGCATTGAGGATAGAGTGATCAAATTGAAACTAGTTTTCTGCAGTGTGCCACAGCTGGTGCAACTATAACATGCAGGCCTCATCATCCTGCGATGTGACCTGTCCGAGTTGCTACGAAGTATTCGCAATCACAGCGCCCACACCATCAGAGACGCCGACGGAATGGGACTACGACTGCGAAGTCTGCTGCCGCCCTATGCTCATTCGTTTCAGCCTAGACGACGATGAGGTCGTCGCAGACGCAGGGGAAGCCTGGTGAGACAAAGTGATACAGACATTTCTGTCTGTTCCTGAAATCCACGTCGAAGACACTCATTCGTGCCAAGCGCATTGCTTTCTACTCAAGCGCAGTTGCCTCAACAAAATTAGTAGTTTACTTAATGTAGAGCTTTACCGTGAATCTCTAGGCACAAAAAAACCGCCACACAGTAAGGTGACGGTTTTATTTTTGAAGAAATGAATCGCGGGATCAAGCCAACCGCTATGTAGCGACTGGCTCTGTAGCAAGATTTTACAAGCTGCTTGGCAGTGGCAGATCGACTTCGACATCTTCGTCGTAGTCAACGCCATCGAGCCCGAAACCGAATAGGGTCAGGAAGTTGTGCTGGTAGCCAGTATAATCACCGAGCACGTCGAGTGTTTCGGACGTAATCGATGGCCATATTTCAATGACTTTCGCTTGAATGTCGGGTTGCATCTCCCAATCGTCGACACGGATACGACCGAGATTGTCGAGTTGTAAATCCTTGCCATAGAGGCGATCATCAAAAAGGCGCACCATTTGCTCGATACAATCTTCGTGCGTGCCCTTTTCTTTCATTAGCTTGATGATAATGGAAATGTACAGTGGCACGACAGGAATTGCGGAGCTGGCCTGAGTGACCACGGCTTTGTTGACCGCGACGTAGGCCGCACAATCGTAAGTCTCGGTGATAGCAGCTGCAGCGCGCTCGACATCTTTCTTGGCCTGACCGATGGTGCCATTGGTGTAAACGGGCCATGTGGCTTCGGGGCCAATGTAGGAATAAGCGACACTCTTTGCTCCAGGAGCTAGCACCCCAGCATCATCAAGCGCCTTCATCCAAAGCTCCCAGTCCTGACCACCCATCACATTGATGGTGTGTTGAATCTCTTCTTCAGTCGCGGGCTCAATGGTGACGTCTTTGACCTCGTCACGATCAGTGTCCATGGTGCGGTTGGTAAATGCTTGATCGCCGATTGGCTTAAGTACTGACTTGTAAACTTCGCCAGTCTCTGGATCGGTGCGACGCGGGGAAGCTAGGCTGTACACGACGAGATCGATTTGACCGAGATCTTCTTTGATCTGTGCGATTGCCTGCGCTTTGACTTCGTTGGAAAAAGCGTCGCCGTTAATGCTCTTGGCGTAAAGACCTGCCTCGTGAGCGGCTTTTTCAAATGCCACCGAATTGTACCACCCAGCACTGGCTGGCTTGCCATTGGTCGATGGGCGCTCAAAAAAGATGCCAAATGTAGCCGCATCATAACCAAACGCGGCGGCAATACGAGAGGAGAGTCCATAACCAGTCGAAGAGCCGAGCACCAGAACCCGCTTTGGCCCATCACTTCTTTTCGCGGCTTTGGCCACTTCGATTTCCTCACGCACTTTAGCCTCACAACCTTTCGGGTGTGCGGTAATACAAACATATCCTCGGATGCGCGGTTTAACTATCATGGTAATACTTTAGTAGTTGAATAAAATTAGTAAGCTTGCAGTGAAAGAGACTCCTTCCTCTGAAGCAACTGGTAATTTACATGTACACAAAAAGACGCGAATGAGAATTGCCCACCCACCTCTCTTTAAAAAAAACTGTTACAGCTGAGTTTAAACCTCTCCACGACCGATTCCAGACGCCTCAAAGCCGATTTCACGAAGCGCTTCGAGGTCGAGCAGATTACGACCATCGAACAGAAAAGCCGGTAAATTCATGTGATCGTAGATCTTTTTGTAATCAAGCGCGTTGAACTCATCCCACTCAGTTAGGATTAATATGGCATGCGCATCTTTTGTCGCCTCGTAGGCATCAGCACAAACGGTCACAGAACGATCCTGGTCGGCCAGGCCCAAATCGCGTCGAATTTGAGCTTCCGATACTTTCGGATCGTAAATAGAAACATTTGCCTGCTCATCGAGCAGATCCTTACAAATGTAAATGGCCGACGATTCACGAGTGTCGTTTGTGTCCTTCTTAAAAGCGAAACCGAGCACTGCGATCTTCTTCTCTGAGACGGTGTTGAACATCGTAGAGACCACACGTCGCGCGAAACGGTGCTTCTGAAAGTCATTCATCTGAATCACACCATCCCAATAAGCCGCAGCTTCAGGAATACCAAAGTGCTCGCAGAGATAGACCAGGTTGAGAATGTCCTTCTGGAAGCACGAACCACCGAAACCGACGGACGACTTAAGGAATTTCGGGCCAATTCGACTATCCGTGCCGATCGCATGCGCAACTTCGTCAACATTCGCACCAGTCGCCTCGCAGAGTGCGGAGATCGCGTTGATCGAGGAAATGCGCTGCGCGAGAAAGGCGTTGGCAGTGAGCTTAGACAACTCGGACGACCATACATTGGTCGTCAGGATGCTTTCAACTGGCACCCATTGCGCATACACATCGACCAACGTTTGAATTGCGACTAGACCGTCTGGGGTTTGATCACCACCGATCAAGACACGGTCTGGCTTCTCCAAGTCGGCCACCGCAGTGCCCTCGGCGAGAAACTCTGGATTGGACAGGATCTGAAATTTACGACCTTTGGAGTTGGACTCAAGGATACGCTTGATCGACTCGGCAGTGCGCACTGGCAAGGTAGATTTCTCGACCACGATCTTGTCGCTCTCCGCGACTTCAGCGATTTTACGCGCGCACTTCTCAATATAGCGCAGGTCCGCTGCACGCCCAGCGCCGACGCCGTAAGTCTTGGTCGGTGTGTTTACGCTCATAAAGATGATGTCCGCATCACGAATCGCAGTATCGACATCAGTCGAGAAAAAGAGCGTCTTACCACGAGCACCTTTGACGATTTCATCCAGTCCTGGCTCGAAAATCGGCAACTCATCTGAGTTCCACGCATCGATACGCGCCTGATTAATATCGACGACAGTAACAGACACGCCCTTGCACTTATGCGCAATCATAGCCATCGTCGGTCCACCAACATATCCTGCACCAATACAACAAATTTTCATAGTAAATTTTGGTATATCAAATTAATCACCACACAAGAGAATTTTACCCTTATTACGAACTGTAGCATTGTAACCATAAGATTTCCCCAGTCCTCAAATCATACCAAGAGCGCTGCGATTCTCAACTCTATGTGCGAAGCCAATCGAACGCGGACCGTACAAAGCTGGTCCCTCTCTTGCAAAGCCCCGACAACATAAAACCTAGCGCACCACATCCGCCTCGTAACCGAGACCGATTTCTGCACGCCACCAATCGAGTGCCTTCATATTGCCCAAGGTGTCGTCAAACCGCATCGCAACTGCATCTGCCGCGATCGCCTGGCCGCGCATCTCATTGGTAAACGACTCGATCTCGTATGCAAACAAATGGCGCTGCTTCGGCATCGCGATTTCCTGCACTGAGTTTTTCTCGTCTAATTCAATCCGAATTGTCCCCGGGCAATGCCACGGCATCTCCACGGTGATACGCCCCTTCTCACCTAGAATTACAGCCACGTTTTCGCGATTCATTTTCAACGCGCAGGTCGCCTTTGCCAAAATATCGCCTTCGAAGCGCATGACCGCCGTCGTCCACATATCAGTTTTGGTCTTTGGATCTAAATGCCCCACCGCTTTTAACTCGATTGGCTCCGCAAACATACGACCATGTGCGCGGCCCGCGATCAAACGTGCAAACGACATCGTGTAACAACCGATGTCCAAAATCGCCCCGCCTCCGAGCGCTTTCGCCTGAATGCGCGATTCCCGCTGATCCCCTGAATCATAACAAAAGTTCGCCTCAATCATCCGCACCTTGCCGATCACACCCGAAGTGACCAGCTCGACAACCTTCTGGGTCTGCGGATGGTGACGATACATAAACGCCTCGCGCAATAAGCAGCGTTTACTATCAGCGATCTTCTTCGCCTGCTTTGCCTCGCGTAAGTTCATTGTTAGGGGCTTCTCGCACAGCACATGCTTACCCGCTTGCACACTGTGCGCGATCCACTCCAAATGAAACGGGTGCAGCGTCGCGATATACACTGCATCCACCTCCGAGTCGGCCAACATCGCCTCGTAGCTGCCGTAGGCACGCGCCGCACCATGTTCATCAGCAAAGGCCTGCGCCTTCTTCACATCGCGACTCGATACCGCATGCAGGACACTATTCGGACAATCCTTCAATGAATCTGCAAATTGATGTGCGATACTTCCACAGGCTAAAATGCCCCAGCGAACAGGTGATTTTGATGTCATACTTCAAAAGCTAGAAAGTAAAAACGTAGAAGCGACACTCTTGTCGTTTTATTTGTCAGATTAACGTCATACAGACAGAAATGTCTGATCCATCTCCGAATTCGCGAAGATTCGTAAGATTACTAGGTCATCTCCGGCTCCAATGAGCATAGTCGAACGGCAGACCTCCGTCGTAGACAGAAAAACAGAGCCTTCCTGCATTTTTCAGATTTTCAGCATTGTTCCTCTGTAGATACCTCGCCAACTTACTCGTTTTACGACTTTTTACTGCTATGCAACCGATCATTCTTCAGGGCCGTCCCGCATTCTCCGATTTCCGTCTCACCGCGCTGCAAACCGCCCTCAACACTGCGGCTCCAGAGCTCGATATCGCCTCGATCGACGCCGTCGAAGCCTACTTCATCGAGACAGCTAGTATTCTCGACGACCAGACCACCGAACGCGCATTCGCCCTTCTAGCAGCCAACCACCACTTCGAGCGCGAAGGCGGCTTCTTCGTCACCCCCCGCAAAGGCACCATCTCCCCGTGGTCCTCCAAGGCAACCGACATTTTTCACAACTGCGCCCTCGCAGACATCGCCCGCGTCGAGCGTGGCATCCACTTTCAGCTCGTCGCTAAAGACGGCGTCGTGCTCAGCGCCGACGACCTCGGCCTCGCCGTGCTCGCCCTGCACGACCGTATGACCGAAGCTGTTTACAGCGACGTATCCGACTTCTTTAGCCACTTCGAGCCCGCCCCCCTGCGCACCGTGCCACTCATGGCTGAAGGCCCCGAAGCCTTTGCCCGCGCCAACGTCGACTGGGGCCTCGCCATGTCGGCGCCCGAGATCGACTATTTGGTCAAAGCCTACCAGAAAATGGAGCGCGACCCGACTGACGCCGAGCTGGTCATGTTCTCACAGGTCAACTCCGAGCACTGCCGCCACAAGATTTTCAACGCCGACTGGATCGTCGACGGCGAGCAGAGCGAACTCTCGCTCTTCTCCATGATCCGCAACACCCACAAGCTGAACCCCGAAGGCACCCTCTCGGCCTACGCCGACAACTGCGGCGTGATCCCGGGTTCCCCTGCTGACTGGTGGGAAGTCGACCAAACCGGCCCGACTAAGACATACCGTAAGACCCCGAGTCAGCTCGACATTCTTTGCAAAGTAGAGACCCACAATCACCCGACTGCGATCTCGCCCTTCCCTGGCGCCGCAACGGGTGTCGGTGGTGAAATCCGCGACGAAGGTGCCACTGGTATCGGCGGCCGCCCTAAGGCTGGCATCTCTGCCTTCATGGTTTCCAATCTCGAAGTGCCCGGCTACACCCAAGCATGGGAAAAGCACATCGCCGAGCACCCCACGCGTATGGCCTCCCCGCTCGACATCATGCTCGAAGGCCCCATCGGTGGCGCTGCATTTGGTAATGAGTTCGGTCGCCCACAGCTCTGCGGCATGTTCCGCACCCTTCAGCTTGAGCACAACGACCAGCACCGCGGCTATCACAAGCCAATCATGGTCGCTGGCGGCATGGGCAACATGAAGCGCGAGCACGTCGACAAAAAGCCCATCCCACCGACCGCACTCATTCTTCAACTCGGCGGCCCTGCCATGAAGATCGGTCTCGGCGGCGGCGCAGCCTCCTCCATCGGAGCCGGCTCACAATCCGAAGCCCTCGACTTTGATTCCGTCCAACGCGGCAACCCTGAAATGGAACGCCGCTGCCAACAAGTGATCGACGGCTGTATCGCCCTCGGCGCGGACAACCCCATGCTCTCCATTCACGACATCGGCGCTGGCGGTCTTTCCAACGGCCTCCCCGAGCTCGTCGAAGCCACAGGCGGACGCTTCCACCTGCGCAACATTCACAACGAAGACTCCTCCATGTCGCCCATGGAGATCTGGTGCAACGAATCCCAAGAGCGCTACGTCATGGCCGTCATGCCCGATCGCATCGACGCCTTCACCGCACTCTGCACACGCGAGCGTTGCCCCGTCGCCATCGTCGGTGAAGCCACCAACGACGGACAACTCGTGCTCGAAGATTCCCACTTCGAAAACAACCCCATCGACATGGAAATGGGCGTCCTCCTCGGCAAAACACCGAAGATGCTCAAAGACGTCACACGCCTGGTCGAAGACCACGCCGAGCTCGACAGCTCCGGCATCGAACTCGCCGACGCCATCGACCGCGTGCTCCGCTTCCCAGCCGTCGCCAACAAAAGTTTTCTCATCACCATCGCCGACCGCAGCATCACCGGCATGGTCGCCCGCGATCAAATGGTCGGCCCATGGCAAACACCCGTCGCCGACGTCGCCGTGACCGCTACCAGCATGGACAGCACCACCGGTGAAGCCATGGCCATCGGCGAACGCACACCGATTGCGATCCTCAACGCCGCCGCATCCGGTCGCATTTCGATTGGCGAATGTTTGACCAACATCGCCTCCGCCCACGTCGGCAAGATCGGCAACATCAAGCTCTCCGCCAACTGGATGGTCGCCGCAGGCGAAGCCGGCGAAGACGCCAACCTGTACGACACCGTCAAAGCCGTCGGCATGGAACTCTGCCCCGCCTTAGGCATTTGCATTCCCGTCGGTAAAGACTCCATGTCCATGCGCACCAGCTGGAAAGACAGCGCTGGCAAAGACCAGAAGCAAGTCTCCCCACTCAGCCTCATGGTCACAGGATTCTCCAGCGTCGAAGACGTCCGCAAGACCGCCACACCAGATCTCAAATCCACAGACAGCGCCCTACTACTTTTAGATCTAGGCGCAGGCAAAAACCGCCTAGGCGGCAGCACACTAGCGCAGGTTTACAATCAGATCGGCAACGCAACCCCCGACCT
>JAQXBA010000123.1 GCA_029252625.1 Opitutia bacterium | reverse complement strand
GCTGTTGAAGTCGAATCCCCCCCCCGCTTTGTCAGTCGAGGCGGAGAAAAACTCGAAGGCTTTCTTGATCAATTCAAAATTGATGTCACCGGAATGCGCCACCTGGACGTAGGTGCTTCCACTGGCGGCTTCACTGATTGCTGCCTGCAACGCGGGACAATCAGCGCAACCTGTGTCGATGTCGGCCGCGCACAGATGCACAACCAGCTGATCCAAGACCCGCGTGTCACCAACATCGAAAAGACCAATGCACGCCACTTACAGATCGGCGACCTACCTTTCGATGATTATCCACTGATCGTCATGGACCTTTCCTTTATTTCGCTTACTAAGGTCCTGCCAGCAGTGTGGCAATTCCTCGCACCCGAAGGCCAATTGATCGCTCTGGTAAAACCACAATTCGAAGCCGAAAAGCGCGAAGTCGATGCCGCCCGCGGCATCATCCGCGACCAAGCAATCCAACAGCGTATCTTGGCAAGCATTCAATCTTTCGCCCTCGAACAGCTCACAGGAGCGACACTGCTCGGCACCATGGACTCGCCGATCAAAGGCACTGATGGCAACCGCGAATTCCTAATGGGACTCACTCGGCCGAGTTAACATTCCGGACTTCTCCTTAATAATTTAGAAAGAGGAGGTACACGTAAAACGACACTTCATCGCGGTGCCCAAGACCTGATCCATAATCACCGGTTTCCAGGCAAGATGCCATTCAATAAAAACCCGCTCAATGCACCGTATACAGCCGCCAACTCAGCTTAGACCTAGCACTGCCGGCTGATGCTGACTCATGCAATGGATCGCACCACCCTCGCGGACGATATCGCGGCAATCGAATCCGACAACCTCACGACTGGGATAACAATCGGCGATAATCTTCAAGGCTTCGGCATCGCGCTGAGGCTGACCATAGGTCGGAACGAGCACTGCGCCATTAAGAACCAGATAGTTCATGTAGCTCGCGGCAAGGCGCGTACCATCAAGATAAATCGGTTCTGGCAGAGGCAGAGAAACGGACGTATACGGCTGCCCCTTCGGCGTCCTGAAGGCTTGAATCCGCCGAGTGTTCTCGCTCAGTGCCGCGAAATTATCGTCTTCAGAATCATTGACCGACGCCATCAAGATACCATCAGCCTTAAAGAATCGTGCGAGATTATCGATATGTCCATCGGTATCATCTCCGACGAGACCATCCTCTAACCAGAGTACTTCGTCGATTCCCAGCCCAGCAGCAAGACGTACTTCGATCTGCTGTTTACCGATTCTGCCGTTGCGGTTTGGGTTCAGCAATACGACCTCGGTAGTCAACACTTGCCCCGCACCGTTGCTTTCAATCGCGCCTCCTTCGAGGACAGTATCGAAGACGAAACGAGGCACACCGACCTGATCAGCTATCCACGCGGACGCATTGTTGTCTTGTTGCTGTAATGGATACTTGTTGCCCCAGGCATTATAAGTCCAGTCAGTGATACACAGTTCGGTGCCGTCTTTGTTCAGTAAAAATAGCGGACCATAGTCGCGGCACCATACATCGTCTGCCTGATAGTTGTAGAGTGTCACCGCGCTGGCATCTCCAGCCTGCGCCATGAGTGCTTGCAGATCGGCTTGCGCGGATTGTGGACATAGCACACACACGGCTTGAAAACGCGCAGCGAGCACGTAGAGCGACGCAAGCTGCTCACGCACCTGCGGTAAGACGTCCGCCCACAGATCGTCACGTGTCGGCCAAGCAAACCAGACAGCTGCCTGCGGCTCCCATTCTGCGGGGAAGCGATAGCCTAATTCTTTGGGTGTGCTCAGGGTGTTCATCTCAGGAATCCTAAATGCTGCGTATCTCTAAGCGAATTAATGTCAGAAGCGAAAACAGTGCCATCGCTTAATCTTCGTCGATCATACGCCGGGTCAAGCCATCGAAGCTATCTATTCGACGATCGCGAAAGAAGGGCCAATTCCGACGCATATCTTCCAGTGCTTTCAAATCGCAATCCGCTAAGATCAGCGCTTCCGCATCGACCGGTGCGCGCTCCAGCACCTGCCCATAAAAATCGGACACGAAGGATTGACCCCAGAATTGAGTGCCATCTTCAGTGCCAGTACGATTGACGGTCGCCACGTAGCATCCATTGGCCACCGCATGTCCGCGTTGCACAGTTTCCCAGGCAGTGTGTTGGGCTGCACCTAGTTGAGCCTTCTCCTCGGAGAGCCAACCAATCGCAGTCGGATAAAATAGGATTTCCGCACCAGCGAGTGCTGCCAGACGAGCGGCTTCCGGATACCATTGATCCCAGCAAATAAGCACCGAAATTTTACCAAAATGTGTGTCCCAGACTTGGTAACCTAAATCACCCGGCGTGAAGTAGTATTTCTCTTCAAAGCCCGGGTCCTGTGGGATGTGCATCTTGCGATACTTGCCGAGATACGATCCATCAGCGTCAATCACCGCAGCGGTATTGTGATACACACCTGCAGCGCGTCGCTCAAACAGCGAACCGATGATTACCACCCCCAACTCCCCTGCCAGTGCTGCAAGGATATCAGTGGTGGGGCCGGGAACAGGCTCTGCAAGATCGAATAACTCTGGATCTTGAGTACGACAAAAATAAGGGGAGGTAAACAGCTCCTGCGTGCATATAATTTGCGCACCAACAGCTGCAGCTTGTCTTATTTTATCAATCGTATGCCTGAGATTGGCCTCCACGGATCCTTGCTCACGAACCTGAATCAGTCCGATGCGCACAGTGCGATCAGTTGATGTTCCACCTGCCATACGCTGAAATTAATAAACCACTTTATTCAGCGGATACTCAATAATACCCTCCGCGCCATGCGCCTTCAATGCAGGGATTAGCTCACGCGAGACCCTCTCGTCGATAATCGTATCAATGGCAACCCATGCATCATCAGTAAGGCGGTTGATTGTAGGATTACGCAGGGCTGGCAATTCTTCGAGAAGCACATCGAGCTTCACTTTCTCGATATTGAGCTTCAAGCCCACCTTCGAGTGGGCTTCCAACGCCGCTTGTAACAGCAACGCGATATTTTCAATCTTCTTGCGCTTCGCTGGATTTTCCCAAGCCGCCTTGTTGGCGATCAACACAGTGTTGGTATAAAGGAGTGTATCGACAATACGTAGGTTGTTAGCACGCAGAGAGTTACCAGTTTCAGTAAGATCCACAATCGCATCGACCAGATCCGGCACCTTCACTTCAGTCGCACCCCAAGAAAATTCGACTTGGGCATTCACACCTTGGTCTTTCAGGTATTGGCCAGTGATATTAATTACTTCAGTGGCGATACGTTTGCCCTCCAAGTCCTGCACAGTCTGCACCGAGGAGGCTGCTGGCACTGCAATGACCCACTTCGAACGGCGGTTCGATGCGCGACTGTAAACCAAATCACAAACTTCGACCACGTCAGAAGCGTTCTCACGCACCCAGTCTTGACCAGTCAGGCCACAATCGAAGTATCCGTGCTCAACGTAACGACTCACTTCTTGTGCGCGCACGAAGCGGCCGTCCAACTC
>JAQXBA010000122.1 GCA_029252625.1 Opitutia bacterium | reverse complement strand
GCTGTTGAAGTCGAATCCCCCCCCCGCTTTGTCAGTCGAGGCGGAGAAAAACTCGAAGGCTTTCTTGATCAATTCAAAATTGATGTCACCGGAATGCGCCACCTGGACGTAGGTGCTTCTACTGGCGGCTTCACTGATTGCTGCCTTCAACGCGGGACAATCAGCGCAACTTGTGTCGATGTCGGCCGCGCACAGATGCACAACCAGCTGATCCAAGACCCGCGTGTCACCAATATCGAAAAGACCAATGCACGCCACTTACAGGTCGGTGACCTACCTTTTGATGATTATCCACTGATCGTCATGGACCTTTCCTTTATTTCGCTTACTAAGGTCCTGCCAGCAGTGTGGCAATTCCTTGCACCCGAAGGCCAATTGATCGCTCTGATAAAACCACAATTCGAAGCCGAAAAGCGCGAAGTCGATGCCGCCCGCGGTATCATCCGCGACCAAGCAATCCAACAGCGTATCTTGGTAAGCATTCAATCTTTCGCCATAGAACAGCTCACAGGAGCCACACTGATCGGCACAATGGACTCGCCGATCAAAGGCACAGATGGCAACCGCGAATTCCTAATGGGACTCACTCGACAGAGTTAACATCCCCCACGATACCTAAATAAGTTTAAATACTAAGTACACGTGTAACGACGCTTCATCGCGACGCTAAAGACCTGATCAACAATCATCGGTTTGCAGGAACATGCCATTCAATAAAAACTCGTTCAGTGCACCGTACACAGCTGCCAACTCAGCTTAGACCCAGCACTGCCGGCTGATGCTGACTCATGCAATGGATTGCACCACCCTCGCGAACGATGTCGCGGCAATCGAATCCGACAACCTCGCGACCAGGATAACAATCGGCGATGATCTTCAAGGCTTCGGCATCGCCCTGAGGCTGACCAAAGGCAGGGACAAGCACTGCGTCATTAAGAACCAGATAGTTCATGTAGCTCGCGACAAGGCGCGTACCATCAAGATAAATCGGTTCTGGCAAAGGCAGGGAAACGGTCTCATACGGCTGCCCCTTCGGCGTCCTGAAGGCTTGAATCCGCCGAGTGTTCTCGCTTAGTGCCGCGAAATTATCGTCTTCAGAATCAATGACCGACGCCATCAAGATGCCATCATCCTTAAAGAATCGTGCGAGATTATCGATATGTCCATCGGTATCATCTCCGACGAGTCCGTCCTCTAACCAGAGCACTTCTTCGATCCCCAGCCCGTCAGCAAGCCGTACCTCAATCTGCTGTTTACCGATTTTGCCGTTGCGATTTGGATTCAGCAATACGGCCTCGGTAGTCAACACTTGCCCAGCACCGTTGCTTTCAATTGCGCCTCCTTCGAGCACAGTATCAAAGACGAATCGAGGCACACCGACCTGATCAGCGATCCATGCGGACGCATTGTTGTCTTTTTGCTGTAATGAATACTTGTTGCCCCAAGCATTATAAGTCCAATCAGTGATACAGAGTTCGGTGCCGTCTTCGTTTAATAAAAATAGCGGACCATAGTCGCGGCACCATACATCGTCTGCCTGATAGTTATAGAGTGTCACCGCGCTAGCATCACCAGCCTGCGCCATGAGTCCTTGCAGGTCGGCTTGCGCGGATTGTGGACATAGCACACACACGGCTTGAAAACGGGCAGCGAGCACATAGAGCGCCGCAAGCTGCTCACGCACCTGCGGTAAGACGTCCGCCCACAGATCGCCACGTGTCGGCCAGGCAAACCAGACAGCAGCCTGAGGCTCCCATTCAGCGGGAAAGCGATAGCCTAATTCTTTGGGTGTGCTCAGGGTGTTCATCTCTGGAATCCTAAATACTGCGTATTTCTAGACGAATTGATGTCAGAAGCGAAAACGGTGCCATCGCTAGGTTTCGTCGATCATACGCCGAGTTAAGCCATCGAAGCTATCAATTCGACGATCACGAAAGAAGGGCCAATTCCGACGCATATCTTCCAATGCTTTCAAATCGCAATCCGCTAAGATCAGCGCTTCCGCATCGACGGGTGCGCGCTCCAGCACCTGCCCATAAAAATCGGACACGAAGGATTGGCCCCAAAATTCAGTGCCATCTTCAGTACCAGTACGATTGACTGTCGCCACGTAGCATCCATTGGCGACCGCATGTCCGCGTTGCACAGTTTCCCAGGCAGTGTGTTGGGCTGCACCTAGTTGAGCCTTCTCCTCGGAAAGCCAACCAATCGCAGTCGGATAGAATAGGATTTCCGCACCAGCGAGTGCTGCCAGACGAGCGGCTTCCGGATACCATTGATCCCAGCAAATAAGCACCGAAATTTTACCAAAATGTGTGTCCCACACTTGGTAACCTAAATCGCCAGGTGTGAAGTAATATTTCTCTTCAAAGCCCGGGTCCTGCGGGATGTGCATCTTGCGATACTTGCCGAGATAAGAGCCATCAGCGTCAATCACCGCAGCGGTGTTGTGATACACACCTGAGGCGCGTCGCTCAAACAGCGAACCGATGATTACCACCCCCAACTCCCCAGCCACTGCAGCAAGAACATCAGTGGTGGGGCCGGGAACAGACTCTGCAAGATCGAATAACTCTGGATCTTGAGTACGACAAAAATAAGGGGAGGTAAACAGCTCCTGCGTACATATAATTTGCGCGCCAACAGCTGCAGCTTGTCTTATTTTATCAATCGTATGGCTAAGATTGGCCTTTACGGATCCTTGCTCACGGACCTGAATCAGTCCGATGCGCACAGTGCGATCAGTTGGAGTTCCACCTGCCATACGCTGAAATTAATAAACGACTTTATTCAGTGGGTACTCAATAATCCCCTCTGCGCCATGCGCCTTCAATGCAGGGATTAGCTCGCGAGACACCCTCTCATCGATAATTGTATCGATAGCAACCCATGCATCGTCAGTGAGGCGGTTGATTGTTGGATTACGCAGGGCTGGCAATTCTTCGAGAAGCACATCCAGCTTCACTTTCTCGATGTTGAGCTTCAAGCCCACCTTCGAGTGGGCTTTCAGCGCCGCTTGCAACAGCATCGCGATATTTTCAATCTTCTTGCGCTTCGCTGGATTTTCCCAAGCCGACTTGTTGGCGATCAGCACAGTGTTGGTATAAAGCAGTGTGTCAACGATACGTAAGTTATTTGCTCGAAGGGAGTTACCTGTTTCCGTAAGATCCACAATCGCATCGACTAGATCCGGCACTTTCACTTCAGTCGCGCCCCAAGAAAATTCGACTTCAGCATTCACACCCTGCTCTTTCAGGTATTGGCCAGTGATATTAATTACTTCAGTGGCGATACGCTTGCCCTCCAAATCCTGCACAGTTTGCACTGAGGAAGCTGCTGGCACTGCAATGACCCACTTAGAGCGCCGATTCGATGCGCGACTGTAAACTAAATCACAAACCTCGACCACGTCAGAAGCGTTCTCACGCACCCAGTCTTGACCAGTCAGGCCACAATCGAAGTATCCGTGCTCAACGTAACGACTCACTTCTTGTGCGCGCACGAAGCGGCCGTCCAACTC
>JAQXBA010000117.1 GCA_029252625.1 Opitutia bacterium | reverse complement strand
CGACCGTAAAATCCGGTCAAATCCTGTAGCGCCAAAGTGGTGGAACCATCGAGTGTGACGACACCGCCCTTTTCCCAGGTCCATTGATCGGTATCAGCCGCGCCAAATTCCTTGGTGAGTGCCTGGCCGTTGATCGCGACTTGAAAGCGGCCCGGCGCAGCTTCCTTCACCCAGTTGCGCGCCCGCACCCAGACGTGGTAGTCACCCGCCTGCGGCACTTCGATCGTCGTGGTCGCATCCTCAACCGGCTCACCGATACCGGTCGCCATCATAAAGGCCGAGCCCATCAGATGCACAAACTGTGTATCCATACGCCAGCCACCATAGTCGTCAAAGTCCTCGGCATCCACATAGAGAAATCCGTCGACCACCATTTGCGAGTCCGCACGGTCCTCTTTTTCAAAGATGAATTTCTGATTGCCTTGAGTCTTCGGCATGACAACCGCCATCGCGGTTCCGGCAGTTAAGAGAAAAATAGATAAATTTTTGATCATAATAATAATATAGTTTACCAGAAATTGTGCAATTTGTTTAACCAACAGGTTGAAAAGACTGACCGTAAGGTTGAAAAATTTATGAAAGTATGAAAGTGGAAACGTTTGAAGGTGGAAACGTGGGACGAAGTGCGAGCGATTTGCGTAGCGCGCCGTGCTCGGTTGAGCTCGTCGAAACCTTCAGCTAGCACACAGTGCCCTTGCGTAATGGAACATCGATAATTTTGTATCCAGAGGAATCGTTTTTTAGTGGCGTGCAGCTTCAGCAAACATTCAGTGCACCTGAGCCAGCAAGACGCACGTTTGCTGCACGCTACGAAAAATGCTCTGCCGTAGTCCGCTTGCTTCAGACAGGCGGACCGATCACACCTGCGAAACCACATCGCCACAGCAGGCGACCAGCTACATTCGACAGGCACATGTCAAGAAAGCAAGACGCCTACCCCCTGCCATTGCATAATTAGCGCACACGGCTCGGTAACAGCCCTGAGCCGCTGCGCGGATCCGCTTAACCACGCTTAAAAATCCCTTAACTTGCACACGGAACCATAAAATTTAGCAGAATCAGCCTACTTACGAACGCATCGTGCTGGTTAAGCGTAGTTAAAGCTCAGCCGCGTGGGACGAAGTCCTTTACGCGGTCACTCTCACCAGCCGAAGGCGTCACTCGACCGTCAGGTCGTCTCACTCACACTCCGTGCGCAGCACGGCACTCTCACTAGCCGCAGGCGATCACTAGCCGCAGGCGCTCACTAGCCGAAGGCGATCACTAGCCGCAGGCGATCACTAGCCACAGGCGATCACTCCGTGCGCAGCACGGTCACCGCAGCGCTGTCGGATTCCAGAACACGGAATCCGCCTCGGGCAACTCTTCCGCGGTAATGTTCTCCACATGCCCGTCCAGAAAGGCGACATTGATACTCGAACCACTGTGCACGAAATTATCTTCGACTGATCGCATCAACAAACCGTAAGTAACCACCCGCCCCCAATATGGTGAACCACTCGCCAAATAACCATCCAAAATAAACGCGGTCTTGGCCGGATTGATCGCTTTCATCGGTGGCATGCCTGGAACGATCAGCTTGTCATCGGAATCCCTGTAGCTATCCATGCGATTCAGCACATCATTGATACCATAGGTCTTAATCAAACTGTTATTCGGATTGGTGCCTGGGCTATGTTGAGCCAAAGCAGACGGACAGCGATAGCATTCAATCCCACGCTCTGCCTCGCCCGCTCCAATCCCTTCACGCCCCCCTAAAAGCGGCGCAATTTTCTGGAACCAATAGCCACTCGAACTCCCGGGTTGCTTGCCCTGCGTCGGCAAACGCCCATTATTCTCATTCGCATACATCAGGCCGGCCGCAGCAATTTGCCGCAGATTACTCACACAGGTCGCCGAATTTGACGACTCCCGAACCTTCCCTACCGCGGGAATGAGGATGCCTGCTAGTATACCGATAATGGCGATCACCACCAGTAGCTCAATCAGAGTGAAGGCAGCCAGCCGCGGTGCTGGAGCCTTGAAATTGGGAATGTTAATTGGAGTTTTCATAAGGAATCGATCTCGAATGGATTGCATGGAAAATAACACGGTTGACCGGTTTTCAGTGAACCATGAGCGGTAAAAAAAAGACCCTGAGCGCTAAAAATCAGCATCAATGTAACAGATCGAGACTCGATCCGCCAACTGGCCAAATGACCAGTGCAAGCCAGCATGCACGACAGGCACATTCTAGCACCTGCCCCTACAGAAGCCCATATCGCTTCGCGCAAGAAAATTATCAATTTGCGAAAAGGGAGCGCGTGGGCGACTCGCGTAGCGTGCAGCTTATAGTAACTCCAATCCCTTTTCAGCAGTCGCCGTCCGAAGCGGAGCCCGTCAGGGTGTAGCTCGGCGA
>JAQXBA010000115.1 GCA_029252625.1 Opitutia bacterium | reverse complement strand
CGACCGTAAAATCCGGTCAAATCCTGTAGCGCCAAAGTGGTGGAACCATCGAGTGTGACGACACCGCCCTTTTCCCAGGTCCATTGATCGGTATCAGCCGCGCCAAATTCCTTGGTGAGAGCCTGGCCGTTGATCGCGACTTGAAAGCGGCCCGGCGCAGCTTCCTTCACCCAGTTGCGCGCCCGCACCCAGACGTGGTAGTCACCCGCCTGCGGCACCTCGATCGTCGTGGTCGCGTCTTCAACTGGCTCACCGATGCCGGTCGCCATCATAAAGGCCGAGCCCATCAGATGCACAAACTGTGTATCCATACGCCAACCGCCGTAGTCGTCAAAATCCTCGGCATCCACATAGAGGAAGCCGTCGACCACCATTTGCGATTCAACCCGGTTGTCCTTTTCGAAAATGAATTTTTGGTTCCCCTTCGTCTTTGGCATGACAACCGCCAAAGCTGTCCCGGCAGCCAGGAGAGAGATACATAAATGTTTGATCATAATAAATAAGGTGTTGCGGCACATACGGCCAATGGGGGAATGAAAACACCTAGTATGCCTGAAAGTTCGCAATTCGGTTAACCATGAAGTTGAAAAGACTGACCCTGAGGTTGAAAAGAGGGGAAAAGAATAAGAAAGTGGGACGAAGCGCGAGTAGCGCATAGATGGTCTGCGAGGTCTGCCGAACTGGCCCCGAAGGGGTGACTAAAGCGGGTGCCCTTTGGGCAGCTGAAGGAACAAACGTGGGAAAGTGGGAAGGTTCCCGAAAGGAGCGTGGCCGATTCGCGTAGTGCGCCGCTTCAGCTATCACACAATGCCCTCGTGCTCAACCAAAGCAAACGCAGCCCTTCTGCAAAATGATTGTCCTACAACCGCGGTGCGCGTAGCGTTTTACGCCGCGGGTAGTCAAAAACTGCCAGCCCCGAACAATTGCCCTGCGTGGCGTGCAGCTTCAGCAAACGTTCAGTGCCCCTGAGCCAGCACGACGCACGTTTGCTGAAGCTGCACGCCACGAAAACAAAGCAAAACGCGGGCTTCCATGCCTACGCTCTACGAGCTACGCAGGACGCGAAAAGCACCGCGCGACCCCACTCTAAACAAACGCCAGCTAAAGCAAGACGCCTACGCCCCTGCTCACTCCCTCACTAGCCGAAGGCGGTCACTCCGTGCGCAGCACGGCTACCGCAGCGCGAGCGGGTTCCAGAACACAGAATCCTCCTCGGGTAACTCCTCCGCAGTGATGTTATCTACATGCCCGTCCAGAAAGGCGACATTGATACTCGTGCCACTATGCACAAAATTATCTCCAACTGATCGCATCAACCAACCGTAAGAAGTCACTCGCCCCCAATAAGGTGAACCGCTAGCCAAATAACCATCCATATAAATCGCGGTCTTAGCCGGATTGATCGCTTTCAACGGTGGCATGCCAGGAACCACGAGCTTGTCATCTGAATCCCTGTAGCTATCCGTGCGATTCAGCACATCATTGATACCATAGGTCTTAATCAAACTGTTATCCGGATTGGTGCCGGGGCTATGTTGAGCCAAAGCAGACGGGCAGCGATAGCATTCAATCCCACGCTCTGCCTCGCCCGCTCCAATCCCCTCACGCCCGCCTAGTAGCGGCGCAATTTTTTGAAACCAATAGCCACTCGAACTCCCAGGCTGCTTGCCCTGCGTCGGCAAACGGCCTTTATTTTCATTTGCATACATTAGGCTGACTGCAGCGATCTGCCGCAGATTACTCACACAGGTCGCGGAATGTGACGACTCCCGGACTTTACCCACCGCGGGGATGAGAATGCCTGCCAGGATACCGATGATGGCAATCACCACCAGTAATTCAATCAGGGTGAATGCAGCCAGCCGCGAGGCTGGAGCCTTAAAATTACGAATGTTAATTGGGGTTTTCATAATGAATCGATCTCGATTGGATTGCCTAAAAATAACACGACTGCCTCGGTTTTAGTTAACCATGAGCGGTAAAAAAAAGACCATGAGCGCTAAAAATCAGCATCAATGTAATAGATCGAGGCTCGATTCGCCAACTGGCCAAATGACCAGTGCTACCCGAGCATCAACGAGAAATACAGTTTAACATCTGTCCCGTCAGAAGCCCATATCGCTTCGCGCAAGAAATCTATCAATTTGCGAAAAGGGAGCGCGTGGGCGACTCGCGTAGCGTGCAGCTTATAGTAACTCCAATCCCTTTTCAGCAGTCGCCGTCCGAAGCGGAGCCCGTCAGGGTGTAGCTCGGCGA
>JAQXBA010000113.1 GCA_029252625.1 Opitutia bacterium | reverse complement strand
TCCTCATATAAATGGCCAAGTTTTTGGTTTTCGTTCAACCGAGCCCCCTCTGGAGGATCACCCAGCAAGGTACGATCTAATGATGACGCCTCAGGCAAATCACCAACCAGCAAAGAGGCGTGACTTAAACTGGCGAGTAATGCGCTGCTGTGAAAATCATCCATGAGTCAGAAAAAACGATCACAGGTTCGACCGCTACAAGCAAGTTAAGTGCAATCGCTGGATAAACCCGTTCACTACAAAGAACGTAGCGACTGGCTTTACGCCAGGAGTTGCCACGCGCCCTACGTCGCAAGATAAGTATGGCCACGAAGAATCTCGGCATATTCATCGAGCATGCGGGTGCCTTCGCGCGGCTTGATGATGTCGGCCTTAGTGGCGCGATCGATTTGCTTCTTTAATTGGCGCGTCAGAATATGCCCATCGTATTGCGTAAAGCCGAGCACATCGTTGACCGTGAAACCTTTGATACTATCTTCAATATAGAACCCGTCTTCTTCATCATCCTCAAGAAAGACATGTACCTCATTCACCCGGCCAAACAGGTTGTGCAAATCGCCCATGATGTCTTGATAGGCTCCGACTAAAAAGACACCTAAGAAGTAAGGGTCCTTGCCATTGAGCTTATGCAAACGAAGCGTGCTACGCACATCTTCTACATCAGTAAATTTGGAAACTTTCCCCTCACTGTCGCAAGTGATGTCAACTAAGGTGGCATCGACATCTGGCGACTCATTGAGACGATGCAGCGGCGCAATCGGAAACAGCTGATCACAGGCCCAATGGTCTATCAGCGATTGAAATACTGAAAAATTACAGACGTATTGCTCAGCCATCATCTGCGGCAGCGACTCTAGTTCGTTGGGTGTATAGCCCGCGCCCTTACCTTGTTCTGCCAGCTCTTTGCAAATCTTCCAATAAGTCGCATCGGCCTCGGCCTTTTCAGCGAGATCCAGATAGCCTAGTGAAAAGAGGTTATTGGCCTCTTCCTTCTTCTGCTGCGCATTGTGGAAGCGCTCCAAAGGACTGGAACCATGCTCGTCCACTAATATCGCCTGAAGATCGCGCAAGATTGGGTTGCGCTTCTTTTTCTTTGCGATCCTCGGATCGACTGAAGTTTTCGAAATACGATCGCACACGCGGGTAACAAGGATCGAGTGCGGCGCTACAATCGCACGGCCACTCTCTGTCACAATATCCGGCACCTCGACCCCAGCATCGGTGCAAACAGTCTTTATATTGTAGACCACATCACGCGCATACTCGCGCATTGTGTAGTTCATCGAGCTCTCGTAATTACTGCGCGAGCCATCGTAATCGACTCCGAGTCCACCACCGACATCCATCAACCGCATGGGGAAGCCCATCTTTTTTAGCTCACAAAAAAAGCGCGACGCTTCGACGGTGGCTTTTTTAATGGTCTGAATATTGGGCACCTGCGAGCCAATATGAAAATGAATAAGTTGCAAGCAATCCTCCAAGCCCGCGCGTTTGAGGCGGCGCGTAGCATCGATCATCTCGGGACTAGTCAGACCGAATTTGGCATCTTCGCCTGAGGAGCTGGCCCATTTTCCTTCACCAGATGTAGAGAGCTTGATTCGGAACCCAATCAGCGGCCGCACACCTAGTTTCTTGCTCAATTGAATGATGCGTGGCACTTCACTGAGCTGCTCGACTACTAGAAAAATCTCTTTGCCGAGGCGTCGCCCCTGGAGCGCGAGTTTTATAAATTCATCATCCTTGTAGCCGTTGCAGATAATCAAGGATTTCAGGTTTTTATGCATCGCCAAAGCAATCATTAGCTCTGGCTTACTGCCACACTCCAGTCCGAAGTGATAGGCCTGACCGGCGTCCTGGATCTCTTCAATCACTTCGCGCAGTTGGTTGACCTTGATTGGGAAGACGCCGCGATACTTGCCTGCGTAGCCCTCATCTTTGATTGCTTGTGCAAACAGCTCGTTTAAATCCACGACGCGGGTGCGCAGTAAATCCTGGATCCGAATTGTCAGCGGGGGCTTGAGCCCTTTGCTAATCGCCTCAGTGACAATATCATGAATGCGAATACTGCGTTGATCACGCGACGGGTGCACCAACATGAAACCATCTTCATCGACCGAGAAATGCCCACCGCCCCAGCGCTTGAGACCATAATAGTCTTCAGCATTGGCAATCGTCCAATCGGGCTCATTCGCTTTGGTGGTTTGGGTCATAAGTGTTCGCTGTTATCGTCTTTAATGAGTGCACGCGAAAAATGCCGTATAGATGAACCCTTAGAAAGCACAAAAGTGAACGAGACAGCTCACTTTCTTTACAAAACGTCAACCACTCGATCAAACGAGCGCGCGCCTTGAACTTAGATCAATTCAGCGTAAGCCGCTGGCTTCATTAAATCGGCGACTTGCGAATCGTCGTTCAGACGAATTTTCAACAGCCATCCTTGAGTGAACGCTTGCTGATTGACCAGTTCTGGAGCGGCATCAACTTCCTCATTGATTTCAATCACTTCACCGCCGAGAGGCATATAAAGGTCAGATGCCGCTTTGACCGACTCGACCACACCGAAGGTCTCTCCGACCTCGAGCGTCGCGCCCAGCTCAGGGAATTCGACAAAAGTAATATCGCCTAAGCTCTCTTGAGCATAATCGGTAATCCCGATCGTCGCAGTGCCATCATCGTGCAACTGGATCCATTCGTGATCTTTAGTGTAAAGGTAGTCAGCAGGTAATTCGCTCATAAGACATGAAAATCTTTGAAGATCGTCCAGTGTCAATTGTTCTACTCGAAGAATTTGAGGATTTGCTCAATGATATACTTATGTTCCAGCGGAGTGACCTCACCTGCTTGCAGCTGTCGGTCAGCTTCGAGGGCTTGCTGTGCCATACGCTCAAACGGATCAGCTCCAGTCGAATTCGGCACCAGCTCACTCTTCATCTTCGCTTCCATGATACCGGGCTCTAGATCATGGTAATAGCCGAGGTCTTGGGCTAAGCCAAAACGAACGAAATTCTCATTTTTGTCATTCGGCACAGGGGTAAAATATTTAACCGCAGAATTGTATCCTGCTTTTTCAAGACGAATCTCGTGGCTCAATTTGCGAGGAAGATTAACAGTTAATGGCGTGATGCCAGTGGCATTACCATCGATGTAAACACTCGCTTCCGCTGGGAACGAAACGACCACTACTTGTTGCGGCGTGCCCTCATCAAAAGAAGCACATGCAGACAAAAGCAACGAAAAGGCCAAGACTGGGATAATGTAAATCGATGAGTTCATAAAATGGAAAACGGTAAAATCGTAATAAGTATGTAAATCTAGTTACTGGTGTAATTATTGGTCAAGACTTTAGCAAAAATACTCTCGAAATTATTGAACGACATAAAATGGCTGAATGTGCTTGAACATTCGCACTCGCCTCAATCAACATGCTTTTTATGAGGCCGACAATAATAACACTTAATGTGCCCTAATTTTCGGCGACTGGCCACCTTCTAATGATATTTACTTTCACCCTAGCAATCGCCTTCACAATAGGAGTCTCCGCACTGTGCTCCATTTTGGAAGCGATGATCCTAAGCACTACCACCGCCGAAATCGAAGGGCTCAAAAAAACGCACTTTAAAAGAGGTGAAAAACTGGAAAAGTATAAGATTGAACTGGCAGAGACCAGCTCCGCAATCCTCAGCCTAAACACCATCGCTAACACCCTCGGTGCCACCATGGTCGGGGGGCTTGCGGTTAAGATTTGGCCTGAAGATGTCAATATCCTCTTTAAAATCTCCGCCGCAATGGCCCTCGCCATCCTATTTTTCTCAGAAATTATTCCCAAAAACATGGGCGTGCTGTATCGTCCAGCCCTACAGCCGATATTGATCTATCCGCTGACTTGGGTCTGCGCGATCATGGCCCCGCTGTCTGGCATCGTCGCGGTACTAGTGCGCATGTTGCTCAAATCAACTGAAACCAGCACCGATAGTGACGAAGAAATCCTCCTACTCGCCGAGAAAAGCGCGAAGGAGGGCACGCTGACCTCAAATGAGCGTGAGGTGATTCACAACGCACTCAGCCTCGACGAAGTGCTTATTGACCAGATCATGACACCGCGCACCGTACTTTACGCGATCGATGAAGAAGAAACCGTCGGCTCCATATTTAAGAAAGAAAACAATCTTCCCTTTGCTCGCATCCCAACCTACCGCGATGAAACCGAAAACATCACGGGCATCGTCCGCCGCCGCGACATCCTCAGTGCTAAGGCGAAAGATCAAGACGATCTACCGATTTCTTCGATAGCCAGCGAAGCTATTTACATTCCTGACAACGCGACAGTCGATGATGCCCTGCAGATCTTCCTTAAGAAGCATCAACAACTCGCCATCGCAGTCGATGAATTTGGCACTATCTCCGGCGTCATTACCATGGAAGACGTCATTGAACACATCATTGGCCAAGAAATTTTCGAAGACGACGATCCAGCCATCGATATGCGAGAACTCGCTCGTCGCCAACAGTTTGCAATTAAACACAAGAGCCGCAAAGGCTAGCTGTAAATGGAGTGTGGGCGACCCGCCCACAGCATACAATGACGAGGGCGAGATGCCCTCCCTCATTTGCCACAGGACTTGAGGCTTTACCCCTGAACGACGCTTTCGGCATAAGCTCGTGCAAAATAAGTCAGGATCATATCAGCTCCAGCCCGTCGAATCGCGAGTAACGACTCATCTCGGCAACGCTCCAGATCAAGCCAACCCCGTTCGGCGGCAGCCTGGAGCTGTGCATATTCTCCAGAAACCTGATAGGCCGCGAGCGGCAACTCTGTTGACTCCCGCACTTCACGAATGATATCCAAATACGGGCCCGCAGGCTTGACCATCAGCACATCCGCACCTTCTTCTTCATCCAGTGCAACCTCGATCAACGCCTCACGACGATTTCCGGGATTCAGCTGATACGTGCGCTTATCCAAATGAAGTGTACCCGCGCTACTCGCACTACCTACCGCATCACGGAACGGACCATAAAAGGCCGATGCAAACTTCGCTGAGTAGGCCATGATATTGGTTTTTTCAAAGCTATTATCATCCAGAGCCGCGCGTATCGCACCGACACGACCATCCATCATATCCGAGGGAGCGACAAAATCGGCGCCCGCTTCCGCAGCGAGCACTGCCATCTCTGCAAGAATCTCAACCGTGGCATCATTGAGCAAATCGCCCGCCTGCACATCGAACAATCCATCGTGGCCGTGCTGCGTGTACGGATCGAGCGCTAGATCGGTGATCACCGCCATCTGCGGCAGCTCTGCCTTGATCGCCCGAATCGCCCGCAGCACCAAGGTGCCCGGGTTCAATGCCTCGCGCCCATCGTCGGTTTTCAATGAATCGTCCAACTTCGGGAACAGTGCCACCGCTGGAATCCCCAACGCGACCAGCTCACGGCATTCCGCGATCAATCGCGGAATCGTCAGACGCGAAATGCCAGGCATCGATTCAATCGGCTCTGCTGCACCATCGCCATCAATCACGAAAATAGGCTGAATTAAATGATGCACCTGTAACTCCGTTTCATTTGCCAGAGCACGCAAGGCAGCAGTGCGGCGCATACGACGTGGGCGATGTGTCAGGTCTAGGCGGAAGTCAGAAGAAGCAGTCATACCTAGCAACATGACGACTCCTCCACTCATTTCAAGCCGAACTCTTTTATCGTCATTTCAAACTTCACACAGCACTTATCCCTCTTCACTCTAGCCTTTTAACTTTTTTAGTTTGTTGCTGCACTTGTACAAAGGGCACCAAGTTCACTCTGCCCTGCGAGCTCGACTCAGCAGACCATCTGCGCGCGACTCACGCTTCGTTCCACTTTCCAACCTGCACACTTTATTAAATGTCCGTTCAACTCTACGATACACTCAGCCGATCCGTCAAAGCACTCGCACCCGCGAGCGACCAAGCGCTACGTTTCTACTGCTGCGGCCCCACGGTATATGGCCCCGCACACATCGGCAACTTTCGCACCTTTCTGATTCAGGACGTGCTGCGCCGCGTCGCTGAAGCAGACGGCATTGAGGTCAAACACGTGCGTAATATTACCGACGTCGACGACAAGACGATCCGTCGCTCGATTGAAGCAGGCCTCTCCCTCGGTGAATTCACTGCCAAATGGACGGCAAAGTTCCACGCAGACTGCGACGCGCTCAACATGCGCCCGCCAAGCATCGAGCCCAGCGCCGTCGCGCATATTCCGCAACAAATCGCACTCGTCGAAACGCTGATTAAAAAAGGCCACGCCTACTCGACCGACGACGGCTCTGTGTATTTCCGCGTCAATTCCTTCGAGGACTACGGTCGTCTCTCCCGCCTCAAGCAACGCGAACTCAAGACTCAGACCGAGAACTCCGCCGGTGAAGTCAACGATGCCGACGAGTATGACCGCGAGTCCGTCACCGACTTTGCGCTCTGGAAAGGTCGCAAGGCCGAAGATAAAGCCAACTACTGGGCCAGCCCATGGGGCGAAGGCCGCCCTGGCTGGCACTTAGAGTGCAGCGCCATGGTCGAGGCAGCCTTCGACGGCGCAACCATCGACCTACACGGCGGCGGCATCGACCTGTGCTTTCCCCACCACGAAAATGAGATTGCTCAGTCCGAGTGCGCCCACGGCCACGACTTCTGCAAACACTGGTTTCACAGCGCTCACCTAATGGTTGAGGGGGCCAAGATGTCCAAAAGCCTCGGCAACCTCTACACCTTAGACGACCTTCAACAAAAAGGCTTCAGCCCGATGGTCGTACGCTACACACTGATCGCCGGCAGCTATCGCCAGCAGCTCAACTTCACCTTCGATGGTCTGCACGCCTCCCAAAGCGGGCTCACTAAAATTGAGCGTTTTGCCGAGTCACTACTGGCAGTCACTGGCCAAGACAAGGCAGCAATGAATAGCTACATCTGCGCAGACGCGCCCGAAAACTTTGGCCGCCTGATCAAGGCGTGGGACGCGCTACGCAACAATCTTAACACCGCAGCCAGCCTGGGCGCGATCTTTGGCGTGATCGGCTCTAACCCCGCGGCATCACTCGATGCGGACGGTGCCCGTGCAATGCTCAAAGCACTGGGCACATTACTTTACGCGCTCGGCTTGCAACTATTTACCGTCGACGAAGCCACGGTCGACGCGCCCGAAGCAATCGTCGCACTCGCCCAAGCCCGCTGGGATGCCAAGCAAGCCAAAGACTGGGCGAAAGCGGACCAACTACGCGATGCCCTGCTCACTGAGGGCTGGGTGGTGAAGGACAACAAAGACGGTTTTGATCTAGAATTAAAGTAATAAACTTGCATCAAGCTCGACTTGCGATGGATGCAACATGACGCTGGCAGAGACTCCGCAAACGACTACAAAACATTCCCAGATAAATGGGATGAGCACAAAATTAGCATCGACTGCGTCTCCGTCAAACGAAGCAACGTTGACCCACAGTTCGGAGGAGTCGGCGTCCGCGCGCAAACCCATCGATAATAAAAAAAGATTCATCGTCATTTACCGGAGAAATACCACTCTGAGCTCAATGTGCCGGCTATTCTGTTGGGGAGGGTCGACCTCCGTGTCGACCGCAAGCGCTGTATAAATCACATAAAAATCCAAGATTCTCTAGCGGCGGTTAGACATTTCAGCCTCTTCCGCATCGGTACTGGACCACACCGAGACAGTCCCTCCGAAGAGCCAGAAGACAATACCCCGCCCTCAGTGTCCATCTATGCCTTTCTGGCTAATCGACGATGAACCTATAAAAACCGCGTCGGTAGCATCGAGGTTGCCGTACTAGAGGGCGACCACGAGTCCTCCGCCAGTAAATACGGCCCGAGATCGAACGCGGGACGTCTGCGGCGATAAATCTGACGAAGTGCAGGCGCTAATCCTCGCTCACGTCGAGGTTACTAAAGGCACGATACGCTACGGCGACTGCGGGTTCTCCGATAATGCCGACATTAAGCTCTTAGCTCGCCACTCCAGGAATCAATACAAGAACAAATCCCCCCCAACTACAAATCGCCGCCTCCATTGATTTACCGAAAATAAAGGGTATACTAAACTAATCATTTAAGCGCAATTTAATCAATGAATTAACGTCTATTTACTATACTCAAACAGGCCAATTCAACTGGGTCCCAAAACGGGAAACAGCCAAGATGCGCACCTTTCACTGAAGACTGTGTAAGTCCTCTAATTCGACTGCGGTTTTATTTTTCAATTGATGCCAAAGATTCTCCACATTTCAGATCTACACTTTGGACCAGCCTATCTGCCTGAGGCAGGTGACGCATTGCAAGCGATCGCTCCCTCGCTCGATCCAGACGTTATTGTAATTAGCGGAGATTTCACACAGCGCGCCAAACGCCAGCAATTTGAGCAAGCGCGGCGCTTCATTGACCGTCTGCCTAAAGTACCGATGCTGCTGATCCCAGGGAATCATGACGTACCACTTTACCGATTCGCGGAGCGCTGGTTGAGGCCACATGATTTATACCGCGAACTGATCTGCCCTGACCTGAACCCAGTGTTGCAAATCGACGGCTTGACATTGCTCGGCATTAATTCGACTTCGCCGCGACGCACCATCTCCAACGGCCGCGTGCATCAAGATCAATTGCAACGATGCGCTCAACTATTCGCCGAACTGCCCCCCGAAACCATGCGGATCGTGGTGGCGCATCACCACTTCGCGCCCTGTCCAGACTACATCCATGATCGAACCATGCCGAAAGCACGACGCGCGATCGATAGCTTCGTCGATCAGGGCGTGGAGATGATCCTCGGTGGGCACCTGCATCGATCCTATATCGGCAATTCGCTGGATTTTTTCCCGGGCACCAATCGGGACCGTGGCATCACCATCGTGCAATGCGGCACCACCACTTCCAGCCGTGGCCGAGGCCGCGAGCGTAACGAAAACACCTTCAATCTGATCGATGTCGGGTCTCGTCTATTGACCGTCATTCATTACCTCTACTTCGAGAAGATAGGTGCGTTCGCTCCGATCAGCCAACACCTCTTTCCGCGTATCGGCCAGCCCTTCAAGCCATCGCATTTGATCGCAACCAACCCATTCAAAAAAACTGTCTCATGAGTGCGGACATTATGCTCGTTTGGGGTAAACGGAAGCGACTGATTCTAGTGGCAGCGCTGGCGGTCGGCGCGGCGCTTACTTGGTATCTGGCAAACTATGTTTCGCTGGAGGCGCTGATCGCACAGGAGGAGCAGGTGCGTGAGGCGATCGATCGACGACCCTGGCGTTCGTTCGCGGTGGGCCTCGTCATTTACTCGGTCGTCTCGCTTGTGCCCGGCACTTCAGGAAAGTCTATTGTATTCGCCTGGCTCTTTGGATTCTGGCTAGGCCTCGCACTGATAATCCTGGGCCTTACCACCGCAGCCATGGTGATTTTCAACCTGAGCCGCTACGTTTTTCACGGCTGGATCAAGTACCGCTATGAGCGATTTCTAAAGGGTCTGGACAGGCACCTGCACCGAGAAGGCGCGTTTTATCTGTTAACCATGCGCATGGCACATTTCCCGTTCACCATCGTCAATCTCGTCAGCGGTGCCAGCGGGGTGCGGGCCCATACTTTTTGTTGGACTACGTGCGTCGGCTTAGTCCCCGGATCTGCGGTGTTCGCCTATGTCGGAACCCGTCTGCCCTCGCTGAACGAATTGTGCACTCATGGCGTCGGCTCCTTGCTCGACAAACCACTCATCGCGGCCCTCGCGGCCAGCGCGGCCTTCCCTTTCGTATTTCGATTTGTCGCTCGAAAGCTGGGACTACTGAAAGATAAAGACGGCGGCCCAGATAGTTTGGCCACCGACCAATCCACTTAACTTAAATGCTTATGATCACGTTTCCCTCGACCACTCTCCTCTGGCTTCTCGGTGGACTGTTAGCCGCTCTGATCACAGGATCAGCGGTGCGTTTTGTCAGCCTGCGAAATGCCGACGAGACTTTACGGCGCAAGCGCTTTGCCAGCCTGCGCACGTGGTGGATTCTGGCGATCGTTTGGGGCGGTTGCCTGCTGCTGGGACATTTGGGCATCTGCCTACTACTGACTGTCGTCAGCATCGTGGCCTTTTACGAATACGCTGGGCTGCTCGGCATACGCGAAAGCGAGCGCCCTGCGGTTTTCACCGCCTATGCTATGGCAGTGATTAATTATTTCCTCATCCTGTTTAATCAGGCGGCGGCCTTTGTAATTTTCGTTCCCCTCGGTGCCCTCGCGATCATCTCACTGGTGCAGATACTCCAAGGGCAATCCAAAGACTACATCCGCACCACTGGCGCGATCTTTTGGGGCATGATGACTTTGTTCTATGGGATTGGACACGCGGCCTACCTCTTTATTCACCCGGCTTTCGCAGGCGGCCCTGCCGGTCCAGCCGGTTGGTTTCTCTACTTGATGATTCTGACTGAATCAAACGACATCTTTCAAGCACTGGCCGGGCGTTCAATCGACGCAGACCAGCGGCACTTGATTACACCCACCCTATCACCGAATAAAACCTGGGAAGGATTTTTCGGCGGTCTGCTCGCAAGCCTCGCCCTAGGGATCTTGTTGGCCCCTTGGCTGACGAATCTCAACCACATAAAAGAGCCCTTGCTAGTCGGACTGGTGGTCGCGATCGCGGGCTTTTTGGGCGACATCAACATGTCGGGCATCAAACGAGACAGCGGCGTCAAGGACGGCAGTCAGTTACTACCGGGCATGGGCGGTCTAGTCGACCGGATCGACAGCCTGACCTTTACCGCGCCGGCTTTTGTTTATTTATTAGTAGCCTGGCTCGTATGAAAAACGAGACGCGCACAGACCGTATCGTCACGATCCCTAATATTATCTGCCTGCTACGCATGCTGGGGTCCATTGTGCTGGTGGTGCTGGCTATCAAGGGCCGCGATCAGGTGTTCCTGTGGATGTTTGTAGGACTTGCCATGAGCGATTGGGTCGATGGTAAACTGGCAATCCTACTAAATCAGCGCTCAACTTGGGGGCCGCACCTCGACAGCTGGGCCGACCTTGCGCTCTACTGCGCCTTGTTCATCGGCTCGATCTTACTACAGGGAGATGCCTTGCAGTCCGAGCTGGAGTGGATCCTCCTCGCGCTAGCCAGCTATGCGCTCTCCACGCTCACTGGGCTCTGGAGATACCGACGCTGGCCGAGCTATCACACCCGCGCCGCTAAGACATCGTGGTTTCTGATTTTGGTAGGCTCGGTATGCCTACTGGGGGGCTGGAACTTGTGGCCATTACGCGTTGCGCTGGCCGTCGTAATCCTGAGCAACCTCGAAGCACTGCTGATCACCATCCTGTCGCCGAACTGGCAAACCGATGTGGAATCCATTTTTCACGTTCTGCGCAAGCGAACGCACCATACGGTGAAGAAAAAATACCCATATCAGTAATAATTATCGACTTGAGCGATTCCGCTAATTGACGCATCCCTCCGGATGCCTCAATAAACAAATATGTCAGTACTCACAGTTAAAGCAATAGGCGCACGAATTTCCAAATGGGGCGAAGGCCCAATCTGGTGGAATGATCAACTCGTCTACGTCGATATCGAAGACCACAAGCTCGTCATCCTAGACCCGGAAACCGGCGAAGAACAATCTTGGAACGTCGGCGAGCGCATCGGCACCGTCGTGCCACGCGCCAGCGGCGGCGTGCTGTATGCTGGCGACAGCGGCATCGTGGCGCTCGATTTAAGCACCGGCGCCAAGCAAGCCTTAGCCGACCCCGAGCCAAAAAAACGCGCGACCAACCGTTTCAACGACGGCAAATGCGACCCCGCCGGCCGCTTCTGGGCAGGCACCATCAGCTTGGTCAAAAGCATCGGCGACGCCGCACTGTACATGCTCGACCACGAGGGCACGCTGCATCTCAAAGTCGACAAGGTCACCAACTCCAACGGCATTTGCTGGAGCGCCGATGCCACCACGATGTATTACATCGACACGATGACTAAGCAGGTCCGCGCCTACGACTACGACAACGCCAGCGGCGCGATCAGCAACGCCTCGATCGCCGTCGACACTGCCGCGCACGGTTACGACAGCTCCCCCGACGGCATGACGATCGACGCTGACGGCAATCTATGGGTCGCCTTCTGCCACGGCGGCTGCGTCACCTGCTTCGATCCAAACAACGGCCAAGCACTTCGCAAAGTGGAACTGCCTTGCCTCGAAACCACCGCCTGTGCTTTCGGCGGACCGAACCTCGATCGCTTGTTTGTCACCACGGGGATCCACGGTAAAATCGAAGAAGCCGACGCCGGTAAGGTCTTCGTGATCGACGGCCTCGGCGTCCAAGGTGTGCCTGCGTTTGCCTACCAAGGGTAGTACCAATCTAACCCGCGCGCGACCACTCAACCATCGACTCTCACGTAAAAGACCGTAGAGAATGGCTTTACGCTAGGAATATTTGGAGAGTCAGGCTTTAGTAACCGCACTAAAAACCTCGATGGTTGGAGGGCACTGCGCCGCCAGTGCACTGGATCCTGAGGTAAACCCAGTCGCTACGTTGTTGGACAGTGTGCTGTTTTTTTGGCCACCAGCCCTAATTGCCAGGGTTCGTCGGAAGCGGGTTTATCCCGCAATTGAATAGCATACGCCGGCGCTGCAGCAAGCGACTGCTTTCTGGCATTGACTCACGGCATTCTAACTTCTCACTTCGATTCCTTATTATGAAAGACATGTCTCCACTCGAGGAACTCCGCCACTCCTGCTCGCACGTGCTCGCCGCTGCTATCTTACGCCTCTATCCTGAGACGCAGCTCGACATCGGCCCTCCCACCGACAGTGGTTTCTACTACGACATCGATCTAGATAAGAAGCTCGACGCTGCCGACCTCGAAGCGATCGAGGCGGAGATGAAAAAAGTCATCAAGGAGAATCAGCGATTCACTCGAATCGAATGCTCGCGTGAAGAGGCAGTCGCTAAGATTGAGGAAATCGGCCAAGCGACCTACAAAATCGGCCGACTCGACGACGTGCCAGAAGGTGAGCAAGTCAGCTTCTACCAAAATGGTGAGTTCATCGACCTGTGCGCAGGACCGCATGTGGGCTATACTAAGAAGATCAAAGCATTTAAGCTCCTCTCCATCGCCGGCGCCTATCATCGTGGCGATGAGAGCAACAAGCAGCTCCAGCGCATCTACGGCACCGCGTTCCCTAGTAAAGTCGAACTCACTGAGCACTTGGAGCGTCTCGAACAAGCCAAAGCGCGCGACCACCGCAAGCTCGGCAAGGATCTCAAACTGTTTCACATTGACGAAGCCGTCGGTGCAGGCCTCACGCTTTGGACGCCAAATGGCGCGGTCATCCGCCAAGAACTACAAAACTTCATCTCCGAAGAGCTGCGCATGGCGGATTACGACCAGGTGTTTACGCCACACATCGGCAAGCTTGGCCTCTACCGCACATCCGGACACTTCCCTTATTACAAGGAATCACAGTTCCCACCGATCGTCGACCCTGGCACCGTGGAGCGTCTCGCAACCGAAGGCTGCTCCTGCGCGGACCTTTCCAACCAGCTCGATTCGGGCGAGATCGACGGCTACTTGCTCAAGCCGATGAACTGCCCGATGCACATCAAGATTTTCGACAGTCAACCGCACTCCTACCGCGACTTGCCTGTGCGTCTTGCCGAGTTCGGCACCGTGTATCGCTGGGAACAATCCGGCGAGCTGAATGGACTGACTCGTGTGCGCGGTTTCACTCAAGACGATGCCCACCTATTCTGCACTGAGGATCAAATCGGCCAAGAAATCAAAGGCTGCCTCGATCTGGTGAAGCTCGTCTTCACCACCCTCGGCATGAGCGACTACCGCGTGCGCATCGGCCTACGTGATCCGGATGAAAGTAAGTATGTCGGCGATCCTGAAAAATGGGACAAGGCCGAAGCCGCGCTCCGCGACGCTGCGCAGACACTCGACGTCGACTATATCGAAGAGCCAGGTGAAGCAGCCTTCTATGGCCCGAAAATCGACTTTGTGGTCAAGGATGTGATCGGTCGCGAATGGCAACTCGGCACCGTGCAGGTAGACTACAATCTCCCTGAGCGTTTCGACCTAAACTACATCGGTGCAGACAACGAGAAACACCGTCCCGTGATGATTCACCGCGCGCCATTCGGCTCGATGGAACGTTTCGTTGGCGTATTGATCGAGCACTTTGGCGGCAGTTTCCCAACATGGCTGGCACCCGAGCAAGTTCGCATCTTACCGATGAATGACGACCTAGTGCCACAAGCCCGCGAAATCGAAAAGCTGCTCAAAGCAGCCAAGATCCGCGTGAGCGTCGACGCCATCGCCGACAAGCTAGGCGCCAAGATCCGCAAGGTGCACATGGACAAGGTGCCAAACTTCCTGGTGCTCGGTAAGCAAGAAGCCGAACAAGGCTTGGTCAAAGTCAACTCGCGTGCCAACAAGGCGCTCGAAGGCCTGAAGAAGCCAGCCGAATTCATGAGCGAACTATTGCAGAACATCGCCAACAAGACCTTGCCAGACCCGAAAGAAGAAACGCCCAAACCATAAACGTCGATCCGACGAGCGCCCTGGCTTAGGCAGTGAATCTTTTACCAACAGCGTGATCAGAGCATAAGCTCCGAACACGCTGTTGTATTTTTATAGGCTCAATTGGCTTACAATTTGCAATCGGCACGAAATCAGCTCAACAGGATCACATGAAACATTATTTAGCTACTTTGCTCGCTCTTTTCTCCATCACACAACTTGCTTCTGCTCACACGACTGGGCACAGCTCAGATGGCGCACAAACAGCCCAACATATACTCACATCACCCGATCATCTCTTAATGCTCGGCTCAATTTTAGTCGTGGCTGGCGCATTTGGGTATAAGCGGCTGCAAGCTCGCAAAATTTAAACGAGTGGAAAGCGCATCAAATTCACCTCGGAATGAGGTAATAATAAATTCATCCCCGTGAAATTCAAAGTTCGACGTTCAGCCCTTGATGCTCGATGTTAACCTCATCATGGAAGACAGCATACCACTCACTAGCGCCGAAAAGAAAGAACTCCGCGGCATTGGCCAACGGCTCAAGCCACATCTCCACATTGGCAAGCAGGGCCTCAGTCTGACAGTTTCGAATGAAATCGAAACCGCGCTGGCGAAAAACGGTCTGATCAAAATCCGCTTTGAAGCAGATCGTGCTCAGATCAAAGAATACTGCGAAGAGATCGCAAAGACGCGCCACTGCGAGCATATCGGTGGCGTTGGTAAGACCAGCATCTTTTTCCGTGAAATGGCCGAAGAAGTCAGTCAGTAGTTAAACTGGTTCAGCTCTGGGCTTGCTCTTTCCCGATGGCGGCATGCCGAAAGGCCTGTCGTCTTTTAGTGTTACGATAGTAATTAGTGCGCAACGCCCCAATCGATCGAAACAGCTAACAAACTGCAGTCCCGCTAACTAGTGATATTTAGTGACACGTCAGGTTAGCCCAAAAACAGGATAAAGGGAAGCGCAACTACTAGGCTAATCGCTGTTATTATCGTACAGAAAGTTAGCTGCACTAAGAATCCCATTACAGAACCAATCGGCTTTTTACGCTTGGTGTTCATCCAGCGACCAAAAAGTAATATACCCACCACAAAAAGGATGCAACACTCCAAGAGGCGACCATTTAGTTCAGCGCTCAATATTTGTGAACCCAATACACTTTCACATAGAAAATTTACAGTAAGGTGAACAAAGAATAAGACAAACAGGAGTGAGTAAGCTTTCCGATAGCGCAGATTCCTATGACAAACCAACAAATAGGCCCACTGCAGGACGACTGAGGCTACTAGCAGCACAGCCGCGACTGCTGGTAATTCAACATACCAAGGAAGATTAATATATAACATAATTCAATAAATGAGATTGAATTATTCATTAAAGATTTAATCTCATACAAATCTAAAAGAAGTTAACCAAGTCGTTTCACTTTTTTTTAACAGCCACTTTCACTTGCGGTAGCCCCTGCTGTGATCCAAGCTATTCGAATGTCTGATTACAAAACTGTCCAGGAGCTCAAGGAGATCGATGTCAACATTGCTGCGCTCTTCCGCAGCATTTTGATTCTCCGCCGCAAGACGCCCAAGACCGCAAAAAACGGCAACCCCTTTCTCAGCGTTGAGCTCGGCGATGGCAGTGGTAGTTTCAATGCCAACTGCTTTGGCGATTCCGATGTATTCAAAGCACTCGACCCAGTTGCGGAAGGCTCAATCGTCCGCCTCGCTGGTAAAACTGAATATTATATGGAACGCTTCTCGCCCAAGCTTCAAGCAGCTGAAGTCATCGAGGCCGAAGAGGCCGAAGCCGAGGGTATGATGGCAAACTTAGTAGAAACGCCGCCAGAATCGGAAGAGGAACTGTGGGCTTATATTCTCGAGGGTGTCGAAGCGATCGAGCACGCTAAACTTAAAGAAACCGTACAGCGCGTGTTGGATGACATGGGCGAACGTTTCCGTAAATGTCCCGCCGCGGTCAGCATGCACCATGCATATTTTAACGGCCTACTCGAGCATACTGCACACATGGTGCGCGCCTGCCGTGCACTACTGCCCCTGTATCCTGAAGTCGACGCCGACCTCGCAATTGCTGGAATCATCCTGCACGACATGGGCAAACTGGAAGAATATGAAGGTGAGTTTGCTGCAAAAGTAAGCCGCATCGGCATTCTACAAGGTCATGTCGTGATCGGGTTCCGTATCGCCCGCAAAGCTGCCATTCAGTCCAAGCTCAATGCTGATCTCACTGAGCGCCTCGAACACATCATTCTCAGCCATCAGGGGGAGAAAGAATGGGGAGCTGCAGCGATGGCGGCGACACCCGAAGCAGTCTTCGTCTCAATGATCGATAATCTCGACGCCAAGATGGGTATGGTGCAACGCGTGCTGCGTAACACACCAAAGGGTGAAACCTTCTCCGATCGACTGATGGGCCTGCAAACTCGCGTGTTAGTGACGCCCCCCGACAAGAGCTAACAGCTAACGCTAACAGCTAACGCTGGCAGCTCGGGCAGTAAAAACTATTTCGCTGTCCAATCGTTACAGAGCGGATTTGGGTGCCACAGACCTGACAAGCTTCACCCGCCTTGCCATAGACCTTCAGTTGCATCTTAAAATAGCCTGGCTTGCCATCGGCTCCGAGGAAATCACGCAATGTCGTGCCACCTTGCTCGATCGCGTGAGCCAACACAGTTTTAATGTGGTCGCCCAACACCAGATAACGCGCACGACTGACTTTACCAGCAGCTCGGCGAGGATCAATACCCGCCATAAACAGCGCTTCGTTGGCGTAAATATTACCCACACCGACCACCACAGCATTGGTCATAATAAAATTTTTCACTGCGACTGTGCGCCCACGCGAGAGCTTGAACAAGCGCTCACCATCAAACGCTCCCGACAATGGCTCAGGGCCCATCTGTTGCAGTAATTTCAGCGGCTCTTCATCGACTCCCTGCCAAAGGCATGCACCAAAACGGCGCGGGTCATTCAGCCGCAGGCAAAATCCACTTTCCAAAACAATATCCAGATGATCATGCTTTAAGACTGTTTTGTTAACTGGTTGCACCGTTAGACTCCCTGACATGCCTAAATGCAACACGATCGTGCCGCGCGCCGTATCGAGTAACAGGTACTTCGCCCTACGGCGCACTGCGATTACAGGCTCACCAACAGCAAACTGGACCGTATCAGGGATCGGCCAGCGTAACTGGGGGTAACGAACGATAATCGCGCTAATTCGGCGGCCCTCGACATGGGGGGCAATCCCACGGCGGGTGGTCTCAACTTCGGGTAATTCTGGCATCAATCCAGTCTACGCCTTGATTGCTGATAAAAACAAACTAAGATAATATAAAATATATACTAATTATATAATCGATATTATGACAAAGCACTTATGCCATGTTTTTATTTTCTGTACAGCCATAGCCGGTTTAGTGGCCACAGTTTCAGTAGCCGAACAGCTGGCAGACACACAAGTGCAACTAGCCGCAGACGTCTGGCCCCCGTTCACTAATCACTTTGGCAAGCCACGCATCGCCACCGAACTCGTCCACCTGGCGCTCGCCAAGTCAGGCTATGAACCGACCACCCAAATCCTTGATAATTGGACCGTATCCGAAGATTTGAAAGCAGGGAAATACGATGGCTGCGGAGCACTCTGGAAATCAATCGAACACGAAGCATACCTACTATTTTCAAAGCCTTACCTACAAAGCCGCCTTCACCTAGCAGGCAGGAAGGGTCTCGACGTCGAGCTTAGCGATCTCTCGCAACTCAAAAGTAAGCGACTTGTGCTGGTCGAGGGCTATGCCTACGGCGAGCTGGTTGATTCTCTTAAAAAAGTCGAAATCATCTATGGCAAGGACAGTGTTTCGAACCTCAAAATGATTCTCAGCGGGGATGCAGACTACACGCTAGTTGAAGACCTACTGATTCAATATCTACTGAGAGAGCACACGGACAAACATGCGAAATTATTCGATTTTGGGAGTGAGTCACTGTTGATAAATCCAATTCACCTGGCTCTGCGAAAGGATCTTCCAGGTGCTGCGAAAATCATCCAGCAGTTCAATCAAACCATTCGCTTGATGCAAGTCGATGGGACCTATAACCGTATCCTACGCCTCAACTCGATCAGCATTGATATCGATGGCAACGGATATAAGGAGCTGGCACTGAAAGATCTCGATTTCAACACCAAAGCTTCAGTCGGTGGCTACGACATCTTCTCCAACGATAAGCCACTGCCACCAAAGACACGCTATTCAATTCGCGACACCCTCTACAATGATTGGGATGAAGTGCCGAATGATTTCCGCAGCGAAGACGACTTTATCCCCGACACGCGAAAAGAAGGCTTCAACCTGTTCGGTGGCGACTTCTAAAGGCTTGCTGAAACCAGCCTAACACTGCTCCGCACTTTTCAGTGGCTTCAAGCTTGGGAAGAGAATCGTGTCGCGAATACTTTCGGCTCCGGTGAGCAAAATGATCAGGCGGTCGATCCCGAGGCCCATACCACCTGCTGGCGGCATACCGTGCTCAAGTGCGTTGAGGAAGTCAGTGTCCATATCCTGCACTTCTTCACCAACCTGCTCAGCAAACATTTTGCGCTGAATGATCGGGTCATTTTGCTCGGAATACGCAGGCGCAATCTCCTGGCCGTTGATGCATAGCTCAAACACGTCTATCGTGCTGTCGTCATCTACAGTGATCTTCGCCAATGGGCACAGCTCCTTGGGAATATGCGTCACGAAGGTCGGCTGAATCAGAGTCGGCTCGATCAGCTTCTCAAAGACATTGTTAGTGATCTCGTAATCTTCGAGCTCGCCATCGACTTCGATGTTCATGGCACGGGCCTTCGCAAGTTTCTCTTCGCGGCTATGGCTAAACCAGTCCGCATCGGCAGTTGCTTCGATGATCAGATCCTTATACTTCGCCTCGCGCCACTCACCATCTAAATTGATGACCGTGCCGTCTGGACGTGCAATTTCGAGCGAACCGATCACATTCTTCGCGACGTGCTGAATCAGTCCTTGAGTCAGCTTCATCATACCGCGGAAGTCAGTGTACGCCTGATAAAGCTCAAGCATCGTGAACTCTGGATTATGACGACGTGAGAGCCCTTCGTTCCGGAACACGCGACCGATTTCGAACACGCGATCTTCGCCAGCAACCAGCATACGTTTGAGATAAAGCTCAAGCGCAATACGCATGTAGAATTGGCAATCGAGCGCATTGGAGTGCGTGACAAATGGACGTGCCGCCGCACCACCCGCGACACTTTGCAGCATCGGCGTTTCAACTTCGTTGAAATTACGATCCCACAGATACTTGCGTATCTCTTGAATGATTTTTGCGCGATGGCGGAAGCGTTGGCGCGACTCTTGATTCACAATCAAGTCAAGGTAGCGCTGACGGTAGATCTTGTCGTCGTCAGTCAGCCCAGCCCACTTCTCGGGAAGTGGCCGTAGCGCTTTGGAAACCAAAGTGTAACTCGCAGCGCGAACGGTGATTTCACCCGTCTTGGTTTTGAAGAGCTTACCTGTGACACCGATGATGTCTCCAAGATCGAGCATCTTCTTAAAGAAAGTATTGTATTCGCCTTCAGGGAGCTCGTCGCGAGTCACATAGCACTGGATCGGGCCATCGCTATCCTGAATCTTGATGAAGCTAGCCTTACCCATCACGCGAAAGACGGTGATGCGGCCAGCAACAGAAACCTCTGCCTGATCTTCGTCGGCGACGTCTTCTTTATAAAGTTTAACAGCCTCGCCAGATGTATGCGTCTGCGCGCAATTTGCCTGAAAGGGATTACGCCCTTCCTTGCAAAGATTTTCGAGCTTTTGGAGGCGGACTGCATAGAGATCATGCGAATTGTCCTGGTTGGCTGTCTTATCGGTCATAACGAAAGCACGCGAAAATGCGTCAGCGACTCCAAATGGCAATTGTAAATTGCCCACAACCCGACGAAGACGAGTGCTTGAAAAAATGGATAAAACGCTTGCAATGTGCCCATTTGAGCATAAATATAAACTCAGATGAAACAACAACAGAAAACCGATCAAGTCGTCGAGGAGCCGACCGCCGTCTATGGCACTGCAAGCATCGCAGCAGGCGAAACGGTCGAGCGCATCCGCGCAGGCTTGCCGATGGTCGAGTTTGTCGCACTCCAAGAGTTACTAGGCCTCAGCGCTGAAGCACTCGCACAGCACCTCGCGATCTCACGAAGCACCTTGGTGCGTCGTCGCAAAGGCGGTCGCCTCGATATGCAAGAATCGGATCGGCTACTGCGCTATGCCCGGCTCTACGCGCGTGCGCAAGTCGTCCTTCAAGATGATGATGCGGCTAGAGACTGGCTCAAACAGCCCGCACGCGCACTGGATTTCGTCACTCCACTGACCTTCGCCGAAACCGAGACTGGCGCCCGCGAGGTCGAAGCGTTGCTTGGTCGCATCGAGTATGGAGTGTTCAGCTAAGCAATGATCACCGCATGGCGCATCGTCCCACAACAGTGGGCAGGCAGCGCGTTCGATGGCGAAGGCGCACGCCTTTATGGTGGACGCTGGAACAGCCCTGGGCGACCAGCCGTTTATCTGGCCGACAGTCGGGCGCTGGCAGCCCTTGAAATGCTCGTCCACCTCAATCCAGCAATGGCGGCGCTGTGCTACCAAATGATTGAAGTGTCCTTCCCTGCCAGCCTCGTTCAACAAATCGACATCGAGCCACTCGGCGCAGCGCTGGTCTCGCCAAGCGTCTCACCAGCGACCCAAAATGCGGGCAACGCATGGCTCACAGAGGCCAGTGCGCCTGTGCTCCAGGTATATAGCTCGATCATTTCCGAAGAACCGAACTATGTACTCAATCCAAAACACCCGAAATTTGATCGACTCAAAATCGGCGAAGCACGCGCCTTCGCCTTTGATCCACGGCTAGTGACCTAAGATAGTGTAAATAAGTGGTGTCGTTCCTTGCAACGGCCTCATAATCACCGATCACACTTCCTCGATGGCCGTTGCAAGCAACGACACCACTGACACTGGCAAAAATCAAACACCCCGATTTTCAGCCTTTCAGTTTCTTAAACTTTCCGCATTTTCCTGCGCAATGACTTGGATCGAATACACCGCACTTAGCCTGGTTAGTCTGATATTCCTAATTGGGTTAGCCAGCTCGCTGTTGCCCGTAGTGCCGGGCAGCCTCATCGTATGGTCAGGCATCCTGATTCACAAACTCTGGATGGGCGACGCATCAGTGACATGGAAGATCGTGATTCTTACGGGTGTGATCACACTGATCGGTCAACTCGCGGATTTTGTGATGGGCGTGTGGGGGGCGCGCAAATTCGGCGCTACATGGAAAGGGGCTGTCGGCGCACTGCTCGGGGCATTTATTGGCTTCTTTTTACCTCCACCACTACTGTGGCTCATCGTCGGTCCAGTGATCGGTGCGATTATTGGCGAATTGATCGCTGGACGCACCTTCAAAGCCGGCAGTAAGGCGGGCTTTGGCACAATGATTGGCGGCATCATCGCCTTCGCGTTAAAGTTCGGACTAAGTATCAGCGTGGTCGTCCTGTTTTACCTCAATCTCGTGATCTAACAGAAGCTGATGCTCTCAAAAATACTGATCTCCAATTTCGAAACCAAATTAACGCGGACGACACGGAGGTCATCCCTCCCAAGTGAAGCTTCGCAGAATGAGGGAGGGACGAGCTCCGTCTCGTCCGCAGCATAGCGGACGTAATTCCGTCACCCATTTTAATTTTATAAATGGTATATCACAGGCAGACTACGAACCGTCCCACGCTTTAGCAAACAGCAGGCGCAGGCTATTCAGACACACCACAACCGTGCTGCCCTCGTGAGCGAAGACCCCGACACTAAGCGGAATCCAACCAAGTATCGCAGCCGCAACCATCAGTACCACCGTGCCCAGAGCGATCGCTAAATTCTGCCGAATGATAGCACGCGCCCGATGACTCAAATCCGTCGCGGCGAGATAGTTCTCGATCCTATCCTTCATCAGCACCACCTCGCTCTGCTCCAGCGCCGCATCACTGCCGCGCGCGCCCATGGCAACCGAGACATAGGCAGCCGCCAAACTCGGCGCGTCATTCACACCATCACCGACCATCGCCACTTTATATCCGTGCTTTGAATACTCCAGAATCGCCGCCACTTTACCCTCCGGTGTCAGACCCGATCGCACTTCATCAATACCGATCTCAACACCAACAGACTCCGCTGCACCGCGACGATCACCTGTCAGCATCACAGTGCGCACGCCCATCGCCTTGAGCTTTTCTAGAATTGGCTTGGACTTCGTGCGTATCTGATCCTTCAGCAAAATTCGCGCAATCAAATCATCTTTTAGAATCCAGTTTTCGGAAAACTCAGGCGCAGGCTCCAGCACATCTTTGATCCATTCCGCCAGTGGTCCATCTTCTAGCAATTCCCTGCGACCCAGCACGCAGAGTGTCTGCCCCTGCCGCCCCTGCACGCCCTTGCCGCTCATCGCCTGAAAGTCGTCAATAACGCCCTGCTCGAGCCCCTGCGCCTTCGCATATTTCTTAATCGCACGCCCAATCGGATGCGATCCGTGTGCCTCCAAAGAATACGCAAGCTCAGCCGCCTCACGTTCACGACCAGGAGGGAAACTCTCGATCGAATCGACCTCCATCTCACCAGTGGTCAGTGTGCCTGTTTTATCCAGAGCCACCAGATCCACCTCTGCCATTTTTTCGATCGCCGCACCGCCACGAAACAAAATACCATGCCGCGCGCCCCATGCAATCGCCGCCAAAATCGCCGACGGAATCGACAGCACCAGCGCACAAGGACTCGCCACCACTAACAAAGTCATCGCTCGATAAAATGCCGAGAAACCAGCCTCATTATTTGAGAATGGCGCAATGCCAAAACCGAGCCACCAGACAAAAAACATCACCGCCGTCAGCCCGAGAATGCCGACGGTATAACGCGTGCCAAATTTGTCAGTAAATCGCTGACTCGGTGCCTTCAAATGCTGCGCTTCACGAATCAAACGAATCACTGTCTGCAGGGCACTTTCACTCACTGGACGCAAGACTCGGGCATCGACTGCCCCCCAGAGGTTGATCGTGCCACTATAGACGGAGTCACCGATAAATTTCGAAACCGGGTGTGCCTCGCCCGTCAAATTCGACTCATCCGCCGCGCTCTTACCCTTAATCACCTCTGCATCGACAGCGAATTGTGCGCCCGGCTTCACCACCACGATATCGCCCACATTTACCGCAGACACCGGCACTTCTCGTTCACAACCGGAAGTATCACGAATCGTCGCCGACTTCGGGGCCGCATCAAACAGGTTATTGATTTCACGGCGCGTCCGATAGAGCGCAAAATGCTCCAACGCTCCAGAGAACGAAAATAGAAACAACAGCAGCGCTCCTTCCGCCCATGCGCCAATTAGCGCGGCCCCAACTGCCACAGCCAACATTAGGAAATGTATATCCAGCTCACCTTTCGGCAGCCCCTCTTTGGCGTCTTCGAAGGCATCCCAACCGCCCGCAATCATCGCGCCGATATAAAACATCACCGGCAGCCACGCCGGCGCAGCCTCCACAGTCGAAATCATAAAACCGGAAACCCCAAGCACCGCGCAACCGCCAGCCAACAGCCCAAGTACCCGCCATTCCTCGCCCGTCTCTGCTTGGTCTTCAATTGCATCTGGCCAATTTAACTCCCGCCAATGCCACAGCTTCGGCGCGGTCAAACAAGTCGGCTTTTGCAAACGAATACCACCGCTCTGTTCGGTTTCAATCGATACCCCAACGGCCCCAGATGGCTGCGAATTTGACTCAATCAGGCGAATCGTCTCAGCGAGACTCGCCTGCAACGCCTCCAAATCTACTGGCCCCAGCGTCGCGATCTCGACCTTTCGATGTTCTGAATCGACTCGAAGTGCTTCCACGGAAGCATTCGCTTGTAAAAAGCGAGCAAGACCCGCGGCCCAGTCCTCTGCATTCATACCCTTTAGTTCTGAAACCATACTTTATTTAGAATTATTCTAAATAAGTAACTCTGCAAGCGAGAATCCACAATTACCCATTCCCCATATCGCTAACGTAAGAACATTGCACACATCGCCGAATCAGACTTGGTCCTTTATTACAATCTACCACCGCCGATTTAAGCGAAACGGATACGAGTCACGGCGTAATCACGACTTTCTTCTTCAAACAAGCCAACGCACATACTACTCCAGTGGTTAAAATCAACGCATCTTCGGGGTTCAGCAAAATCCATGATGCCAAACTTTAAATAACACAGCTCCAAGCGACACTGTAAAGCAGTTAAGCAATCGTATTCTCAGAATCCGCAATCACCTCCAACTGACCAAACTTCTTGATTAAAATTCCGTGGCGTGGCGCACAAAAAAGTACCGCTGCAAAGATCAAGCCAGCCATCACTGCCATCATCCCAGATGTCGAAGTCGCATCGACAACCGATGGATCGAAGCCCAACCAGCCCGGTAACAGGATTGCTGATACATGCCCTAGCACGGCTGTGATGGCGGCTAATATCACACTGATAATGACCATCATATCCAATCGATCTGTTAATAGATGCGCAGTAGCAGCTGGCACAATCAACATCGCGATGACAATGATACTGCCAACCGCCTCAAACGCCGCCACCGTCGTGATCGCAACCAATGTCATCAGCATATAATGGATTAAATTGGCATTAATTCCCATCGTTGTCGCGAGTTCCGAATCAAAGGATGAGATACGCAGTTCTTTAAAAAACAGCACCACAAACAAACAGTTAACGACACATACTGATGTCAAAACGATCACCGCACGCGGCACTGCCCAGACAACGCTGAACAATTGTGGACGCCAGACAACATCAAGCGGCGTCAGCTCAATCGCACCATACAGCACACAGCTCGCATCAAGATCGACATGATCCGCGGCTTGTACGATCAGCAATAGTCCGAGCGCAAACAAGGTGGTAAAAACAATCCCCATTGAAGCACCTTCGTCGACCTTGCCAAAACGGCTGACCCATTGCGTGAAAACAGCGGTTAATACGCCCACCAGCGCAGCACCGATAAACATGGTCAAACTCGCACGTGCTCCCGTAATTAAAAACGCAATCGCCAAGCCTGGCAGCACCGCATGGCTAATCGCATCGCCCATCATACTCATTTTTCGCAGCACTAAGAAGTTACCTAAAAGCGCGCACGACACCGCAGCTAAAATGCCGATCATCACGATCCATGTATCGATTGCATGCCAAGTCATTACTACGTAGTGAGTATAAGGGTGAAAGTGATTAAAAACGTCATTCCTAATTAATCTCCAAGCCTGATCGGGTGTGGACTCGCAGGAACTTCGAGGCCACTCGCAGTGCGCAATTTGATCAACTTAGCCTCAAGCAGCGCGACCATTTTTTCGCCGAGAACATGCTCGACTGCATCTGCATCGCGATCGACTCGGCTGGTTGCTACATCAGCATATTCGATCAAATACAATTCCCACAACCGGTGATTACGCGTGACCAAAGCAGCTGCCTCCATCCCTGCCTCTGTCAACAAAATCGCATCATCGTTGCTCACTCTATCGATCAATCCATCGTTATAAGCTCGCCGCAAACAGCGGCGCAATTCCCCATCACTCCACGTGCGCCGTCCGCGAACTTGTCGAAACGGAACGGCTCGAAGTCGTATCCCTTCAATCCGCCCACCATCTGCTTCCAAAATTTCATACATCGCACGGAGTAAATGTTGGCGGCCAACACTGCGCTTCAATCGCAACTGACGCATAAGGCGCACCAGTACGCCTCGCTCGTTGCCAAACAACATACTAAATAGAAACAGAGTCGCTGCTACTAATACGATCAACGCACCCGCAGGCATATTTGGAATGAAGGCACTCACACTAGCGCCCAGCCAGCCACTGACACCACCAAACACTGCAGAGAGAAATAACATCTGGTCCAGACGGTTCGTCCAAAACCGCGCAGCAGCTGCTGGCGTGATTAAAAAAGCAATAATCAGAATCAAGCCCACTGCTTGCAAACCCGCGACAGTCACCGCAGTAACCAATGCAAGGAGTAGTACATCGAGCCACTGAACCGGCCAGCCCTGCGCCGCCGCATAGACTTCGTCGAAACAAAGCAGGCGGAATTCCTTAAACAGTAAAACTGAAAGCAACAGCACGCAGACAGTCACGACTATCAGTAGCCTATAATCACTCATCACCATCGATGCAGTCTTACCATAAATAAATGATTCCAAACCAGCCGCTGCACCGTCCGGCATCTTGGTAACCATCGTCAATAAGGCAACACCCGCACCAAAGAAGACACTTAGCACAATTCCCATCGCTGCGTCGTCCTTAATACGCGAGTGATTACGGATAAACAAAACCGTGGCGCAGCCCAACACTCCAGTCACTGTAGCTCCGAGCAATAATAACGGCAACGATTTACCCTGCCCACCCAGCATCACACCAACAAAGAAAGCAAGACACACGCCCGGTAATGTCGCATGTGACAAGGTATCCCCCATCAAAGAGCGCTTACGCAATAACAAGAAGCCACCCATCAGTCCACACGCACAGCCCAACAAAAAGGTGCAAATCACCACCAGCCGCGTATTGTAATTACGCAGCAACAGGACATCGAGGATCTCTGAAAGTTCGAACACGCGATTAGTTAAAAGTGGTCGTGAGAGGTGGAGGGCAATTCTTGGTCGTTGCCGTTTTTTTCAACGCAGTTGCAATTGGTATCGGTAGAAACGATAGAGCGTTTCGCTCCACAGAATAGATCAAATAGTCCATCATAACCTTACAATGACTTAGCCAGCTCCTCGGCTGCTTCACTCAACAGTGAGAGTTTACCGCCATAAGTTTTACGAAGATTCTCTTGAGTAAAAACATCTTTGGTTGGCCCCGATGCGACGACGCGCATATTTAACAACACTGTCCAATCAAAATATTGAGGCACCGTAGCCAAATCGTGGTGTACCACCAAGCAGGTTTTTCCACGTTGCTGGAGTTCCTTCAACAGCTCAACAATGGCTCGCTCCGTCGCGGCATCAACAGCAGCAAACGGCTCATCCATAAAATAAAGATCCGCATCCTGCACCAAAGCACGCGCCAGGAAAGTACGCTGTTGCTGACCACCCGAAAGCTGACTGATCTGGCGATGCGCATAGTCCACCAGCCCAACACGGTCCAATGCTTGCAATGCCAATGCCTTTGAGCGCTTGTTCACCCGCCGAAACCAACCGAGCTTACCGTAAGTCCCCATCGCCACCACATCTAGTGCACTGACTGGAAAATCCCAGTCGACACTCTCACGCTGCGGCACGTAACCAACCCGCTTGCGCGCTTTGCCATACGACTCGCCAAAGATTGACACCTCACCCGAGCTGCGCGGAATCAAATCGAGACACGCTTTAATCAAAGTACTCTTACCCGCACCATTCGGCCCGACGACACTCACCAGCTTACCAGTAGGAATCTCTAAATCAATGTCCCACACCACAGGCTTGCGATGATATGCCACCGTTAAGTCACGAATCGTCAACGGAGACGGCTGCGTAACCGCAGACTTAGTGGGACTAGATTGTAAATATTCTTTGGATCGGGCATTCATTATAAATATTTTTGGCTATATAAATCAGTGCGAAACTCCAGTCAACCTACCCTGCATGCCCGACTCAGGAGCCTCGCCACCCAGCGAACGAGTGATCGTGGTAATATTGCTATCGATCATACCAATATAAGTACCTTCGTAAGTGCCAGCCTGCCCCATCGCATCAGAGAACAACGCACCACCGATACGCACCTTATGCCCTCGGGCATTTGCACCTTCCACTAAGGCGCGGACATTTTTATCAGCAACTGAAGTCTCGACGAAAACGGCTGGAATTTTCTTCTCTACGATGTAATTAACCAAATTCTCTAGATCCCGCACTCCAGCTTCGGACTCGGTGCTCACCCCTTGTATACCTCGGACAGTCAAGCCCGTCGCACGGCCGAGGTAGTTGAACGCATCGTGCGCGGTCACTAACACACGCTGCGATTCGGGAATCGATCCAATCGACTGGTGCGCATACGCATCCAACGCTTCCAACTGTTTTGTGTAAGCGGCTGCATTGGCAGCATAAATATCGGCACGTAATGGGTCAAAACTCGAAAGCGTCTGCGCCACGACTGGCACGGCTTGCATCCAACCGCGCACATCCATCCACACGTGCGGATCGGTGTGCTTGGAATCATCATCATTCTGCAGCAAATAATCCGAAGTCTCCAAGATCGCCTCAGTCACCGCCTTGACTGGCTTCCCGGATTTCGCGACGCGCACCAGCACGTTCGTCATCTTTCCCTCGAGCAACAGACCATTATAAAAAATTACATCCGCACTACTCAACTTGACTACATCACTCCGAGTCGGCTGGTAAAGGTGTGGGTCGACACCTTCGCCGATGATCCCCTCAATTTGCGCGTAATCCCCCGCGATATTTCGCACGATATCGGTAATCATACCGACCGTGCATAACACTTTATAGGGCTCTGCTGCATGGCTCGCGGAATCAGCATCCGACCCTTGCTCTGGGCGGCCACAGCCAGTTAAAAACGTCGCAACCATCACAAGGGCTGAAAAAATTAAACGCGGGCTATCAAATTGCATATTTTGAATAGTCAAAATGAAGCGAGTATATGTCAACTTGCAAAAGAAAGGTACCCGAATTTAAATTCGCAACATGCATGTAACATCTAAGGTTACAGTATACGGGATTACTCTACTAGCTCAAGGCCAGCAGTCAGCTATTTGGACACTTCGACCACGTGAGCTCTCCATTCCAGATAAATGAAACTGCAATACCACAAAAACGGTTGCTCCCTAAAACAAGAAGCAGCCATTTAAAAAAGTCTCTGCAGCTAGTTACGCAGGGGACGGTGCAGCGGCTTCTTCGCCAGCTAGGTCGCCTTGGTCGCCATCTTCGTCCGCCTGCTTCGCAACCCCCTCATCAGAATCTTCTTCAGGCTCTGCCTCAGGCTCGATGATTTCTCGCTTAACGATCGGCGAGCGCATTTCACCGTGCTCAAGGATCTCTTTAACGTGAATGCCGTCAATCGTTTCGTGCTCGAGCAAGGCCTCTGCCATGGTATCAAGCGCCGCACGGTGTTCATTCAAAATATCGAGCGAACGCAAATACTGCTTCTGCACAATGTCGTAGATTGTCTTATCAATCTTTTGTGCGGTCTCTTCGCTAAAGTTATTCGAGCCGGCACTCATCGTGCCCATGTAAGCATGATTTTGGCTTTCACCATAAGCGATCGGGCCAAGGTCAGTCATTCCCCAATCGCACACCATGTGGCGCGCAGTCGAAGTGACCATGCGAATATCCCCAGACGCGCCACTGGTGATGTCGCCCATCACAATTTCCTCCGCCGAACGGCCGCCCATGCCAGTGCAGATTTGATTCAACAGACGCCGCTTAGAGTGATTTAGCAAATCCTTCTTCGGCATAAACATAGTCGAACCGAGGCTCTGGCCACGCGGTATAATCGTCACCTTGTGCACGGGCAAATGCCCATCATCCACCACCGCTTGGATCAAAGCATGCCCGGCTTCATGGTAAGCAGTGATCTTGCGATCTTCGTCATCCATCAACTTACGGCGCTCACGCCCGAAGGATATCTTATCTCGCGCTTCGTCAAGATCGTTCATCTCTACAGCATCCTTGTTATAGCGTGCGGCGATCAAAGCACCTTCATTGAGCAGGTTGGCAAGGTCCGCACCAGAGAAGCCTGGCGTGTTACGCGCAACGTGCTCGAGGTTCACCTCTTCAGAAAGCGCGAACTTTTTGGCATGCACCATGAGAATTTCACTGCGACCATTGAGATCGGGCAAATCAATGGTAACTTGACGGTCAAAACGACCTGGACGTAGCAACGCCGAGTCGAGCACATCCGGACGATTAGTCGCGGCGATGATGATCACACCTTCGTGGCCATCGAATCCATCCATCTCAACGAGGAGGGAGTTCAAGGTCTGCTCGCGCTCGTCATTTCCACCACCGACACCTGCCCCACGCTGGCGACCCACGGCATCGATCTCATCGATGAATACGATACAAGGCGCATTTTTACGGCCTTGCTCAAACATGTCACGCACACGCGCCGCACCAACACCGACGAACATTTCGACGAAGTCCGAACCACTGATCGAGAAAAACGGCACTTCAGCCTCACCGGCCACTGCCTTTGCCAGCAATGTCTTGCCAGTGCCAGGAGGACCCATCATCAGCACTCCCTTAGGAATACGACCACCGATGCGTTGGAATTTTTTCGGATCTTTGAGAAAGTCAACGACCTCGCTGACTTCTTCTTTCGCTTCGTCGCAACCCGCAACATCCTTAAAAGTCAGCGCGTCTTTATCGCGCGTTAGCATCTTTGCCTTACTCTTACCAAAACTCATCGCGCCCTTACCTGCACTCTTCAATTGGCGGACAAATAGGAAATAAAGCAGGCCAATAATCAGTAGAAACGGCAGGAAACTAATCAAGATATCCTGAAACGCGGTGCTGCGTCGGCTCTCCTTGAGCACGGCACGCACGAGATCGAAATCTTTCTCCAGCAAGCGGCCCTCAGCAGAAAACTGCACTTTTTGCGGCACACTCGCATCCGAGAGATTCGCATCGTACTTGGGGTTGAGCATCTTACCCGCAACGATGTAACCAGCTTCGCCAAGCGAGGGGTCGGGCTTCATGACACCATCGCCTTGCTCGATCTGTCCATCTTTCACGGCTTGCACCAATTCACTGATAGTCAGGCGTTCATGATTCGAACCGGCACCCGGTTGCGCGAACCAGAGCCCAATGATAGCCGAGATAATGACCAAAAAAATCAAAAGCACCTTAGGGTTAAAGCGCTCTGGTTGGCCGTTGTTCACGGGCTCTTTCTGTTGTGGATTTTGCTGTGATGACATTTGTGCGGGTCAACTTGGGTTTCTTCGTTCGTAAGTCAATCTAAGAGCCCGCTTCGTTGCGGTTCCGATTTTTAAGCTATCCGCTGGCGGGAAGCCTGGCACCCAAATAATTTCTCCTGACTGTGATACGACAAGCGGAAGCAACTTTCGTTCCTTTACTGGAATGTGCCGGTCAATAAACCAGTCCTTCAGTTTTTTCATGCCCGGAGCACCAAGCGGGCGAAAGCGGTCTCCAGGCTGCCAACCACGTACTTCGAGTGCTTCCCCTGCTGCCACTACAACGTAAGCCTGCAGGTCGGCATCCACTCCGCCGGTCATAATCGTGCTACGTAACGTATCGTTCAATTCCACAAACTCAGTCTGCAGCAAAGCACCTGTCGACAGCATGAACGATTCGCCCGCTTCGATCGATCCGGATACCAAAATTTGCCCAAAAACTTGCGCTGACACCACGCGGATCGTCGCTTCATCGAGTTCAATATAAAAAGCGCCCGCACTTAGACGATTCTGCCGCTTCAGCGCATAAACTGCCGCCATCAATAAATCCATCGCCGGTGCGCTCATCGATTGAATCAGATGATGCGCACTCAACCATGCCGACAAGGCCCGCCTCGTCAGTGCCCGTGGAGCAGAGCGCAGCGCAACGCGATCCAACGACGCACTAGCAATAAAAGCTTCGGGCAAAGTGAGTCGCGCCAAACCATCCAACGCATCCGCTTCTTCTTCTAGTAAAAACCGGGAACGAGCCGCACCAGCCGAAGCATTCCGATCCAAAGCATCGCTCAAACTAGGAATCACATTATACCGCAGTGCATTGCGCGAAATTCCCAGATCTTTGTTGGAAATATCTTCACGCCAAGGGATCTCGCAAGCATTCAACGCCATACGAATCGCCCCCGCGCCCAAGTGCAACAGCGGTCGGACATGTGTCGGATAGGCTTGGAAGAAATGTATGGGGCGCGGCGCCGCCAAACCATCCGATCCGCTGCCGCGTGCCAGCCGCTGCAACTGTGTCTCTAAAACATCATCCTGCTGATGACCCAAAGCAATGCACTCGCAGCTGTGCTCCTGCGCTGCTTCTCGTAAAAAGTCCAATCGCAATCCACGCGCAGCCGTCTCCGTAAACGCCGCCTCATTTTCAGGCCGAGCCGCGCTTACAAACGGACAGCTCAACTGTTGCGCCAACTCTTGCACAAACACCGCATCCGACTGCGAATCCTCACCACGCCAGCGGTGATTATAATGGGCGACCACCAATTCGATTCCTAATTCGTCAGTCTGCGCCCATAGTTGACAGAGCATAAAGATAGAATCCGCGCCGCCCGAGCAGGCAACCAACACACGCCGACACGTAGCAGCAGCCAGCAACTCACGCACATTGGCGTGTAACGAGCACGCACTCAATTCGGCATACAAATTGCGCGCCGCTTCCGGCCAATTGTGGGGGGGTGATGCGTTCGACATAAGACCTCTTTAATTGGCTCTAATTTGATACAGACCGCAAGCCTGTAGGGACTTTGCAGGAAAGTTGAATTTCATCTTGGAGATCGTCATAGTTGAAAGGCAACGTTACGACGTTGCCACCGATGCCAGGAGCCTACAATCGATCCGCAAAAATGACGGCGCATTGGCTCGAAAAGTGTCGCTACACTCGAGGTCCCTCTAGTTTGGATACGGATACCCTATCCACGTTTATCATTCGGATAACTGCCAAGCCATTTGACGAACGAGCAGTGCGCTTCGAGCTCGGAGAGTGCGGCTTGCGTTAGCTCGTCTTCGTAGTGGCCGATGAAGTCGATAAAGAATAAATAGTCCCAGGCCTTCTTACGGCTCGGGCGGGACTCTATCTTGCTTAAATTGATTCCGCGCGAAGCAAATGGGCGGAGGGTTTTCTCTAATGCACCCGGTTCGTCTTTAAGCGAAATAACTAAACTGGTTTTATCGCGACCGCTACCGAGCGGCTTGGCGTGAGTTTTACCAATAACGAGAAAACGTGTCACGTTGTCGTCATGGTCTTGAATACTACGGGCCCGGATCGGGACGTCGTAGCGTTGCGCAGAGAGTTCGCTGGCGACGGCGGCGACGCTGGGGTCTTTCTTTGCGGTGCAGACTGCCTCCGCGGTGCTCACGACATCGACTAGATTCGCGTTCGGCAATTTCGTGCGCAGCCAGTCGCGGCATTGGCCAAGCGCTTGATCCTTAGAGCGCACTTCGGTGATTTGATCGAGTGCCGACTGCGATATCAAGCAATGCTCGATCGGCAAATAAACTTGCGAACAAATATGCAGGTCGGACTCGACCAGCATATCCATCGAATGAAAGACCGCCCCCTCAGTGGAATTTTCAATCGGCACCACGCCATAATCAGCGCTACCACTTTCGACTTCAGAAAATACATCAGGGATGGTCTTGATCGCTCGGTAGTCGAGACTGACGCCGAAATTGCGAATCGCGGCTTGGTGCGTATAAGTCGCCTCCGGCCCAAGATATCCGATCACGAGCTTCTTCTCCAATGCAATCGAGCCAGAGATCACTTCGCGGTAAACAGAATGCAAGGTACTATTATTGATCGGCCCTGAATTGAGCCTCGCGACTTTAGCCATGACCTGTGCTTCGCGGGTCGGGTCATAATAATCCGCTCCATTCGCGTGTTTGATTTTACCAATTTCCCCCGCGTGCTGCACGCGTTGGTTGAGCAGTTGGACAATATTAAGATCAATCGCATCGACCTTGGAAGGATCCGTCACCTGCGCATCGGCTGCGAGCCCCGCCAGCATCATCGCACGATAAATCGCCTGCAAAGTCAGATCCGAAAGTGGCCCCGAATTAAACTTCGCCACTTTATCCAATACTTGCGCTTCGTTTAAACCGCCATCCTGACTTACGCGGTGGTTGAGGAGTTGCACTACTTGTTTATCAATTGCGTCGATCGCATCGCGGTTGCGCTGTAGCTTAGTATTAATATCTTCCGGCATCTGGTGACTCCTATTCTGTGGCAGATTCTGGGGCAGCATCGCTCTCGGTATTCTCATTTTGCCAATCAACTTCGACAAATGTCTCATTAAGTGGCAACTCGTCTGACTTTCGCTCTTCAGCGAGTCCCATATCCTCATCGGTAATCGCTTCTTCTGGCTCTTCGCTGCGGCGCATCCAATCATCAATTTGGTGGTTACTTAGCACATCCGAAGCAGGCAACTCATCAAGCTCCCTAATACCGGTGAACTCTAAAAAATGATCCGTGGTGCCATATTGAATCGGGCGACCCGGCAATTCAGCGCGACCCGTGACATGCACCAACTCCAGCTCAATCAAGCGGTTCAACGGGCCATCAACTGACACCCCGCGAATCGCCTCCATCTCGGCTCGCGTGACGGGCTGACGATAAGCGACGATCGACATCGTCTCCAGTGCCGCAGGACTTAGCTTCATCGGGCGCGGCTCACCACGCAGTAAACGCACGAATTCTGCAAACTGGGGCGCGGTGACAATTTGAAAACCATTCGGTCCCTCGATCAGACGATACGCCTTATCCTCGACCTCCGCGGCATCCATCAATCTAGACAGCGCCTCTTGAATTTGCACCTGCGTAACGCGGGATGGAATGAGTTCCGCAAGCTCTTCCCCCTCTCCGGCGAGCTTTTCAGCCTCGGCGGCTTCCTCTAATTCGGAATGGTAGCGCGCAAAAATCTTGATTAAATCCTTCAAGCGAATGGGCTCCGCAGTCGAGAGCAAAAGGGCTTCGAGCGTCTTGTTGAGATCAAATTCCATAGTAATAAAAGCGGGTGAAATGCAGAATTAAGGTCTAGTAGAGTAAAAAGGGGGTTGTCGAGGCTCCCGCTATTCATTGATATCTCCGCATTTCTGCAACGAGAATCCTATTTTTCTGACTATTTAATTCATCTCATTTTTTATCATGGCTAGCAAAAACACACGTCAATACTCCTCAATCGTGGTCGATGGCGATGACCGCGCACCTGCCCGATCGATGCTTCGTGCGGTTGGTTTCGAAGATGCCGATTTCAAAAAACCACAAATTGGCGTGGCCGGCTCTCCGAGTGATCTGACTCCCTGTAACATGCATTTGGGCGACCTCGCCACACACGCCACCATCGGGATCAATGATGCCGGCGGCAAAGCGGTGAACTTCAGTACCATCACCGTCTCAGACGGCATCAGTATGGGTACCAAGGGCATGCGCTACAGCCTCGTCTCGCGCGACGTCATCGCGGACTCGATCGAAACCGTGGTTGCGGCCGAAGGCTTCGACGGGCTCGTTGCGATCGGTGGCTGCGACAAGAACATGCCAGGTTGCATGATCGCACTCGCCCGCCTGAACCGCCCGGCAGTGTTTGTTTACGGCGGCACCATTCTACCTGGTTTGATGCCTCACGACGAAGAACAGCGTAACCCGATGGACATTGTTTCCGTGTTTGAAGCAGTCGGCAAGCATGCCAAAGGTGAGCTCACCGACGAAGAACTTAAAGAAGTCGAAAAATACGCGATCCCCGGCGCAGGCTCCTGCGGCGGCATGTATACAGCCAATACAATGGCAAGCGCGATCGAAGCACTCGGGATGAGCCTGCCAGGTAGCAGTGCTCAAGTCGCGATCGGTGAACCCAAGCGAAAAGACTGCGAAAATGCCGGTGCAGCCGTACTCAAACTCCTTGAGCTCGACCTCAAGCCTCGCGACATCATGACGCGTAAAGCCTTTGAAAATGCGATCACTACCTGCCTTGCTCTCGGCGGTTCGACCAACTTGATCCTGCACCTCCTTGCCATCGCACACTCCGCCGATGTCCTACTCAGCATCGACGACTTTAAGGAAATTGGCGAGCGCATCCCACTCCTCGCCGATCTGAAGCCATTCGGAAAATACAACATGAGCCATCTCATCCGTATCGGCGGCATCCGCCCGATGATGAAGATGCTGCTCGACCGCGGCCTACTCCACGGCGACTGCCTCACAGTCACGGGCGAAACGATGGCTGAATCGCTTAAAAACGAACAGCCGTACGCATCATATCCAGACGAGCAGGACATCATCCGCCCATGGGATCAGCCAATTAAAGAGTCCACTCACCTACGCATCCTACGAGGCAACCTCGCGCCTGGCGGAGCGGTTGGTAAGATCACCGGCAAGGAAGGTCTCTATTTCAAAGGCACGGCGAAGGTTTACGAAGGGGAAGAAAGTGCACTGGTCGGCATCCTCCGGGGCGACGTCGTCGCGGGCGACGTGGTTGTGATTCGTAACGAAGGGCCCGTTGGCGGCCCTGGCATGCGCGAGATGCTCTCACCTACCAGTGCGGTGGCAGGTCGTGGCTTGATTAAAGAGGTGGCGCTCATTACTGATGGGCGCTTCTCCGGCGGTAGTCACGGCTTCGACGTGGGCCATATCACACCCGAAGCAGCCAAGGGCGGCCCGATCGGCATCGTCAACAGCGGCGACCAGATCGAAATCGACGCGGTCAAGAACACCATCAGCCTCTTGATCGACGACGCCGAATACGATGCGCGCATGGCAGCCTTCAAGCCAACGGGCGCAGGCTCCAAACGTGGCGTGCTCGGCAAATACGCGGCGACCGTCGCGACCGCCTCAGAAGGTGCTGTCACTGATAAAAATCTGTAACGGCTTCGCCATTCAGTGCTGCAATTTTCATTTTTTCAGTTGTCAGTTTAAACGAGAACCAGACAACTGAGAACCAGCTAACTCTTAATTTTTAATTTACACACATCATGTCTTGGCAGCGATTCAAACAACATTATCTCAATCTTAACGAGCTCGATTTCGCGATCGACATAAGCCGGATCGACTTCAGCGATACTTTTCTATCAGACATGGAGCCACGCATGCAGGCCGCATTCAGCGCAATGCAAGCGCTTGAAGCGGGCGCGATCGCAAACCCAGACGAAGGCCGCATGGTTGGCCACTACTGGTTGCGTCATGCCGCACTGGCACCCAACGCCGAGATCGGCGCTGAGATCGAAGCCTGCCTAGGCAAAATCAAGCTGATTGCCTCTGACGTACATAACGGCGTGCTCAGGGGGGCCAACGGCGCCTTCAAAAACCTGCTGGTGATTGGCATCGGCGGCTCGGCACTCGGGCCGCAATTCGTCGCAGACGCGCTCGGGGGGCCCAAGACCGATAAAATCAAGCTGTTCTTTTTCGACAACACCGACCCGAATGGTCTCGACCGCACGCTCGAAGCGCTCGACGGCCAACTTGGCGAAACACTCGCCGTAGTCATTTCCAAGTCTGGAGGCACACCCGAAACACGCAACGGCATGCTTGAAGCCGAGACCGCCTACCGTATCGCCGGCCTCAGCTTTGCCGAGCACGCCATCGCCATCACAGGCGAAGGCAGTAAGCTACACAAAATCTCGAAAGAAAACAACTGGCTCGACTTCCTACCAATGTGGGACTGGGTCGGCGGCCGCACTTCCGAGCTCGCAGCCGTGGGTCTCTTCCCTGCTGCCATTCAAGGCCTCGACATCGACCGTATGCTCGCGGGCGCGAAAGCGATGGACGACGCCACACGCTCGACTGAGACAACTAAGAATCCAGCGGCCCTACTCGCGCTCATGTGGTATTTCGCGACCGACGGTAAGGGTGCGAAGGACATGGTCGTGCTACCTTACAAGGATCGCCTCATGCTTTTCTCCAAATACTTGCAACAGCTCGTCATGGAGTCGCTCGGTAAAGAAAAAGATCTCGATGGCAAAGTCGTGCACCAAGGTATCGCCGTTTATGGCAACAAAGGTTCTACTGACCAACACGCTTACGTGCAGCAACTCAGGGAAGGTGTGCACAACTTCTTCGCCACCTTCATCGAAGTGCTCAAGGATCGCGACGGCGACTCGATCGAAGTCGAACCCGGCTTTACTAGCGGCGACTTCCTACAAGGCTTCTTTCTCGGTACCCGCGATGCGCTATATGACAATGGTCGCCAGTCGATCACCATTACGATCACAGAGGTCACACCCGAAGCAGTCGGCCAACTCATCGCCCTTTTCGAACGTGCCGTCGGCCTCTACGCGAGCCTCGTCAACATCAACGCCTACCATCAACCAGGCGTTGAAGCAGGCAAAGCAGCCGCAGCCACAGTCTTGGAAATCGAGCAAAAAATCGTCGCGCAGGTCAACGCCAATGGTGACAAAGCTCAAACTGCAGATGATATTGCGGCGAAGTTGGGTCTTGAATCACAAAGCGAATTGATTTTTAAATTGTTGCTTCGATTGGCAGCGAACAATCGTGGCATCAGCGCAAACACCAAGATCCCAATTCACAAAACCGCATTTTGCGCAGTTTAGCCCACCTCAATCTGTAATATCCCCAAACACCATCAATGAAAAATCTATCACTTGTTCTCCGAATCATAGCGATCCTCGCGTCAGCTGCAGCAGTCGCTTTGTTCTTCACTTCAAAGGGGAAACTCGCTGAAAAGCAAACGTCCCTCGAACAAGCGCAGGCAGTGACTCAAGCAACTCAAAGCGAATTAGAAACTGCCAATAGCAAGATCACCTCGCTTGGCAAACAGCTCTCGACCGAGCGCCAATCACTCGCCGACACCAAAGGTAAGCTCGAGTCAATCCGCTCCGAAATGTATACTGCCAAACAGGAAGTCACCCGCACGCAGCAGCAACTCAAAGAGACGAAAAATACCATCTCCGAGCTGGAAAATGTCGCAACTCGCCTGCGTACCGATCTGGTCAAGACCGAAGAAAGCTTAGCATCAGCGAGCAAAGAAGCAGAGCTAGCTCAGCTCAACGAGCGTATCGAAGAGCTTGCTAAATCCAACGATTCACTCAAGCAAGACTTGCTAGCGAGCGCAGAGCTCCAACAGAGCGCGAGCGCAATCTCCGAAACTGCGAACACTGCAGTCGCTCGCGGCTATCAGAGCGGCTTTACGCCAAGCAGTACGGTAGCGGTGCAACCCGCAACCATCGGCGCCGCAACCACAGTCGCCTCAATCAGCACAGCTGACGGCATCATTATTCTCAATGCGGCTCCAGAACTCGGCCTTTCGGTCGGTTCGGAAATCACTCTGATCCAAGGCTTGAAAGCACTGGGTAAGATTCGCATCACCCAAGTCACCGAGCAACTCGCAGTTGCCAACATCCTACCAGGCACAGCGCTCCGCGGACTTTACAAAGGCGATACCATCAAGGTATTGTACTAATTCTTTCGAACCTCGCTGATACATCATGATCACTCGCCTACTTCTAATCTTCGCACTGTCATGGTGCACTCTAGCCACCAGTGGCTGCCTTGACACGAATCCTGACGACCAAGAACTGCCTTGGTCTCGCCCAGCAGACTGGCAAGGTGGTGTCCCGGGATTAGGCCGTTAAAGCCAAGCAAACAATACTTTTAAAAGAACCAGCGCCTTCATGAAAACATGAAGGCGCTTTTTTTGTGACATTTACGCCAACCTAAATACAGTCGCTTACGATATGTCAGACTCCGGAACCCTTACACTCGTCGCCGTACCCATCGGAAATCTATCCGACATCACTCCACGCGCCATCGAAGTGCTCTCCGCGGCAACTCACATTGCCTGCGAAGACACCCGTGTCACTGGCAAGCTACTGAGTAAACTCAACATTGAGAACAGCGGCAAACTGATCTCCTACCGCGAACAAAACGAAAACTACATGGCGAGCGAAATCGCCGACCGCATGCAAGCGGGTGAAAACATCGCACTGATCGCCGACGCTGGCACGCCCGCCATTAGCGACCCCGGATTTCGCCTCGTGCGCGAGTGTCGCAAGCGCGGACTGAAAGTATCTACGGCGCCTGGCGTCAGCGCTGTGATCACCGCCCTGTCACTCTCTGGGCTTCCGAGCGATGCTTTCCTCTACGTCGGCTTCCTTGCTCCCAAGAGCGCCGCGCGCAAACGCTTCTTTGAAGCGCAGCAACACTCTGAATACACCGTCATCATCTACGAATCCTGCCACCGTATAGGCAAGTTCCTCAACGATCTAGTGGCGACCCTTGGCACCGATCGCTGCATCAGTGTTTGCCGCGAGTTGACTAAGCTCCACGAGACCGTGCACACCGGCCCAGCTGGCGAGGTGCGAGACCGCGTTGCCCAAGGCAGCCAGAAAGGCGAATTCGTCGTCTGCATCGCCAAGGCCGGCTTCGAACTGTAGCTCGAAGACAAAAAACCACCGCTCAGATTGCGCAGTGACAATGAGCTAAAAAAAGGTTTAGCGCCGATTAATGGCAAAGTCTCGATTGAAACATCAGACAGCTTGTTTTAATACGCAACGAGTCCACTACTGAGTGGGATTGCTTCAGCCATTGACCGCGATCCGAATGTGGGCGACTCGCCCACATTTATTCTGTGTTGCTGCTAAGAAGGGCGAGTCGCCCTCCCTTTTTTGCCCTCCCCGCAAATCGACTATGCACCAAAAAAGCCCCGACCATTGCTGGCTGGGGCTTGCACTTAAAACTAATTGAGCAGAGCGCTTAGCTCGCAGTCGCAGTCATCATCTCTGCGCGGGCCTTTTCAGCCAGCGGGGTGCTAAGGTAACGTTCGCCGAAGCTACAGCCGATAGTCACGATTGTTTTGCCTGCCATCTCAGGACGCTTGGCAAGCTCCATCGCAGCCCACACATTAGCGCCCGTGGAGATGCCGCCGAGGATGCCGTCCTGGGCGGCCAATGCTTGCGCCGTGGCAAATGCATCTTCATTAGAGACCTTGATCACGTCGTCGATAATATCGACATTACAATTCTTTGGAATGAAGCCTGCGCCTATGCCTTGGATTTTGTGCGGACCAGGTGCACCCCCAGAGATAACCGGACTCGCTTCAGGCTCAACAGCGACCGTGTATAGCTCCTTGCGCATCTTGATCACCTCAGAAACACCAGTGATAGTGCCACCAGTACCGACGCCGGCGACGAATGCATCGATCTTGCCGTCGGTTGCCTCCCAAATTTCTTCGGCAGTGGTCTGGCGGTGCGCTTCAGGATTGGCAGGATTCTCAAATTGTTGCGGCATATAGGCTTTTTCACCGTATTCTTCGACCAGCTCACCGGCGCGTGCGATCGCACCGCCCATGCCCTTTGGCCCAGGCGTCAGCACGATCTCAGCACCGAGCATGCGCAGCAGCACACGGCGCTCGACCGACATCGTCTCAGGCATGGTCAGGATCAACTTGTAACCCTTGGCCGCACAAACGAATGCCAGCGCGATGCCAGTGTTACCAGAAGTCGGCTCGATGATGATGCTATCTGGGCCGATCTTACCATCGCGCTCGCCTGCTTCGATCATCGCCTTGCCAATACGATCTTTGACGCTGGCCAGTGGATTGAAGAATTCACACTTCAGGTAGATGTCTGCGTTCACACCCGCAGTCGTGTTGTTGATTTTGACTAGTGGCGTACTGCCGACTGTTTCGATGATAGAGTTAAATAATTTACTGCTCATAATGGATAAATAAGAAATTAAATGAATGAGCATACCAGCACATCCTGAAAACATAACGAGGCAAGCATTGATCGCACATTGCTTCGCCATCTCCGCTTTGCTCCATCAATGAACAGAGCTAGGACGCTGATAATTCGCCATTCAAGACATATTATCCTTCATCGTTGTGCCTGGAGACCCTGACACTCATACACAAAAAAGCACCGACGCGCGGTGCTTTTTTGAAATCGTGTAAACAAACTGGCTATCGACGGCGCGGGCCGAAACTACGCCTAGGTGCATTACGCTGCACCTGGGCATTGCGCAGGCGATAAACGATACGCGCTTTGTCGAGATCATAAGGGCTCATTTCCATCTTCACAGTATCACCCGTCGTGATCTTAATGAAGTGCTTACGTAATTTTCCAGAGATGTGCGCGAGCACTTGGTGCCCGTTTGCCAACTCCACGCGGAACATGGTGCCAGGTAGAACGGCAACGATTTTGCCTTCGACTTCTACGTAATCTTCGCTTTGTGCTTTAGCCATAAATGATCAACAATAATTGGGGGAGGGAAGCGGATTGAGACCGAAAGTCAAGGACTCTCTCTGCTAGATAAAAGAGTTAAATTTTGATGGTCGGAAAGTTAACTTATTTCCTATCGATTGCAGCCCCAGTAAAAACCCGGCATACTAATAGATCATCCTTGCTACTTCATCCAGCCACCGAGCATGCGGCCGCACTCTGTCAGTTGCTCGGCGCTGTATTCGTATTGGCGGCGCTCCATCAAGATGAATTGCGAGCTGCATTTTATAAAGCAGTCGCATTGGAAGCTCTGGGCAAGATCGCGCCATTGTATTAATGGTAAACATCTCACTCATCCCAAGCTCCGTGCCTTAGCTTCGCCCCTTAGCTGCACCCAAAATCATAATAAAGCGTCGCTATGCTCGAAAGTGACTCCAGTGCCAGAGCCTCCCATCACTTTAGCGATTTAGGTTGGCCATCCTCTCTGAAGCACTCAAAACTCGGCAAAACACTCAAATAAGCCTATGAGATCTTCTTACACCAACACCAAACGCAAGCACGTCCACTCCTCAAAGACCTCAAAATCCCGCATACGTCTCAACCGATTGATTTATTTGGGCACAATCAGCCTCTCGATCGCGGCCATCGCGACCATTGCATCCTTCATTCGAGCGGGGGATGATGCCGTCGTCGGAGTCGAACTGCCCTATGGCACACTCGTCGAGCTAACCGAGCCCGAAGTCTTTATGCAAGCCTACCTGTCGGTGAACTGCAATCCGACACTACTGGAACACACGCAGACCATCCGCGTGACAGGACACATGGTAAACGGCGACCTCAAGCAGGCTTTTTCTCTGATCAAAAAACGGCCCGACCGGATGCTATTCACCATCGACCGCGGCTCGCATCAAGTGACCTTCGGTGTGAGCGGCGATACTGTCTGGCGACGCACCCGCGCACCGCAACACGAGGATATCTTTGCCCTCGTTGAAGGGCAAGAAGCAAGAACTTGGTTGGCCCATCGGCGCTTCTTCGACCCCATCATCAGCGCCAGCCAAGGCGAGGGCAGCCTCACCGCAATCAAGGCCGCAGACTGGAAAGGTGCCGACTGCCTAAAAGTCAGCACGCTGGACGCCGATGGAGCAATCGTCGATATTCTGATCGACCCACAAACCATGTATCCCATCGCCGAGCTAGAACTCCTCGCAGACGGCACAATCAAGCAAATCGTGTTCAGCGACTATCGCGATATCAATGGCATGCCGATCCCCTTCAACATGGTCTCCTCGAAAGGTCACATCCAACTCAACAGAGCGGCGCTCAACACTGGTGTGCTGTCCAAGCTATTTAATGTGCCGGAAGCGCTACTGGCGAGCGAATGAGGTAGAACATGTCAGACGCCAAGCGCTCGCGGTAAAACTAAATCTGGCTAAGCGTCACAACAGCCTTTTAGAGAGTTTTTTCTTTCACTTGCCCCTGTCAGGCACCGATTTTATACAGCCAGTTCGGTAGACTTGGCATGCCAACCAAGCGCTGCTCCCGCTCCAGACACTTTTACACTTTTAAACCATGTACGTAGACTGCCCATTCGAAAAAATCTACCCATCAGCGCTCAACCGCGATGCCGGCTACTTCATGACGCACGCCTATAATGAGGCGATCGAAGCATGGAAAAAGGACGAAGTGCCGATCGGCGCAGTGATCGAGTTCGAGGGTCAAATCATCGCGTCTGCGCACAATCAGTCCCGCTCTAACAACGACCCCACCGCCCACGCCGAGATCCTCGCGATCTCGCAGGCCGCCAGCTTCATCGGCGATTGGCGGCTCAATCAATGCACCCTCTACGTGACCAAAGAGCCCTGCCCGATGTGCTCTGGCGCGCTCGTCATTGCCCGCATTGGCAAGGTGTATTACGGCCTGCCTGATTTGCGCATGGGCTGCGTTGGCGGTGCGCTCGACCTCGGTGCGCTCCCGGATAGCAACCACCACTTCGAGTCCGTCGGCGGCATCCTGCAAGAATTAAACCACGACATTTTAAAGGCCTTCTTCGAAAAAAAACGCCTAGACAACGTCGCCAAGAAGGCCGCCACGCACAAAGACAACACGAGTGCCTGAAAGCAGGCAGGGCGCCCCGCCCGCCCGGTGGCATGAGTCGATGCCGTGGGCGAGTCGCCCACACTCCTTTCCCTGCAATCGGCGCCGCATCATAAAAAAGGCTCCAACAAACACAGCTGTCGTTTGACAGCGCTCTAAGATCCTCCCAACTTTTAGCACTCTCTCCATAAACAAAATAGAAAACAATACATATCATGGCTTACGAACTACCAGAACTCGGCTACGCATACGATGCGCTCGAACCACATATCGACGCTCGCACGATGGAAATCCACCACAGCAAGCACCACAATGCATATATTACGAATGTGAATGCCGCACTCGCTGGCACTGAGTTTGAAGGCAAATCCGTCTGCGAACTTCTCTCAGACCTGTCTGCTCTTCCCGAAAACATCCGCGGCGCAGTTCGCAACAATGGTGGTGGGCACGCCAACCATAGCTTCTTCTGGAAGGTGCTCAGTTCAACAGGCGGTGGTGCTCCTAAAGGTGAACTCGCAGCAGCAATCGACGCTGAGCTCGGCGGCTTTGACGCATTTAAGGAAGCCTTCGCCAAAGCAGGCGCGACACGTTTCGGCAGCGGCTGGGCATGGCTCGTGGTAAAAGCAGACGGCAGCCTCGCAGTGACTTCGACTCCCAATCAAGACAGCCCATGCATGACGGGAGTCGCGGATGTTGAAGGTAAGCCAGTGATCGCGCTCGACGTTTGGGAGCACGCTTACTACCTGAAGTATCAGAACATGCGCCCAAGCTACATCGCGGCATTCTGGGATGTCGTCGATTGGGACGCCGCCGAAGCGAACTACCAAAAAGCGAAAGCGTAAAGGCAGCCCACTCGGTCGAAACACCGAGACAACTGACATTTTTAAAACAACAGCCGCCGAATCTATTCGGCGGCTTTTTTGTGGCCGATCATCGCAGGAGAGGCAAGGATGTGGGTAGCACGCTTTGACTATTGCTCCACATCTCCACCCTTAAAACGCCACACGAGGAGTCGACTGACTTTTTGCCCCTGGCGCATTGGAATCACTTCGACTTGCTTGGCACCGCACTGACTGAGAACTTGCTTCAACACGCGTAAATGTTCCCGCTTCGAGACTAGGCTAGTGAACCAGCCTACTTGCGCAGCGAACTCTACGCTCTCACGAATCATCTGCGTAATAAACACCACTTCACCACCACGGCACCAGAGCTCGGCATTCTGCCCGCCGAAGTTTAACCTCGCAGGACCATTCGCAGAACCTCCCTTAGTTAGATTCTTGTGTTTCCGTTGAGTGCCCGCCTGTGCAGCTTCCATCGAAACATGAAAGGGTGGATTACACAGCGTCAAATCGAAATAATCACCCTTGCGGATAATGCCTTTAAAAGTCGAATTACGTTCCTTTTGTCGGACCACCTTTACTAATTTGCTCAAGCATGGATTCGATTCGACGATCAAACCTGCGGTTTTCACTGAGACTGGGTCAATATCGGTTGCGACAAATTTCCAGCCATAGCTCTGGCTGCCAATAATAGGATAGATGCAATTCGCACCCGTGCCAATATCGAGCACACGCACCTGCTTGCCCCTTGGCACTGAGCCTGACCCTGCCAATAGATCTGCCGCATAATGAATATAATCCGCCCTTCCCGGAATAGGAGGACACAAATAGCCAGCAGGTATCATCCAATGTTTAATCTGGTAGGTTTGCGCTAGTAGTGCTTGATTCAGACATCGCACCGCGGCGGGATCAGCAAATTCGATAGTCGGCTCGCCTGTAGGGTTTAGCCGCACATAGGAGTTTAGTTCGGCACACACCTCACACAACGCGGTAAAATCATACCGCCCCTGATGTGGGTTGCGCGGGTGTAACAAGTCCGGCGGCGGTGTATTTGATATATGGTTAGGCATGATCCGCGGGTTTTAAAGACCAACACATCGACCATCGCACCGTTGCGCCACGCTAAAAATTAGAACTAGAGGAGTGTGGGCGACCCGCCCACAGCCATACCACAACAAAATCGAGTCGCCCTCGCTCCATTAGCACATTTAAATACAGCCCCCTCTGCCGCTACTCATTGTTCAATATGAGGGTTGATTCTTCCCGCATTTTTTTATATACAAAAGGTACTTTAGCTTCCCGAAAAAATCCCCCCATATTTATGCGTCCGGAAATCCACTGGCTCCTCCATTTCTGCCTAGAAAACCAACTACTCACCGAGGGCCAAGTGCTGGGCATGGTCTCCAACCTCGCCCCAAGTACAGACGTACATGCCTGTGCCAAATTACTGGCGAACTCTGGTTGGATTGCAGACACCACCTTTCTTGACAGTGCCATTGAGGCCTCGATTAAAAATACCCAGGATGGCTTTGAAATCCCAGTGCTACCGGGACTATCGTGCGCAGACACACAGAGTCATGTCGAAGGGTTCCCCGACTTCTCGATCCTTAATCAGCTGAACGACGATGAGCTCCGAGCAGCGATTCGCAGTCTCTTCACCCAATGTCAAAAAATAGGCGCGAGCGACTTGCACCTTACAGGAGGTGCCCGCCCACGTATGCGCCACCACCGACGAATCGTTTACCTGAGCAACGCACCGCTCACTGATGCCCTTGCCAGACGAATCAACTACCTACTTCTCACACCTGAGCAGCGGCAGCGATTCGAAACTGATTGGGACTTGGACTATGCCTTAACTGTCGATGATGAAACTGCGGGCTTTAAAATGCGTTTCCGCGCCAATCTCATGGAGCAGAAGAAAGGCATCTCTGGCGTCTACCGAATCGTGGCGGATCACTTGATGAGCCTGGAGCAGCTCGGATTTCCGAATGCCGACAACATTCGCAAACTACTTAATTACCACAATGGCATTATTCTGGTAACTGGCCCGGTCGGCAGCGGCAAAACCACCACACTTGCCAGCCTCGTCAACGAACTGAACCAAACGCGCAAGGATCACATTATCACCGTGGAAGATCCCATTGAAGTGATGCAGCATTCAGTCCACAGCATCGTCACTCAGCGGCAAGTCGGCAAACATACCGAGTCCTTTAAATCCGCCTTAAAATCCGCCCTGCGCGAAGACCCTGACATTATCATTATTGGTGAAATGCGTGACCTAGAAACAATCGAAATGGCAGTTACTGCGGCAGAAACAGGCCACCTCGTGATTGCGACCATGCACACCGGGGATGCCGCATCCACATTGAATCGAATGCTCGACGTATTTCCACCCAGCCAGCAAAACCAAATCCGCGCAATGACTGCCGGTTCCTTGCGTGGCATCGTCTGCCAGCGCCTCATTCCCAGTGTGGACGACGAAGTCGTGCTCGCCTGCGAACTACTCATTAATACCACTGCAGTGGCCAATATTATTCGCGATGCGAAAGAGACCGGATTGGAAAGTGCGATGCAATCAGGCAAGCAGCTCGGCATGCTCACCATGAACGATTCCGTGCAAGCACTGCTCGACCAAGGCAAGATCACAGCCGAAGTCGCCGCCGAGAATATGTTTAATGCGGAAAGTAAGGCCTAACCTACCCCACCCCCAAAAAAGAGAATTTGATCGATGAACGAATTGGATACACTGCTGACTGATATGCTCGCTAAAGGAGGCTCCGACCTCCACCTCGCCGTCGACTCGCCGCCAAAGACGCGAATTGATGGTGTCATCGACCTGCTCAACCAGCAACCGATCGGCGCACGCGAAATGGAGGCGATGCTCAAGGAAGTCACCCCCGCACACCGCTGGGATACTTTCATGCAAACCGGTGATGTGGACCTCGCACATGAGATCCCCGGGCAAGCACGTTTCCGCATGAATCTCTTCAAAAACAGCTGGGGCATCGCCTCCGTCCTACGGCAAATCCCGTCTCGTATCGCGAGTATCGACGAGCTCGACCTACCAGTCGCACTCAAAGACCTCGCCTCATACAAGGATGGCCTAGTCCTCGTCACAGGCCCGACTGGCAATGGAAAATCGACGACTCTCGCAGCCATTATCAACCACATCAACGAAACCTCGCAGAAGCAAATTATCACACTCGAAGATCCGGTCGAATTTGCTCATGACGATAAAAACAGCACGATCATTCACCGTGAAGTGGGTGAGCACACGCGCTCTTTCAGCGCCGGCCTCAAGGGCGCGATGCGCGCCGACCCCGATGTCATTTTGATTGGCGAAATGCGCGACATGGAAACCATCCGCTTAGCACTCAATTGCGCAGCAATGGGCATGCTGGTTTTTGCCACACTGCATACCAACAATGCCACCAAGACAGTGGACCGCATCATTGATGCGTTCCCTGCCGACGAACAAAATCAAATCCGCATCATGCTGGCTGAGTCTCTACGGGGCATCGTCTCGCAACTATTATGCCAGAAGAAAGATGGCGGTCGTATCGCCGTGCATGAGATCCTACTTACACATGGCGCACTGCCAAACTGCATTCGCACGCACTCGCTTTCCAACATTCGCAACATCATCGACCAAAACCGAGAGCAAGGCATGGTCTCGATGGATGCCTCACTCAGCAAATTACTGGAAGCAGATTTGATTACCCAAGCGGAGGCCTACATGAAGGCGATCGATAAAACGCGTTTCATCGCCTAAGCAGACCCATCGCATGTATTTATTAGCAGACTCGCTCCAATGAAAAAAATCAAAGCACTGATGTATGCCATGCTTGGCCTCATGATGAGTATCAGCACGTTCCGCCAAGGCAGCTATTGGATGACCGTAGGAATCGCCTTTTTCGCGGCATGCGCCATTGCGGTCACGCTCAACTCAATCGGACGACTACAGATCAGCTGGGACGAAATCGGCGTCACACTGCGCAAAAATCCCAAACCTCCGATCCTGCTGCAATGGTCTGACATGCAGAAGCTCAAAGTCGATCACCTCGGCTATCACATCCAGACACGACAAACCAATTTTCGCATCAGTAAAGACAAGATGCCTAAGGAGCTGCTAAAGAAAGTCCGTGCCAGCATCCGACAGAACAAAGAAATATCGATTTGAAATGGTCGCAGCGTTTTACCCAGATGTGGCCAAGCTGTTGCCTATCGCGACGCGTTTCACCACCTCAGCGGCGAGAAAAAAACCGAACGTTCCGGTCAAATAGGTAGCTGAACCGAAGCCTTGATCGCAATTTAAGCGGTAATCCGCGCCAGTCTCGCGCTGACAAGACACGGAACCATCCTCTTTCGGAAATAAAGGCAACTCGTCTGTAAACACACAATCGACCTTAAATTTCTGCCGCTTAAACATCGGGAAGCCATAATCCCTGCGCAGCGTCTTACGCACTTGCAGCAGCAACGGGTCATTAATCGAGCGTGCCAAATCTGCGACCTGAATCCTTGACGGGTCAATACGCCCACCGGCACCCCCGCAAGTGATCAACTTCAAGCCACGCTTGCGCGCCTCCGCAATCAACAGGCATTTATACTTCGTCGCATCGATCGCATCGATAATGTAGTCAAAGGTCGGTGCCAACAAACGATCCATCGAGGACTCCGTCAAAAAACATTCCTCCACCGTCACAATACAACGCGGCGAGATCTTCGCCACACGCTCGGCCAATAACACTGCCTTTGAACGGCCAATCGTACCATCCAAGGCATGCAGCTGCCGGTTCACATTGCTCAGGCAGACCTCGTCCATATCGACCAGCGTCAACCGACCGACCCCCGTGCGAGCCAGCGCCTCCACCGCCCACGAGCCGACTCCGCCCAAGCCGATTACGCAGACATGCGCCTCCGAAAGGCGCTTCAACCCCTCGACTCCATACAGGCGCCCAATCGCGCCGAACCGTGCTTCATAATCTGGCATCGCTGAGGGCTTAGAAGATCGCTCCCCGAATGAGAAGCAAAATAACACCAACTTTTCACTTTCCGATCTTCACTATTCGCCATTCACCATTCACTGTGTTCCTATGCTTACGCTATCAGAGATTGTCGCCTTTTGTGATACCCGCACCCGCCGCACCGAAGTTAAAGACTTCCCTGGCTCCTACAACGGCCTGCAAGTCGAGAACAACGGATACGTTACCAAGATCGGTGCTGCCGTGGATGCCGGCCAAATCCCCTTTGAACAGGCCATCGCCGCCGGGGTCGATTTTATCATCTGCCACCACGGGCTCTACTGGACTGCGCCGATTCCACTAACAGGTAGCAGCTATAAGAAGGTAAAAACCGCTCTCGACGGCAATCTCGCGGTCTACGGCGCTCACCTCCCGCTCGATTGTCACCCCGAAATAGGCAATAATGCCCTACTCGCTCATGCCCTCGGACTCACCAAAACCGGCGGATTCGTCAACTACGAGGGCAACGACGTGGCCACCATCACAGCAGGCCTCGAAGGAGGCCGCGCGGAACTCGCCACTAAGCTCAAAGCCGTCTTCCCCGACACTTACCATGCCATCGAATACGGCAGCGATCACCCCGAGCGTATCGGCATCCTTACAGGTAGTGGGCAAAGCGCTATCGACGAGCTTCAAGCTAACCAAATCGACACCCTCATCACTGGCGAGCTACGCCAGCATCACTTCAACATGGCACAGGAACTCGGGCTCAATCTTTACCCCTGTGGCCACTACGCTACTGAGGTTTTTGGCGTCCAAGCACTCGCACAAGAAATAGCCGATAAATTCGGCCTTGAATGGACTTTTATCAAAACGCCCTGCTCACTGTAATGTAGATTGCCAAGTCGCTCAAAGTTCTATTTGCTTCATATCAATTCCTTTTAATTAATGAAACGCATCGTCATCATCAACGGCCCTAACTTGGATCGACTCGGTAAACGCGAACCATCCATCTACGGCGATCAAACACTGACCGACCTCGAAAACCTCATCACCGAAGAGGCCGCAGAACTTGGCGTAGAAGTGCAATTTTACCAATCCAACCACGAAGGATTCATCATCGATGAGATCGGCGAGTTTTCAGATTCCGAAGTCTTTGGGCTGATCATCAACCCTGGGGCACTCACGCACACCAGCCTCGGCTTGCGCGACGCATTAGCCGGCAGCGACTTGCCTGTGATCGAGGTGCATATCAGCAATATTTACAAACGTGAGGCCGTCCGCCATCACTCTATGACAGCGGAAGCCTGTATCGGCGTCATCTCGGGCCTTGGCTTCGATGGCTACCTCGCCGCACTAAACCATTTAGCGAAGCTCGATTAATCAAATCGTTACACTTCACCTCAACAAAACAACCAACCAACCAACAAAACCATTATGGCTGAAGAACCAAAAGGACTTAACAAACCAGTAACACTCAAAGCTGATCTCGCAGCATTCTTGGGAGCCTCTGCTCTACCACGCACAGAGATTACTAAAAACCTCTGGGACTACATCAAAAAGAACGGTCTCCAAACAAAGACAGAAAACGGCGCACCTGAAAACGCAGGAAAATACATCGTCACCGATGCAAAATTGCTCACCATTTTCCGCCACACCAACTCAACTAGCAAATCTGGCAATGTAACTGACCTGCGCAACATCAAGGAAGGTCAGACTATCAACATGATGCAAATGGCTGCCGTCGTTGGTGCCAACGTCGAGTAAGTTGCCCCATAGCACTTAACCGCTTTAACACGGCTGCTTCCATACGGAAGTAGCCGTTTTTTTGTTAAGAGTAGGGCCTCCGCTTGGATTACATTTAAATAGGGCGGAGGAAACGCTTGGGCTGCCTTTAAATGAAGTCTTCCATATGGATTAAGCCCATAACCCTAAGAACCTGAACACCGTTCATAACCGGATGAAACAAGTAAGTTACAACATCCCAATCATCCAGTGCCATTAAATTGAGCGTTGAATCTCCTCGATAAATTGATCTTAGGCGTCCTCAACGACCCTATTTTGGGGGCAGTAATTTCGCCAACTCCTCAAGGTCACCGAAGTGCTCGCGCAGATCTTTCGCACTGCCGAGATTGCCTAAGGTGCTCTCAAACAGCTCTCGCTTCTCGGCCTTCAAATGCTGAATCCGCTCCTCAATCGTGCCCTGCGTAATCATACGATACACAAATACCCGCTTGCGCTGGCCGATCCGGTGCACGCGATCCACCGCCTGGCTCTCCACTGCGGGATTCCACCACGGATCGAGCAAGAACACATAGTCCGCGGCGTGCAGCGTGATGCCCGTGCCACCAGCTTTCAAACTCACCAATATCACTGCAGGGCCTTGCTTATTTTGAAACGACTCGACTGGCTTCGCGCGATTCTTCGTATGCCCCGTCAGCTCGAACAAATCGACGTCTGGGAATTCCTGCTTAATCATTGGCTTCACTCGCTTGAGCAACTGCACGAACTGACTAAATATCACCACCTTACGCGCACCATTGCCCGTCAACGCCTCGCTCAAACGCGTGAGGAGCATCTGAAGCTTACCACTTTGCATCGGATCAGTCTCGATATCTGGAATGATACCAGGATCGCAACAAGCTTGCCGCAAGCGAGTCAACAGCGTGAAGAATTTCATTGAGTTCGACTGCATTGCTACCTGTAAATTGTCGCCCATTTGCTCTCGTCCCTGATTGAGTAAGCCCTCATAAAGATGACGCTGCATCTCAGTAATCGGACAAATCAAATCCATCTCCACTTTTGGCGGCAGATCCTTGCCCACCTTATCCTTCTTACGACGTAGCAAGAACGGCGCGATCTGCTTACGCAGCGTTTGCTCCAGCGTCTTACGTACCGAAAGGTCCGGCGAGGTAGCCGCATCTTCGAAGCGACGACGCGAGCCCAACAATCCTGGCATGATAAATCGGAACAGCGTCCACACATCCATCAATCGATTCTCAATCGGCGTGCCCGTCAGCGCCAAACGGCACTTCGCTTTAATTGCGCAACACGCATGCGTGACCTTCGCCTCGGGGTTTTTAATCTGCTGCGCCTCATCCAGCACCGCGTAGCCAAACTCGGTGCCTTCCAATAAATACTTATGTCGGCGCAGCTGCGTATAGCTAGCGATCCACAACTTCGGTCGATCCTCAGACGGCTCCGCAAACGTTTCCCCGCTACGCAGAATCGCTGTATTCAAATCTGGATACCACTGCCGCACCTCATTCTCCCAGACAGGGACAACACTGGCGGGGCACACGATCAAACTATCCTTACCTTCAAACGGATATGCATTGAGCAAGGTCAACACCTGCAACGTCTTGCCCAAGCCCATCTCATCGGCCAGCAAGCCGTGGCAATTCTGCGCCCGCAAGTTTGCCATCCAGCGCACCCCATGCGCCTGATAGGGACGCAAGAACTTAGGCAGCTGCGCCTCCTCTGGCTCGAATTGCCCGTCAGGATCGCCCTGCTTGGGCTCTAGTGTCGCCCGCCACTCTTGCAGTTCTTGCTCCAAATCTAGTTCTGCACCACGCTCGCCAAAAAGCGAAAACACCATATAACGCGGCCAAGTTTGCACTGCTTCCAAGCCGGAAGCCTCTGCCACGCGCCACTCCGCTAGCGCCGTGGTCTGCTCGTCGGCAATCTGCACCAAGCCGAGCCCCTTCACAATATGCGTACCACGCCCCGCCTTGGCCAAACGCTCCGCATCTTCAGGATCAAGCCAACGCTTGCCCAACTTCAGGCGCCAATCCACACGCATATTAGCTTTCCCAGCCGATTCGACGCGGCCGATAATTTTCACCTCCTTCACACCCTCAGCCAAGCTTTGCGCATCCAGGTCAAGATCTAGATCGCCGAAGATATTTTCCCAGCGCTTTCGGGTATGCGAGAAAAACGGCGCAATCCGCGCTGGATCATGCATTAAAAAATCATTCGGCTCGCGTCGAAATGTGAAGCCGACTTCCTTGGCCAAGGCCGTCAAGCGCACCAACATCTCGCGCTCTGCACTCGACATCTTGACACCCTCAGCCTGAAACGCCGCTTCACGCGAAAAATCAGAATTCACCCAATACGCCGTCATTCGCAGGCCCGTGCTAAGCCCCTCCAAACGCGGGGCCAATCGACGAGCCGGTGGCTCTTCAGGCTGCGTCGAGTTTACTATTAAGCTCTGTTGCTTAGCCAAGGTCGCTTCCACAATCGCGGCCTCTTGCAGGTCTGGCTTCGGTGTCGGCACATAGGGCAGCGGATCGATCTCATCCGCAATCAACTCTTCGACCTCATACAATCCACCGACAGCAACCGCATCACCCATCGCAGCATCCTCGGTCGAACAACGCACAATGGGCCCAGTTGGTCCCCATTCAACCACGACGTAGCAGGTATCTTTACGCGCAAAGGCGCAATTGATGATCACATCCTGATCCGCCAACTCGACGCCCGATATTTGGCCTTTCAGGTAAATTTCGCGTCCCCACTGTAGTGCCTCTTTAGAGAAAAAAGTCTCCCAATCGAGTGCCACGTTTTCGAACCACACTTCAAGGGCGGCTTGATTATAAACACGACTGGATGAACGAGCAGACATAGAGTGGTAATGAACCGAGGATTATAGCTCTTTTAAAAACCTCGTCGCAAGGACATTTGCGGTGATTGATTAAAATGGCTGTTGTGCTTTGCTAAGTTAGCTCAGAGGCGTGTGCCTAGGCTTACAAGACTGCTGAAGGTCAAAACGTAAAGTTCTACAGCATGCTATCATGCAGCTTAATTATTATCCACAAGTCATCAACACCTTGATCGAATCGACCAAGCTCTGTCTGACTCCCGTAGTCAGGTAGTCATCAAAATTTTAAGACGTGGCTGTATTAGTTATAATAAAAATATAACTTCACACTTTCGAATTCCCCCTCTAAAAGCCTCTTAATGGATAGCGCCCGATTTAATTACCACCTCCCCATGGCACGCATCGCACAAGAGCCCGCCGCTCAGCGCGATGCCTCACGACTGATGGTGGTGGACCGCAAGACTCGTCAAATCACACACACTACGTTCGCACAAATCGGCGATCATTTGCCCGCTAACGCCCGTTTCTTTCGCAATAACGCGGCGGTGCTCAAGGCCCGCCTTTTTGGTCAGCGCCCCACCGGCGGCAAAGTCGAGTGCCTGCTGCTGCAACCCGCCGAAGACGCCCTCACTTGGTGGTGCCTACTCAAACCCGGCAAGAAGACCCTGCAAAGCGTGACCTTCGGCATCGAAGGCGAATACACCGCCGATGTCCTCAACGCGGGCGAAAACGGCAACTACCGCGTGCGCTTTCGTCCCGTGCGCGATGAATCCGTGACCGATCTTTCCGAGCGTCTTGGCATTATGCCGCTGCCGCCCTACATTGAGCGCACCGACGACGACCCTCGCCGCGTCTCCGACAACGAGCGTTACCAGACCGTCTACGCCGACTACAAGAAACGCGTCGCCGTCGCTGCCCCGACCGCCGGTCTACACTTTACACCCGACCTCATTGCCAGCCTCGTAGCCCGAGGCGCGCAGTTTCACGACCTCACCCTACAAGTCGGCATCGGCACCTTCCACCCCATTCAGGTCAATAACATCCTCGATCACAATATACACCACGAGTGGTATGAGATTCCCGCCGCAGCCTTTGCAGCACTGCAGCAGACTGGCCCCGGTCCCCGCGTCGCGGTTGGCACCACCTCGGTGCGATCGATTGAAGATGCGATGCGGCGCAGCCAAACCGCCCCCGAGACCTGCCTGACTCCGGCTGGATCGGTGCAGGCCGAGGCCGATATCTTCATTTATCCGCCCGCCCAACTCGAGGCCGTTGATGCGCTGATTACCAACTTCCACCTGCCAAAATCGACCCTACTCTGCCTTGTTTCAGCTTTTTTAAGTCCCGGCGACGAGCGAGGCATTAAATGGTTATTGGCACTTTACGCTGAGGCGATTGAGCATAACTATAACTTTTACAGTTATGGTGACGCGATGCTCATTGTATAGCCCGACAACGACCCTCAAATTTACCTGTTTCATTTTTTTCGGAATAAGCGACCAACGATTCCACTCACATGACCACAGAATCCA
>JAQXBA010000105.1 GCA_029252625.1 Opitutia bacterium | reverse complement strand
GCTGTTGCGGGCGAGGGCCGGGTTTCGTTGGACTGGCCCGACAGTGCCGGGGCGGCCAGCTACACGGTGTATCGCAGCCAATCGATTGACGGCCCCTATCTGCAGTCGGTGCAGCCGCAGGTGAGTAGTTATGTGGATTCCCGTGCGACCCCTGGGCAAACCTATTATTATGTCGTCACCGCCACCGATAGCAGTGGCAACGAATCGACCTTTAGTAATCTGGTCTCGGCGCAGCCGACCGGCGCCCATATCGCGCCGCAGGCCGATGCGCATGTGATCGGCGGAGTCTCCGCCAATGGCAACTATGGATCCAACGTGGAACTGTTGTGCAAGACGGATGGCAACGCGGATTTTACCCGCGAGTCGTATCTGCGCTTTGATCTGTCGGGTCTGTCCGGCACGGTGGGGTCGGCAAAGCTGCGCTTAAAAGTGGCCGCGACCACGGGCAGCGGCGACACCCATGCAGCCTACGCGGTTGCCGATGACAGTTGGACGGAGTCCGGCATTAAGTGGAACAATAAGCCGGCGGCGGGCAGCATGATCGCCAGTGCGACGGCTCCGGCAGTGGATGCATGGATCGAGCTGGATGTGAGCGCTCAAGTGGCGGCGGAATTGGCTGGTGATCAGACCTTTTCCACGGCTTTGGTTGCCGCGGGCACTGGACTGGTGCGCTATCATTCCAAAGAAGCTGCGAGTTCGGAGGATCATCCGGAGCTGTTGGTGACGATGGCCACCGCTCCCGCACCGGCGGCACCGACTGGGGTGGCCGCGGTTGTGAACGGTAGCGAGGTCGAGTTGGACTGGGCCGACAGCGGGGCAGGCGTCGATTTCTACGGCGTCTATCGCAGCGAAAATACGGGCGGGCCGTATACGCATCTGCTCGACACGAGTGAAACTAGCTATTTGCAGTCACCTGTCGCTGAGGATGTGACGTATTACTACGTCGTCACCGCGCTCGACAGCGACGGCAATGAATCGGCCTATAGTGCGGAAGTGTCCGCCACACGCACCTCACCGATTAGCATTCAGAGCCTGAATCCGACGGATGGTCTCGCCGACCTGCCGCCGAATCTCGATTTGATACTGACCTTCAGCAAAGCAATCACGCGCGGCAGTGGTTCCCTCCACTTAGTCAACTTGACTGATGGCGGCAGCACCTTGATTCCGGTGAGCGATACCGCGCAGGTGGCGATTGACGGTGCGACTTTAACCATCAATCCGTCAGTCAATCTGCTGGAAAATCGCGACTATGCGGTGCGTATCGATGCCGGTGCGGTTGAGGATGTATTTGGCAACGCCTATGGCGGAATCGCCGACGATACCACTTGGAACTTCAGCACGACGACGATGGACGCCTCGCGGGTGCGTAACGGAGACTTTGCCGACAATGCCACCGGGTTTACTCAATATCCCGGCTATGTCGGTGGAAGCAATCCGGCGTCGGTTGCGGAATGGATCTTTAGTAGCAACGGCGTGGGCAACAAGGGGATCAATGGCGATGGACTCTCGACTCCTTTCAGTCCTTCTGATCGATCCGCGGTCACCTATTTTGCCTTCCTGCAAAATGGCGGGACGCAGTTTTCGCAGGATCTTAGCGGCCGCTTGCAAGCGCAGCGCAGTTATCGAATCAGCTACCTTGCAGCCAGCCGGGCCGGTAACAACAGTGCCTTGGGACGCTTGACGGTCGGCGACGACACTGGCACTTTTTACGATTCCGGTCAGCAGCAATGGTCCCCCGCTGCCTTTGTTTCGGTGAGCGCGGACTTTACCACGAGCGCGTCTTTCGATGGTCCAGTGCTGATGACCTTGAGCAATGAATCCATAGCAGGCGATCTAAGCGTCGCCTACAGCGATGTCAGCATCGTGCAGATTCCCGACTACGAGGTATGGGAGGCGCTCTATCCCGCCGCTGATTTGAGCGATCCGGATGCGGATTACGACGGCGATGGGATGAGCAATGGGTCAGAGCGCGCCTGGGGACTCGATCCGACCAGCGCGGCCTCAAATCAAGTAGTCACTGCAGCGCTCGATCCCGGCACCGACCGTTTTAGTTACAGCCGCCGTGATCCCGCCTATCATGATTTAGTCTACACGATTTGGACCTCCACCAACCTGCAGGCTTGGACGGAAGATACCGCAGCGTTACAGAGCGCCGGTGCGACCGTCAACGGTGCGCAGGAAGTGACGGTCACTGTGAGCACCCCCCCGGTGGATGGGCGTTTGTTTGTGCAAGTGCGCGCGGCCGCTTCGAGTACTGAGTGAGGCCGCACTCCAGGGCGGCTCCGCCGCTGAGACGGCTTTAGCATGATAAAGAGATGTAATATTAAAAGAACCGGTTTAATTTCATTAGCTTTGTTACTTGTGCTTTCCGCGTACGCCGCGCCGATGGCCTCGGAGACGTTCAACTATTTCGACGAAACGGCACTGGTTGGTGGAACGGCGAACGGCGGTTCCGGCTGGAGCGGTGGCTGGGACGCGGTGTCCGGTGGCGGGCTGGAGGTATTCAATAACCGTATCTACCAAACCGCAGTGGCCGGTTCAACCCGAGTGCTGTTGACTCCATTCACGTTGGACGATCCGAACGACTATTATTTCAGCTTTTTTGCGCGCTCAGATGCCAGCGGGAAATTTCAATTCAACCTAAAGCAGACGAGCCCCGAATATGTACGCTGGGCGTTCAAGCGCAATGCAGACGGCAGCATCACCCTTCAGTGCGGGGCGGTTACGAACAACTCTGCACCCGGCGTTTTCGAGGCCGACAAGGAATATTTCGTCATCTCAAAATTCGAGACCAACGGCGATATTGCATACGTAAAACTGATCGATCCCGAAAACCCGGGTGCCTATAGCAACGAACCTGTTAGTTGGGATCTCATCGCCGACGGGGGCTCGGGCGTAACGATCGACCGGCTGGATCTCAAGGTCACCGCCGGCGATGTTGCTATCGACGGTATTTCGCTGGGCACTGCCTATGCGGATGTGATTGGCGGGCTGGTTTCCGAAGTGCCAACTGTGCTGACCCCGGCGGACGGATCATCCAGTCCGTATGCCTTCCCGAATTTCAGCTGGACGGCGCACCGTAAGCAGTTCCGCGAAGTCGAAGCACCGGTCAATTATGAAATTCAGATCGCCGACGATGCCGCCTTTGCATCCATCGTTGATAGCGATACCATTGGCTTGCCGCGCTACGTGCATGATCAGCCTTTCGCGGCAGGCAATTATTATTGGCGGGTGCGCTCGGTCACCGATGCGGGGCGCACATCCGCGTGGAGTACGGTGAGCACGTTCACGATCGCGCCGCACGACGAAACCGTGACGGTGGCAACCAACTCCACTGATGCTGTGCTGGCAGCCGTGGCGCAGACTGCCGCATTCGCGGGGCAGGGGAAATCGGTCAAACTCGTCTTTCCCGCGGGGGACTACACATTCACCGACACCACTATCGATACGCTCATTGAATTGGACGGAGTCACCAATGTGGCCGTCGAAGGCACGGGTGCGCACCTGCACTTTGCCAGCCGAAAGCAGTCGCTGATCAGTTCGGAGGGCAGCGAAAATATTTCCGTCAACGGTTTTAAAATCACCTATGCCACCGGCGCCTTACGGATTCAGGGCCATGTCGTTGCGGTCGATGCGGCGGCAAAGAATGTGACGCTTGCCATCGCGCCCGGCTACCCCGACTTTACTGCGTCCGGCAGCCTGGCCTCTGATGTTTTTCTGCTGCTCGACCCAACCATTGACGGACGGCAAAAGACCGGTAGCGTCAGCTTTTACCGCATGGTTTCCAATGGCTATAGTCAGAATCCGGACGGAACCTGGTCGGTGACTCTGGATCGTGACTCGATTCCCGAGTGGGAGGTGGGCGACCGGTTTGTTTTCAATTTTCGTTCGGGGTCACCGGTCACGACCCGTTTTTCAGACAGCCAGGCCGTCACACTGCATGGACTCGAAATCGGCGGGTGGGGCAACATGATCATCGGCTCCACCCACGGGTCGCTCATTAACCTGCTGAACATCAATACATTTTTCCAAAACGATAAATGGATGGTGGGGAATGCCGACGGCGTGCACCTGAGGGGAAACACCATCGGACCGTGGATAGAAAATACAGTGATCCAGGGCAACGGCGATGACGGCATCGCACTCTATGCCCGTCCCGCTTCGATGACCTCCGCCAAGCCCGGCGGGGTGCAGAACGTCGCCGTATTGCGTCAAGACCATTTTAACCTGGAGCCGGGCAACGAAGTGGCCTTTTTCGAGCCGCTGGCCGGCACGATCCTGCTCGAAACACGGGTCGTTTCCGTTGTGGAGCAGGGTGGGGAGCAGGGCTCGACATGGCTGGTGCATTTTGAAAATGACCTGCCCGACGGCATGAATTTTTCCGGCGATCTGGTGAATGTTACGCAGGTGTGGAACCGCTCAAAATCCTGTGGCGACTTCATGATCCGCAACGGAAAAATGACCAACAACCGCCGCTATGCCATTGTGCAGCGTGCCCGCCGCGGCATTATTGAAAACATGGAAGTGCGTGGCGCGTCATCTCGCTCGATCCATTTTGCCAACGAGACCGCGTTTCCCAACGGGCTCTATCCCTCGGAAATCATCGTCCGAAACAATGTGATTCAGGACTCCGGTTTTGTGGCGGGCGATGCCACACCGTTGGCCTTTCAGTTTAACGGTCACGACGGAGCCGCCCAAAGTATCGGCCCGCGCAACCTGCTGATTGAAAACAATACCTTTGCCGACTGCGGCTCGCCGGAGATCGGGATGAACGACACGCGCAACGCCGTCATCCGCAATAACCGCACCCATGCCGGTAGCGGCGTGTTTTCGGCCTCCGCCTGGTCGGCCACCGATTCGGAAAAGATCGCATCCGCCTATGACAATGGATCGGGTGACACCACGCCACCAATTGCACCGACCGGTTTGTCGGCGGCTCCGGAGCCGGGTCGCATTGCGCTGGCTTGGCCACGGGGCGCTGATCTGGATGTGGCGTATTTCAAGGTCTATCGATCCAGCTCCGAGGGTGGCTTCTATAGCTTGCTCGCGTCCCATCTGCTCGAAAGCGAAACTGTCGATGAAACGGCCGCCCCAGGGTCGACCTGGTACTATGTGGTCGCTGCCTTCGACCTGGCCCACAACAAGAGCCTCTACAGCAACAAAGCTTCGGCAACTGCGCTGGAGGCCGATCCGCCTGCGCCGAATCCCGCCCGGTTTTCCAGAGCCCCGGTTGCGGTCAGCGGCATGGCGATCCGCATGTCGGCCGCCACCGGTTTAGATGCCTCCGGGACGGTGGAATACTATTTTGAAGAAACTTCAGACAATCCGGGTGGCAGTGATTCCGGTTGGCAGTTGTCGCCCGACTATACGGACACAGGATTGGCGCAGGGCACAGCCTACACCTACACCGTCCGTATGCGCGACCCATTGCTGAACACCGGTTCCTCCTCCGCGCCGCTTGCAGCAACGACCTGGACCGCCATCGGCAGCGCCACGCTGAATCCGGTTGCCGATTCATTTGTCTGGGGCGGTGCCTTTGCCAACAACAACTATGGCACAACGACCACGCTGGCCTGCAAGACCGATGCGGATGTCGAGCAGAATACGCGCCATACCTACCTGCGCTACGACCTATCATCCATCACCGATAGTGTAGCGGCTGCAACGCTTCGAATGAAGGTGGCCTCGTTGAACGGCAGCGGCGACCGACACACCGCCCATGCCGTGGCCGACGACACATGGGGCGAAACAACCATCAAATGGAACAATAAGCCGGCGACGGGCCAGGCACTCGATTCTGATATCCATCCTGCAGTGGACGGCTGGCTGGAGCTGGATGTGACCGAGCAGGTTGCCGCTGAGCTCAAAGGGGATCAGTTTTTTTCCACGGTGATGATCTCCGACGGCACCGTGCTGGCAAAATATCATTCCCGCGAATCCAACGCCGGCAGCCGCCCGGAACTGGTGGTGCAGACCGCGCGGGTCGGATACGACGCATGGGCCGACCAATACCAGCTCGTCAACGGTCCCGAAGGCCACGACGAGACGGACGGCATGAACAACTTACTTGAATACGCCCTCGGCGGGGATCCAGCCGACAACGATGCCGCATCTGTGCTGCCCGTTTTCCAATCCCAGGAAAACAATTTTTTCTACACCCACAACGAACGCACGGACGACGCTAATTTGAAATATACCGTTCAGACCTGCACAAATCTGGCTTTTGATGTTTGGATCGATGCTGAGCCTGCATCCTCTGCTTTTTCCAATGGGTGGAAAACGGTTAACTATATTTTTCCAACCCTGGGAAACCCGCAGCAGTTCATCCGGCTAAAGATTGAGCAATAAATCTGCTTCTGGAGATCAAAGCGGCGCATTACGGCTTGTTGCATATGTTTCGCTTGCAGTGCCTGGGCGTAGCGCGGTGCGTTCGGTTGAGTTTGCCTAAACCGACAGCTAGCGTTTTGTTTGGTAGGGCGCTAGGCATTGTATGTTAGTGTGGTTGTTAGCGAAGTAAGCTTCAAAAATATACGATTAACTATGAAGGAAGCGTAGGCGCATCCCCGCGCCGCACGAGCGTTCGAAATGCCTCGCCAAAAACGACGGATGCGGTGCCATTTGACAGGCTCATGACATGGCGGTACGCACCGAATGGCGCTACCTTTAGCTGTCTACATGCCGTGCTGTTAACGTGTTCGGATGTCGTTTAAAATCGCTCCGCTAGAGTTTGAGAGATTTTTGAGGGCTGAATCTGCTGTTAGAGGGGCAGTGCTGATCGCCCCCTCCCAAAACTCGGCCCCGCGGGCTCTCTAGCGAAGCGGTTGTGAACCATACAGCTAGTAAACCAAGTTGCAGATCCCCTAAACCCCGTCTTAATGCCTTAAAGGTAGCGCAGGCGCGTCCCTGCGCCGCACGAGCGTTCGAAATGCCTCGCTTACAACGACGGATGCGGCGCTTCAGCCCGCGTTTTGTTCCGTATCGGGCAGAAAAGTGCGTTTTTTCTACAAATTGGTCAGTTTTTTCAACCTCATGGTTAACGCTTGTGGCGGATTTCTGTTAAACTGCGCGCTCATTTGGCTCCCATTGGACTGCCAGATGCAATCTAATCCATACTCTATCCTTAACAATATTATGAAGAATAAAAAACACCTCATCTCCTCCCGCGCGATCGGTCTCGGTTGCCTACTGGTAGGCGCGAGCTCTGCCGCCAACGCGGCACTGGTCGCTTATGAAGATTTCGACTATGCTGGCGGCACGAATTTGACCTTGTCAAACGACAACAATGGCACGGGCTGGGATGCAGCTTGGGCCACTACCGGCGTCTCAGGGTTAACAACCAGCGGTAGCGGCAAGAGCCTCTACTTCGACCAGGGAAGCAATGGTTTGGAAACAGACGGCAGCACGCACGTGTGGTCCGAATCAAGTAAGGGCAACGAACGCGATTTTACAGGAACAGTCAGTTTGAATTCTGAGGTACTTTACTTTACCGCATTGGTGCGTGGTTATTCGTCTGCTACTAGCGGAGGGGCTACTGAGGCGGACCTGCGCTTCACCTTCCATACCGGCACGGGTGCTTCTGGCAGCATGCGCGGTAATGTGGGTATCACAGATGGCACCTTGTTTGCTGCTGCCGCTTCTGATGGCTATGGTTCCGGCGATACCGAGGCGAATGCTTTCCTTGATGATACGACGTATCTTCTGGCTATGAGGCGTGATTCAACAAGTATTCGCGCTTCGTTGATCGCTGCAGACGGTGATGCCAGCTCATTTGCGTCTCAGCCGGGGACCTGGCAGGTGAATCATGCGGGTGCTACGGGTGCCGCCCTAACTTCAATCCGCTTCCTGACCAATGGTGACGGCGACGGCGGTCTCCGTGTCGATGAGATGCGCATCGCGACGGACTGGGATAGTGCGGTGAATGGGCTTATTGTTCCTGAGCCATCCAGCTATGCCCTGCTGGCCGGTCTGCTGGCACTGACTTCGGTCATGATCCGTCGCCGCAAGTAAACCTTCCTGTAGGGGTTCCTGTTGATACAGGAATATTTTAGGGTGAGATCCCCCGTGCTTCGGTGCGGGGGATCTTTTTTGTGCTGTGCGCGGAAGCGGAGGGCGTTTGCTTCGGCTCGGTGCTTGGGCTCAGTGTGCTAGCTAAAGCGGCGCACTACGGCTTGTTGCATCTGTTTCGCTTGCCGTGTCAGAGCGTAGCGCGCCGCTTCAGCTAGCGTTTTCTTTGGTTGGGTGCTTGGGCTCAGTGTGCTAGCTAAAGCGGCGCACTACGGGCATTCATACGGCGCATTACGGCTTTAACCATGGATAGTCTTCGGCATGACTGACGAGGCCGGCTTTTACAGGGTTATGGCGAATGTAGTGTTGTGTCTTTTGGTATTCGGTTTCGTTACGAATCCATCGATCAAACCAGTCTTCTTGCCAGAAATGCCCGGTGCGTTGTAACTGTTGATTTCCCCATCGTGCGCTGCGGCCTTTGAAGCGCTTGAGTATCATTTGTAGGTTATAAGCACTCTCACGTCGCCGAATCATGATATGTATATGATTTGGCATGAGCACTGACTGGATGAGTTGCCAACCCTCTTGTTCCATGGCTGCCAGTGCCTTGAGACAGGCGTCACAAATGCCTGCATCTTTGAAAGGTGCGAAGCCTTCGCCCTTATCCAAATATTTTTCACAGGTGAGGAAATATTGCCGCTGGAGTTGGCTGAATTCCGGACTTTGTGCAGGAATGGTTTCGAGTGTTTTTCGTATTTCCAATACCTTTAGCTGAACTGATTTAGGCAAACTGCCATGACAACGTATTGTTATAAAGTGAGCCTGACGGTCGACCTCCCAGTGCGGCAATCGATTGCGCCAGCGTCGAATCGTGATGGGCTCGTTCATTGAGAATTAAATAAAAGTAATCGATCATGTTAGCAAGTGGTACTGTTATATCTTTTTTTCAGTGCTAGAGCGTAGCGCGTTTCCTTTGGTCGGTGCTTAGGTTCTGTGTGCTAGCTAAAGCGGCGCACTACGGCTTGTTGCATCTGTTTCGCTTGCCGTGTCAGAGTGTAGCGCGCCGCTTCAGCTAGCGTTTTCTTTGGTTGGGTGCTTAGGCACTGTGTGCTAGCTAAAGCGGCGCACTACGCCAGAACTCTTGAAAGACAGTCGAAAAGACCGAATTCAACCTCATGGTCAGCCTTTTCAACCCGTGGGTTAGCGCGCTGGCGTGATTTCGGCTAAACTACGCCCTTCAACGATCATTACTCTCCAAATCTTACGCGGCAACGATGGAGCGTTGCCCTCCAGTCAACTTTCCCTTCTTTAGCAACCAACAACCAGCAACGAACAACCAGCAACTCTTCCCACCCATGCCTCGCACCTCTCAGAACGACAAAGCCCAACTCCTGGCCGGGGGGCCGGTTTTGCGTGCGATCGCCAGTATCGCGATTCCGATGGCGCTGGTGATGGTGGTCAATGCAGTGTTCAGCTATCTTGATCTGTGGTTTATTGCGCGCTTGGGGCCGGATGCCCTGCATGCGATGGATGTGTTGTTTCCGTATATCAGTCTCTCCAATGCGCTGGTCTATGCCGGGCTCGGCACCGGGGTGAGCGTGGTCGTCGCCCGTCAGGCGGGGCGCGGCGGCGCGTCCTGGGAGGGCGTGCTCAAAGCCGGGCTGCTGCTGGCGGTGCCGCTGTCGCTGATATTTGTGGTGGGGGCAGCCTGTGGCAAAGATGTGCTGCTGCGCGCACTGGGCACCGATGCCAGCCGTGCGATGGCTGGTATCTATAGCTTCTGGTATTTCCTGTTTTTCCCGATCATGGCGTTTGGGGCAGTGATCAGCTCGGCGATGCGTGGCAGCGGTTATGCGCTGCGTCCGGCGCTGTATAGTGTTGGCTGTATTGTATTGAAAGCGGTGCTCACACCGCTGCTGAGCTATGAATCCATCGGCTTGGGTTGGGGGATACAAGGCGCGGCGGTTTCCACGGTGATTGCGTATTCGCTGCTGTTGCTCCTACTGGTGGGTGATTTGTCTCGCGGCAAGCAGGGCCTGCGCATCGGTCGCTTCAAAGCGAGTCCGGATCGCCAGGTCTATCAACGCATCGTGCGCTCGGGGATCGTCGCCGCGCAGGTGCCGGTGCTCGCCAGTGTGGTGTTGTTACTAGTGCTTGATGTGATGTCGGCCCGCAGTGTGCAAATGGCCGATGCCTTCTCGTTGGCCAAGCGTTTTGAACTGTATCTGATCCAGCTTACGGTCTGCCTTGGCTGTGGCACTATGGTGGTGATGAGCGCGAGCCTCGAAGCGAGCCATGCGAACCGTGTGTGGGCGGCCATGCGCTCGGCGCTGAAAGTATTGTTTGCCGCGGGCGTGCCACTGGTGCTCGGCATGAGCCTGTTCAGTGATGTCTTTTACCGCTCACTCACCACCGACTCCGCTATCATCCAAGAAGGGCACAAATACTTTACCTATGGCGGGCTACACATGCTGTTCACACTCGGCATCATTTTGTTGAATTTCGGCTTTCAAGGCATTGGCCGTCCGTTTCGGGCGCTGCCGTATTTATTGTTTTCGATCGTGCTGGTGCAGGGCGGTGGCACGTGGCTACTGCGCAGTGCGCTGCTCGATAGCAGCGTCTATTATGTATTCATTTCGGCGGGGTCGGCTTTGGCCTTCTTCATGGCGTTGCGGGTGTTGCGTCGCATGGTGCTTGAGGAGGAAACGCTTCAAGCAACTGCTCCATTACTGAGCACCGCCGATGCGTGAGCGCCGGCCTTTAGACCTTTTTTTTGATGGACCATTATTCTCAGATTCTATTGTTTACCAGTGTGCTGTCTGTCGTCGGTTGTTCGACGACCAGTGAGACGACTCCAGCATCGTCTGTTGCTGTATCGACCACCGCAGACGATACGCATGCGTTGCCGGAGGGCGTGCGCGTGCTACCGGAGGGGGCGACTTGGCAAGAAGTGTTTGATGCCTCCGAGGGTAGCACTGAGTGGGAGGCGAAGACTTACGAGATCGGGGCCGAGGATGTCTCGTTTGATGTGTCGTTAATCGATCCTATATTCCCGGATATGGCAGGGCTTCCGTATTCGGTCGTATTACAGAAAGACGCACGTGGATACCCATTGGAGTATCGAATGTTTCTGCGCACCGGAGTCTGCCTCGATGGTACCTGTAAGCTCTTGGAGGCAACCTTGTTTTGGGATGCATTGGGGCGCTTTGTTCGTTTTGAATATCCGCAAGGTGCACCGTTCACCAAAACCGAGCATGATCCGTTTACCGATGCAGAATATGAAAAGCTTCATGATTTCATGGCCGACACTCGCTCGATTCTCGGCACGCATCCCTTGAGCTTTTTTGTGGTGGAACCTGGCAAAGCGAGTGATGGAGATTGGGACAGTGAGACGAGTGCCACACCACCGGATGCCAAAGCGGCGGTGATCGAGGGTGCTGCGTACACGACCTGGGTGTTGTGGCGCTGGATCCATGGCGATGTCGTCGAGCAGTTGCTCGCGAAGACCAATGAAAATCTCAGCGATGATTATTTAGTCGAGTGTCTGGCATCCGATGACAGCGCGTTTGTACAGTTTGCGCTCAATCATTTACAGACGCAGGGGCTGACTGATGAGCGCTTGTATCTGGGCTGCCTAGAGGTCTTGGAGGAGCGGGGGCAGCGCGACTGTATTCTGGCGCTCGATGTGTTGAGCACGCACAACGAAGATTTGACGAAATTACATGCGGACTTGATCCCACGGATCGGCGTGAATGGAGGGTCCAGTCGTGTGTTGTTGAATTATTTTAAGAAGTTGAATTCGGCGGATGTCACGGTGTGGCGGCAGTTGGCAGGTCAACTGGATCGCATGAGCGAGTATAAGGATATTGATATTACTTTTGGAATCCTGCGTCTGCGGGCGGTGCAGGATCCAGAAGTGCGCGCGCAAATCAGCCGGTTCCTGGAGAGTGGCGATCCATTCCTAAAGCGACGCGCAGAGAATTTCTTACAGTAGTCATTGCTTTATCTTTCAGTGCCTGAGCGGTGCGCGCCGCTTCAGCTAGCGTTTTGTTTTTGTTGAGGTTGAGCTTTGGCACTGTGTGCTATACTGTTGCGCATCACGATTTGTGATTTTAAAAATGGAAAACTCCATGAGGCGACAGCCCAATGCTAGGCTTCTTTGACTAAGGATACGTAATTATATTAACCACCCGCTTGCGTTAGTGTGAAGCGCGCTAAGTCCGTGCGATTATAAACAGAGCAGAAATGAAAGTCTCAGGGTTCGTGCTTTGGCTCTGTTATTTTTTTACCACCCGTTTGCTACGCTGCACTAGAGGCACAGAGGGCACAGAGCAACTCTGACGTGTTCAGGGGCACAGTTTGTGTTGCTGCGTTGTAAGCTCTGTGCTCTCTGTGTTCTCTAACGACCAAAGGGAGTGGGTGGTTTAAATCTGCGTATGTTGAGGAATTCAATACAGGACTGGCCTCAATTCCGATTTTCTTCGCCACTTTTTAACTTTTATAGACTCAAAGAAAACTTCTGAAGTTCACTTTCTAATCGCATTTTTTAAGTTGCCGAACTTAGCGTGCTTCACACTAGCACCCAAGGGCATCATAAAGGGCACAGCACCCAAGGGCATAATAAAGAGCACAGAGCGGATTCCACACACCTTGAGGCCTACGACCTCTATGCCTCCCCTGCGTTTCGCATGGCTCTGTGCTTATCATGCCCTTGGGTGCTCTGTGTCCTCTAGTGACCAACGGGAACGGGTGGTGAAAATCTGCGTGGAGTTAGACTTATAGCCTAAAACGTTCGACCCCGTCGGAGAGTTTCTTGACGTTGAAGTTCATCAATAACCCAACGGGAGTCTTCGATAATTTCATGTAGGTCAGCAATTGCGCCCTGTGGATGCCGCTCACTTTATCCACAGCTTTTAATTCAAGCACTAGCCGATCATCGACTAATATATCAATGCGATATCCGCACTCAATCTCGATGCCTTTGTAATAGACTGGCATGGACTTTTCGAGTTTGTGTGGAATCTGATTAAGGGTTAACTCGTGAGAGAGGCATAATTGGTAGGCACTTTCAAGTAAACCTGGGCCGAGTTCGCGGTGCACTTCAATTGCGCAACCAATGACTTTTTGTGTGAAGAGATCATTGCTCTCATTCGGGGAAAAACCAAACAACTATTGGGTATAATTCGAATGCTGTTGGATGAAAATCGATACTGGTTTTCACAAATCTTCATTCGCGGCAGTATAGCGGCGCACTACGGGCAGAACCTCTGAAAGCCGCTCGAACGGAGCGGTTTCAACCTCATGGTCAGTCTTTTCAACCCGAGGGTTAACGCTCTCGCGCGATTTCAGGCATACTACACAGGATATCACACGGTAACGACGGAGCACCCATGAAGGGCATAGCCGTTGCCCTCCATTTGAATCAATATCCCAAGCAAAATCAAAATAGATGCAATATACACGACGTGATTTCCTGAAGGCCGTCTCTCTGAGTTTCGCCATGACCGCCAACGGCGCATGGGGATTTGAAGTCCGTGCCTACCCGCACGGTGCACCGTTGTTAATGGCATGATGAAACGAATTGTTAGTCTTACGATGCTATTGACCTGCAGTCTGCTTCAGGCCGCTGACTTTGATTTGAAGACTCCGCCGATGACTGATGAAGCACCTGCCGCGGGCAAGCGGGTGCGGCAAGTCGCACCGGAATATGAGGGGACGCAGGTGTATCATTCGCTTTATTTGCCGACGGACTGGAAGCCGGGTGAGCAGTATCCGGTGATCGTTGAATACACCGGAAATTACTTTCCTCCGGGGAAGGGTAGTGGTGAGGTGAAAGATGCGAACCTCGGCTACGGTATGAGTGCTGGACGTGGCTGTATCTGGGTGGTGATGCCTTATGTGGAAAAAGGACGTCAGGAGAATGCGGTGCTGTGGTGGGGCGATACGAAAGCGACGATTGACTATTGCAAATTGAACTTACCGCGCATCTGCGAAACTTTTGGTGGTGATATGGACAATCTGTTCGTGTGCGGGTTTTCTCGGGGAGCAATCGGTTCCAGCTATATCGGTTTGGCTGACGATGAGATCGCAGCGTTTTGGAAAGGCATGTTTACGCATGACCATTTTGATGGGCAGAAAAAATGGGGCTATCCCGAGAGTGATCGCGCATCGGCCTTGCAGCGTCTGGCACGATTGCAGGGGCGCCCGGTGCTGATTTGTGGTCAGCATGCGAGCCATGTGCGTGAGCAATTTTTACAAGACCATCTGGAGTTGGCGGACTTTACATTTCTGGATGTGCCCACTTGGGATTTGTTCACAGTTCCGGATGGTCCCGTCCAGCACCTGCATACGGATTGCTGGATGCATACGGAGAGCGAGTATCGCCAACAGGCGAGGGCATGGCTGCATAAAAGGCTTCAACCAGCGAACTAGTTTTTATTATGATTACATTTTTTATCTCACTACTCATTCTACTCGCGGCGTATTTTATTTACGGACGCATTGTTGAGAAAATCTTCGCGATCGAGCCCGACCGCACAACACCGGCGATCGAAAAGAATGATGGGGTGGACTATGTGCCGCTGCCGACTTGGCGAATCTTTATGATTCAGTTTCTGAATATCGCCGGACTGGGGCCAATCTTCGGTGCGATTCTCGGTGCCTTGTATGGGCCGAGTGCCTTTCTATGGATTGTGTTCGGCAGTATTTTTGCCGGTGCGGTGCACGACTATTTCTCCGGCATGCTGTCGTTGCGTCATGGTGGCGCGAGTATTCCCGAAGTGGTGGGGCAGTATCTGGGCGGTGGCTTTCGTCAGTTCATGCGAGTGTTTTCCGTAGTTCTGCTGCTGTTGGTTGGTGTGGTCTTTATCCTCGGGCCGGCCAAGATCCTGACTGGCCTGAGTGGTGAGTTTATGTCGGTCGGATCGTTCGGCACCTTCGACCTGTGGCTGGTCGTGATCTTTGCTTACTACCTGGTCGCAAC
>JAQXBA010000068.1 GCA_029252625.1 Opitutia bacterium | reverse complement strand
AACACCCTTCTGAACCAAGAGGTCGAGAAGCGCGTCATTCGAGGCTGCGTAGCTGGAAGCTGTGCAAGATACAGCCGCGATCGCGGCCAGTGATGTGATTTTATTTATGTTCATTGTTTGTTTGTTTGTTTGGTTGGTTAAAATTCATTGCCATGAGCAACGCCACCAAACTACACCGCCCATGTTACAGAATCATCGCCTTTCTGTTACAGATACGTTAACTATTGCATCTTTTCGGAATCTGCGGGAATTCAGCCCTCATCGGAAAGAACCGATAACGCTCAAGGTAAAGAAAACTGCGCATTCACAATAGATCTGCTATGCCCTCGAATCTGAACGAAACTCCTACCGGCTGGAGCGAGACGCGCCGTCTCAATGTGAAAACACCCCCTATAATATGGTTCATCGTCGAACTCGGGAAAACCCGTTAATGCATTGAAAGGAAGGTGGTTCACTTGCGCCACAAGTTAGCGCGCTTTGGCCGAAAGCGCATTCGGCGATGCTCGACACTATAGGCTGGCAGAAATCAGAGTCGATACCTTTATTTTGAGCTGGGCTTCCGAGTCATTCACGACCCTATGCCGCATGGGCCATGCAGCGCTACCATCAATGCCTCCCCCGAGTTCGACGATGAACCTTGTTAAAATGCGGCCATGAAAACCAGGGGAACAAAAAAGGGCATCAAAATCGCTTTCTTCACAATCCTGTAACACAAAGGCCACAATACCGAAACAAAGGGAGTGTATTCTGTTGGGACGCTAAGGTGAAAAGCATCCATAGCGCATTTCACCGAACAATCTCAACCGAAACATATATAACATGAAAACACTCAATATTATCCGCGCACTTTCAAGTGCAGCGATCCTTGCATTCGCAACTCAGGCAACTGCCACTGAAACGATCGTCATCAAAGGTTCCGACACACTCGGCGCAAAGATGGTGCCGCAAATCGCCGAAGCGTTCAAAGCCAAGATGGCAAAGGAAGGCGTCGACGTCGCATTCGAGATCGCAGCCGAAGGCTCCTCCACCGGAGTCGCTTCCGTCATCGACGGCACCGCTGAAATCGGCATGTCATCACGCGATCCGAAAGCCAAGGAAGTTGCGAAGGCAAAATCCAAGGGCGTTGACATGCACACCATCACCGTAGCCAAAGACGGCATCGCAGTAGTCGTAAATGAAGCCAACCCACTCCAAGCGATTGCACTCGAAGAGATCGAATTGATCTTCTCCGGTGACGTAACAGACTGGTCAGGTATCACTGCTCAAACAGGCAGCATCTCTGCTTACACTCGTAACACATCGTCTGGCACTTACGCCGTCTTCCAAAAGATGGCAATGTCCTCCCGCGACTACGGTAGCGACACACAAAAGATGGCTGGCAACGAGCAAATCGCTTCGGAAGTTGCGAGCAATCCAAACGGCATCGGCTACGTCGGCCTCGCTTACATCAGCACGTCCGGTGTGAAAGTGCTCCCAGTTGACGGCGCTCAACCAGACGCGAAGGACTACCCGCTCGCTCGCCCGCTCTACTACTTGACCAACAAAAGCAAGCCACTCAGCCCGATCGCTCAACAGTTCATCGACTTCAGCCTCAGCGATGAAGGCCAAGAAATCGTCAAGCGCGTGCACTTCCTCTCGATCAGGTAATCGCCTAACACCGAATTCTTTTAAGTCAAAAGGCCGTTGCCTCCAAGCAACGGCCTTTTTCATGCTCCAGACTGTAACACAATTGTAACCATTTAGGAGCAGTGTAACCTTGGCAGATTAGCCTTTGCCCATACTTTACGACCATCTTATGGCCACACCCGATCAAAACTCAAAGGATTCCGCTCCAGCATTCAGCAAGCGTCGCGCACTGTTTCTAGGCAAAGACTCCGACAGCATCATCAAGACCTTCTTTGGCAGCAATGCCATGGTCGCCATTGTCGTGCTCGCCCTGATCACGATCTTCTTATTCAAAGAAGGTGCCGGATTTATCGGCCTCTATCACAAGAGCCTTGAAGAATATCGCTACTCCGGACTCGAGTATGTCGATATACTCAAGGAAAAACGCGACGACTACACCGAACTCAATCGTTACCTGAACGACATCAAAGCCGAGTGGATCAACGGCCTCAAAGATGATGGCCTCTCTCAGGCAGACATTTCGAAGACCGTATTCAGCCCCGAAGCCAAAGCGCTCTTTCTCGGCTACATGCGCGTCGGCTCCGACCTAAAGAAATTCGTTAAACAGAAGATGGACATGGCGATCGAAGTTCGCGACCAACACACCACCAACCAAAATCTCACCGAAACACTTGATAACTTCGCAACACGTATCGAAAACGTCGAAGACTCGACATACACACTCGACGACGAAGACATCGCAAAGTTCTCACTCCTCCTGCGCGAGTCAAATCAACCCGAACACGCTGCAGCAATCCAAACAAACGCGCCGCTCACCGACACCGATCGAGTCGACTACCTAGCACTGCTCAAAGCGGAACACTCCGCCCTCGCCGCCAGCATCGTCCCCGTTGACTTCAACACCGCGATCACCGCAGTCACCAACGAGCAAGCGCGCTACGCACAAATTCTCACTGAGATGGATCTCGCAATCAACAAGGTGCTAGCAAGCGCCGACGCGGTCGACTTCGATAATGCCGCGCTCGACAAACGCATCGAAACCTTCAAAGAGCTAAATACACTCTACATCAGCCAAACACCCGCACACCGCAAACAGCTAACCAACTGGGATCAACACGCGGAAATCTCAAACTGGCGCGCGCTCGGCGCATTCCTCTCCGGTAAAAACTGGCTCACCGCCAGTGATCAGCAAGATTGGTATGGCCTCCTCCCGCTCCTCACCGGCTCACTGCTCATCTCCTCCATCGCACTCTTCTTTGCCGTGCCCTTCGGCGTCGGCGCCGCCATCTACGTCAACCAAATCGCAGGTTCCACTGAGCGTAATTTCATCAAGCCATACATCGAGTTTATCTCCGCGATTCCATCCGTCGTGATCGGGTTCTTCGGCGTTGTCGTCTTCGGCGAAGCGATCCGACTACTCTCACAGTTGGACGCGCTCCAATGGGTGCCGTTCTTCCCCGTGCAAGAGCGACTCAATGCTTTCACCGCAGGCTGCCTGCTCGCACTGATGGCGATCCCGACGATTTTCACACTTGCCGAAGATGCGATCAACAACGTCCCCCGCCACTTTAAAGAAGCCTCCTTCGCGATGGGTGCCACACGTCTGCAAACCAGCATGCGCGTCATCGTGCCCACCGCACTGTCCGGCATCATCTCTGCCATCATGCTCGGCTTCGGTCGGGTGATCGGCGAGACCATGGTGGTGCTGCTCTGCGCCGGTAACCGTATCAAGATCCCAGACTTCACTGCAGGCCCTGGCGTGTTCTTCGAGCCCGTGCATACCATGACCGGTATCATCGCTCAAGAGATGGGCGAAGTCGTACACGGCAGCCTCCACTACCGCGCACTTTTCATGGTCGGCATTGTCTTATTCTTCGCCTCTCTATTAATCAATTACGGCGCCCAGTGGGTCGTTAAAAAATACAGCAAGCTCGGAGATTAATACCATGTCCGCAACCAAAGCACATCACATTTTCTCCAAACGTCGGTCTAAAAGGGCCACCTTGGAAGCCACTCTCTCCGGCGCTTTTCGCTTGGCGACTTACATCGTCATCCTGTGCGCAGGCTATATCTTCATGAATATCGCGATCAATGGATCGAAAGCGGTATTCACCACATCGGCACCGTTTATCAACATCGAGTTCCTCACCGCGAAGCCACAAACGCTGCACGTATTTGAACCCAAAGAAATCGA
>JAQXBA010000061.1 GCA_029252625.1 Opitutia bacterium | reverse complement strand
CACCTCGGCTGTGGCTGGGGAGAAGTGCTCAAGGAATGGTATCGTTTGCGTAAACCCGTGGTCAGCGCCCGCACTGAGTGGGAAGGCGCCGCAATCCTCGCCGCAGCCGAGGTGCGCGTCCCTAAAGTGCTCGGCAAGGGCGAACGCGGTCGCTACCCGCACGCAATCGAATCCTTCGTGGTGCTCGATGCGCTGGAAGATTGCGAAACGCTCGAGCACTTCAAAGACGGCTGGATGGACTACACCGGCTCGCGTTGGGTCACGCTGAAACGAGCACTCATCGATGAAGTCGCACGCATGGGCCACACCATGCACGGCCAAGGCATCAACCACCGCGATTTTTACATCAACCACTTTTTAATCAACCGTGATCTGATCCGTAACTGGCGACCCAGCCAAAGCATCCCGCTCAACTTGATCGACCTGCACCGCGTGCAACACCGCCCGTACGTGCCAACCCGCTGGCTGATCAAAGATCTGGCGTCCCTACTTTTTTCCGCACTCGACGTCGGCCTCACCTCCGCAGACACCGGGCGCTACTTACGTGTTTATCTAGGCTCAGACTGGAAAGCGTCTCTGCGCGAGAACCACAAACTCTGGCAGGCGACCATCACACGAGCCTGTAAACTCTACCAAAGCTTCCACGGCAAAGCGCCAACACTACCAAAGCTGCTTCAGCTGCACACTAAGGTGTGGCCTCCGTCGTAAGACGGGGGAGTTTTCCCACTCTCAAGTCTCAGCTCTCCCTCCTCAGCCCTCTGATATGAAAAACATTTGGTTCAACCCGCGCTTCGCAAATACCGCTCCAGAAACCGCGATCTTCGCCGACCGCGACGGCACACTCATTCGTCACATCGACTACATCGGCAGCCCCGAACAAGTCGAGCTCCTCCCCGGCGTCAAAGAATCCGTCCATAAACTCATCACCCGAGGCATTCCATTTTATATTCTCACTAACCAATCTGGCGTCGGTCGCGGCTATTTTCCGATCGAACAAGTCCACGCCTGCCAGCGGCGACTGTTCGAACTTCTAGAAATCAAGCCCGAAGATATTTCCGGCTGGTGTATCGCACCCGAAGCACCGGGCACCGAAGGCGGCTATCGTAAGCCTTCGCCTAGGTTCATCGAAGAAGCTCTGCAGCAACTCGGTAGCCAATCGATTGCGACGCATATGATTGGCGACACACTCGTCGACCTTGAAACCGCTTGGGCAACAAACTCGACCGCTTGGGCGGTCGGTTGCGGTAAGCCACAGCTCCCCGCCGCATGCCATGCAGGTGAAATCGGCGAAAGCTACGAATTTCGAGATAATTTCCCTGCCTGTATCCGCGCAATTATAGACTAGTCTTAAGCCCAACAAATCTCGATACTTCGATGATTCTTCAAAAAGAACTTTCAGTTAATTAAGATTTTCACAGCAATGAGCACAGGCAAATACACACTCGTCACCGGCGGCGCGGGCTTTATCGGCAGCGCACTGATCCACGCCCTCAACGAAGCAGGCAACACAGACATCGTCGTCTCCGACATCCTCGGCATGGATGAGAAGTTTAAAAACCTCGTGCCTCTACGCTATGCCGACTACATCGAAGCCGACGACCTGCTCATACTCGCCGAAGAAGAGCCTGAATATTTCGATCAATTCGACACCATCTTCCACCTCGGTGCCTGCTCCGCCACCACCGAGAAAGACGCCAGCTACCTGATTCGTAACAACTACGAATACACCAAGACGCTGGCCTCCATCGCCATCGAAAAGGGCATCCGCTTCGTTTACGCCTCCAGCGCAGCGACTTACGGTGACGGCAGCCAGGGGATGGATGACACCCTCGAAGACCTCCACACCCTCACTCCGCTCAACATGTATGGCTACTCTAAGCACATGTTCGACTGCTACGCACAGCGCATGGATTGGGACAAACAGATCGTCGGCCTCAAATACTACAATGTCTTCGGCCCCAACGAAGCGCATAAGGACGACATGCGCAGCCTCGTAGCAAAGTCCTACGAACAAATCGAAGCCACTGGCGAGATTGGCCTCTTCAAGAGCTACCACCCCGACTACACTGACGGTAACCAGATGCGTGATTTCCTCTATGTGAAAGACGCTGTTGCCATGACGATTCACCTCGCCAACACACCCAGCGCCAACGGACTCTTCAACCTCGGCAGCGGCCAGGCCAACACTTGGAACACACTCGCCACCGCGATCTTTGCCGCACTCGATCTCGAACCGAAGATTAAATACGTCGAGATGCCCGAGCAACTAAAAGGTAAATACCAATACTACACCTGCGCCGACACCACCAAACTGCGCAGCAGCGGCTACACCAACGAAGGCTTCACCCTGCAAGATGCGGTCAAAGACTACGTGCAAAACTACCTAGTCACCGATAAGCAGCTCGGAGAGAAAAAGAGACTTGAGAGCTGAGACCTGAGAGCTGAGACTTGACGAAGCGCGTCTAGCGTGAAGATGGTAAATCGGAACGATTTGCCCGGAACGTAGTGGAGGCTGAGTGAAGTGGGTCCGCTTAAGGCAGCCAAACGAACAGACCTGAGGGAGATTGACACAGGCCAGAATTTTGGCCATGTTTTACACCATGGAACTTAACGTAGCCGAAGCCAAAGACCAGTTCAGCCGCTGCCTCGCGAAAGCGCAGGCGGGTGAAACGGTAATTGTGCGCAAACACGGCAAAGCCATAGCTCAGATAACGGGCATTCCAGATGAGCCCAAGAATCGGATTCAGTTTGATTCTGCACCAGGCTCAGTTCGGGTATTCGGCGATCTGACTGAACCAGCCATTCCTGAAGAGGATTGGGACTGCTTACAATGAAGGGCCTCTTGCTCGACACCTGCGCGCTGATCTGGCTGGTCTCGGAATCGAAACGCTTCTCTCCGAAACAACGAACTGCTTTGGAACGATCTTCTCGAATTTATGTCTCAGCAGTGACTTGTGCAGAACTGGCTTGCCTGACTGACCGTGGGCGCATCGACCTCGGTCAGCATTGGAAAAACTGGTTTGAGCAATATACGACACTCAACGGCATTGAAATTCTGGCGATCGACTGCCCAACAATTTGCGAAGCTTATAGCCTACCGGGTGAATTCCATAAAGACCCCTGCGATCGTATCATTGCGGCCACCGCTAGAATTTCCGATTTATCTTTGCTCACTGATGATCGAAAGCTAATCACATATCCCTTCATTAACACCATCGAATAGAAAAAGCAGTGCTCTTACCAAACTCCAAACTGCTCACACTCGAGCAAGCCATCGAAACGCGCAAAACACTGCGTGCGGCGGGCAAAACCATGGTCATGACCAATGGTTGCTTCGATCTGCTCCACGTTGGACACCTTTCCTATCTAGAGGAATCTCGCACATTAGGCGACCAACTCTGGGTGTTGATTAACAGTGATGACAGTGTACGCTCGCTCAAAGGGCCAACGCGCCCCATCCAATCTGAAATCGAACGTGCCTACTGTCTCGCGGCGCTCAGCTGCATCGATCGTGTCGTCATCTTCAACAGCCCACGCCTCGTGAATGAGATCCAGCAACTCCAGCCCGACATCTACACCAAAGCCGGCGACTACACGATCGACACACTGTACCAGCCAGAACGCCAAGCTTTCGACGCTGCCGGCACAGAAATCAAATTCCTACCTTTTCTCGAAGGCTTTAGTACCACTAAAATGATCGCTAAAATCAACCAAGCCGGAGGCATCTAAGCTTCTCAGCTCTCAAGTCTCCTCCCACTAAAGTGATGTAGACATTCTTGTCTGCTCAATCAAGCTCAGCACCGAGCCAATGCAACAGGCAGGAATGCCTGTATCACACTCAGTTCTCAAGTCTTCTCTCTCAAGTCTCTAAACATATGTCCCTCGTCCAGCAAGATTACGAAACCCTCCAGCGCTGCCTCGATACCTTCGCGGCGCAACTGCCCACCGTTGAAGCGACCGGCACATTGATCGTCGAGCGCTTGAAGAACGGACAAACTATCTTCGCCTGTGGCAACGGCGGCAGCGCGACCGACTCGATGCACCTCTGCGAAGAACTTGTGGGTCGCTATCGCGACAACCGCAGACCACTGCCGGCCGTCTCGTTGAATACCGACTCCTCCGTGCTCACCTGTATCGGCAACGACTACGGCTTCGATGCCATCTTCAGTCGTCAAATCGAGGCACTCGGCAAACAAGGTGATATTCTGGTCGGATTTTCTACTAGTGGCAATTCAGAGAACGTCGCTCTCGCCTTCGAGGCCGCCAAGAAGAACGGCGTCACCACGATTCTGCTCGCAGGCAAAGACGGCGGTAAGATCAGAGCCATCGCCGACCACGCCATTGTCGTCGAAAG
>JAQXBA010000059.1 GCA_029252625.1 Opitutia bacterium | reverse complement strand
CCCATGCTGTCTTGATTCTTACAGAATGGGATGCATTTAAGGCACTCGATTTCAAAAGGATTTACGACGAGATGCAATTGCCCGCCTTCCTCTTCGACGGTCGCAATCTGTTAGACTTGGAAGCCCTCCGCGAAATCGGATTTGAAGCGACTGGTATCGGCCAAGGGTAGTTTACACGATCGTTCGAATCCTAGCTACATCATAGAGCAGTGTTGCTCTGTATCAAAAAACGCTGATTCTTACTCTAATCTGGAACAACCGCGTAGCGCTTCAATCTTTAGAAATCAATATGTCAAAATTAGAAACAAGAGTTTACCAGCCAGGCTCGCCTCTTAAAAATCCGCTTCAGTTTTTTGCTGATATCTGGGCGGGGTTCATGGCTTCCCGAGAATTGGCGTGGAGACTTACGTTGCGTGATTTTTCGGCTAAGTATCGGCAGTCGATAGGGGGCTATGTGTGGGCATTTTTACCTCCGATCGTGGCATCGTTTACCTTTATTCTCCTTCGGTCAGGGGGGGCAATAAATGTTGAAGAGGGGAAGATTCCGTATGCGGCTTTTGCACTAACAGGCACCATTCTGTGGCAGGTATTTGTAGATTCGCTGAATAATCCCATGCGTATTATGCAATCCTGTCGACAGATGTTGATTAAGGTTAACTTTCCGCGTGAGGCCTTGATTATCTCTCCGATTCAAAGCTCATTCATTACCTTGGGAATACGGCTATTTATCCTGATTCCAGTGATGTTGTGGTTTCAGTTTCCGCTTAGTTCAACGCTGTTGCTGGTTCCTGTTGGGTTACTGTTTTTGGTGCTTCTTGGCAATTGTATCGGGTTGTTACTAGCGCCGATTGGGGCTTTGTATAAGGATATTCAGCAAGGTCTTGTTATGATTACGACTTTTTGGATGTTTTTGACTCCTGTAGTGTTTCCAAATATTAGGGAAGGGCTTGCTGGGACGTTGATGCGTTTGAATCCGGTTACCTATGTTTTAGGGGCGACTCGTGATTGGATGACTGGAGTGAGTCATAGTGCGTATACTGTTGGCTTCATTGTAGTTGCCGTGTGCACGTTATGCGCCCTTGCTATGGGGATTATCTTGTTTCGAGTCTTTCTTGGTCGTGTGATCGAGCGCATGGGGATGTAATTGGATCCATAGGAGCCTTATATTATAATGAATAAAAGTGACACTTCACCTGCTGTATCGTCCCAAGATGACGATGTTCTTATTAAAGTGCAAAATGTCGGCAAGCTCTTCTGCCGTAATTTGAAGACATCATTGATGTATGGCGCGCGCGATGGTCTTGGAGACTTGATTCCTGGAATTGGACGGAAATACGATTCGAGTGGAGATCCTATATTGCGAAAGGGCGAGTTTTGGGCTAATAAAGGAGTCTCTTTTGAGCTTAAGCGCGGTGAGTGCATTGGCTTGATTGGGCATAATGGAGCAGGTAAAACGACTCTCCTGAAAATGCTCAATGGCTTGATTAAACCGGACTTTGGTCGGATTGAGATGCGTGGCAGGGTCGGAGCGTTGATTGCCTTGGGGGCGGGCTTTAGTCCGATTCTAACGGGCCGTGAAAATGTGTATGTCGCGGGGTCGGTCTTGGGTCTTTCTAAGAAAGAGATCGATGAGAAGTATGACTCAATAGTTGAATTCGCAGAACTCGAAGAGTTTATGGAGTCGCCAGTTCAGAATTATTCATCTGGCATGCAGGTGCGTTTGGGATTCGCTGTGGCAAGTGCAATGAAGCCAGATGTCTTATTGCTCGATGAAGTATTGGCTGTTGGTGATGTAGGGTTTCAGGCGAAATGTTTTAATACGCTTGCTCAATTGCGTGAGCAAGGTGTCCCATTTATATTAGTATCTCACAATATGCATCAGATCGCACGATATTGTGATACTGTATTATATTTGGAAAAAGGGGAGGAGAAGTTTTACGGGAATGCCGAAGAGGGGATTCATCAGTTTCTCTCTGATATGAGTGAGACTAATGCGACTGTCCTAGGTCCCGATTGGTCACAAATTAATGGTAGTGGTAAGATTGTAATTACTGGTGCTCACTTCAGTGACCTTGATGGTAATTCGATTGATCAGATAGAGGTTGGTTCTTCGGTGAGATTTGGAATTGATTTCGAGTGCCGAGAGGAGATTGATCAGAATGTCGTTCTGGAATTTAGCATTAGAAGCCAAGGGAATTTGGTCTTTCAGTATTCAACAAGAAGGATTGAAGGGGCTTTAGTTTGCTTGCCGAACCGAGGTAGTATACATACTGTTTTATCAGCGATACCGGCGAATTTTGATACTCTAGACTTTTACTTTACGTTAATGAATGGATCTACAAACGAAATATATGATTGGAAGAGGGATTTCAGGTTGAAGGTTAAGCGGAATTCTACTCAGCAGGGATTGTTGAATCTTACCTGTGACTTGTCTGTCTCATCACAATAAACAAAGGAAATTATGTTCAAATTATTACGAAAAAAAAGAATGCACCAACAGTTGTTGAGGGTTCAACTAGTCAGGAGGAGTTGAAATATTTACAAGATCTTGTTGGCGGGCTCTCCAGTGAAGACGTTGTTGTTGAGGTGGGAAGTCACCGTGGGCGATCTGCAGTCGCAATGGGAAAGGTTGCTAAGGAAGTTGGAGTGCGTGTATATGCGGTTGATCCCCATTTACCATTCGTAGGTGTCAATGGAAGAGAGTTTGGTCCTTCGGATCTGGCATACATGTATAATGTAGTGTCTGAGCAAGGGGTAGGTGAGTCTGTATTTATAGTTTCACTCGAGTCAGTTAAGGCCGCTCGAGCTTGGGATGATGGGTGTGTGTCTTTGTTGTTTTTGGACGGAGATCATTCAGAGCAAGGAGTTGCTGCTGATGTTCAGGCGTGGAGCTCGAAAATTAGGCTCAATGGTGTGATTGCCTTTCATGATTCACCATTAGATGGCTTAGCGCGTGCGATCGATGTGTTGGTCTCAACTGGCGCTTGGGTCAAAACCGGCGGTGTCGGAACTATCATAGCACTGACAAAGAAGGATGCCTAAAGTTCTCATATTGGGGTGCCCCCGCAGTGGAACAAGTATGCTTACTGGATTGTTTGCAAATACTGGTATCTATATTGGCGGTAGAGCCCATCAGCCAACCATTTCGAATCCAAAAGGGTATTTTGAGACTAAGGGTATTAATAATCTCAATAATCGAATTATTGAGGATTATCTGCGTTGGCCGATAGGTGAGAGTGTTCGTAGGCGATGGAGTTCTAATATTCATACTGATGTGCGGGCTTATTCTTATGCATCTCCGCAAAAGCTGCACTTGAAGTCGATCAAACCATCTTTGCAGAATGCGATCCGGTATTATGGCGGAAGGGAGGACTTTTGTTATAAAGATCCTCGGTTTTGTGTGACGTTACCTGTATGGCGTGAATCCCTAGACGCGAGTGTTCGTCATCTCGTTGTTTTTCGTGAGCCAGAGAAGATAATCGCAAGCTTCATTAAGAACGGGAAAGATATTTATACTCCTCCGTTAGTGTTTAACGGAATGCATTTAGAATATGCATTTGCCAGAAACTATAGTCGCCTGATAGAGTGGGCCGATGAGACCTGGATGTTTGTTCATTACGATCAAGTAATTAGTGGTGAGGTAGCTCCAGATCTCGAAAGGTTTTGTAATTTAGAATTAGGTTGGAGCCATGTGGAGAAGACCCTGAGGCGGACGAGCAAGGCTGACTATGTTTGTCGGACCGGTGTGGTTGATGATGTCTATCGACAGTTATGTAGGCTTGCGAACTACCAATAGCTAGAAATGAAAGAATCTTTACTCAATGTAGTCAGTTATCTGAAAGACTGTTCGAACGATTCGCTCTTTGCGACATCAACATGTGGTGGTGGGATTACGCTGTATGGGACTGTCTACGCCAATTCTACTTCTGGATACTTAGGGGAAACCAAAGAACTAGGTGACGAGCTTTTATGTTTTATAGCAGCATGCCAGTCTTCGGAGACTGGTCTTGTTGCCGGACCTGAGCTTAATGCTTTCGTTCATGAAGCTGGCAGTATGCATGACTTAGAGCATCTGACATTACATTCGACCTGCTCGGTTTTGCCTTTTTGCCAAGAGCACGGAATTGAATTGAGGCCTATTGTAGGAGCTCATAAATTCTGCGATTTGGCATACTTGGAGGTGTGGCTATCTGAGCGTGATTTAGAGAACGCTTGGTTCGAGGGGAACAATATCTTGTTTGTCGGGCAAATGCTTCTCTATCTTCGCGATGTTGAGAAGCTTACTGGAGCAGAAGAGGCGTTAGAGTATTGGTTTGACTGGCTAGATTCGGAAGTTGATCCATTGACCTCATTATGGGGATCAAATGGGTCTTGTTCAAACGCTGCGGCAGTGTATGGAGGCTATCATCAACTACTGCTCTACTGGCATGAAGAGCACCCCATTGTAAACCCTGAAGGCTTAGTCGACACTGTTCTGGACTTGCAGCATCTGGATGGTGGCTTTAATCCAAAGGGGAATGGAGGCGCATGCGAGGATGTTGATTCGGTTGATATTCTGGTTAATTGCTATAAGCGTTATGATTACCGTCGGGCAGAAATTGGTGAGGCATTGCGACGCTGTAAGCGACATATTCTTAGGACTCAAAATGCGGATGGGGGGTTTCCTTATAATCGGGATCAGCCGCAATCACATATGGGCATACCCGGCACCGAAGCTGGTCCGAATGTTTCTTGCACTTTCCCGACGTGGTTTAGAGTGCATACGCTCGCTTTAATTGCTGAAATCCTTCCAGACGAGCCAGAATTTCGGGGTGTGGAGTTCTCGTTTAATGAGGCGCTAAGTATGGGATGGCATAAGAGCCCAGCAGGTTGGTGTCGAGCGGCTGTTCGCATTCCTGCGCGCGAAGTGTTGTATGCCAAATGCAGTTACATCTTTTGCAGGGGTAAATCCTACATGAATCGCATCTTAAGAGGATGCTATCGTAGAGCTTTCGCCCGAAATTTGAAGAAGCCATAGTATGTCCTTAGAAGAAAGCTCAATGATAGACTTACCATTGGTATCTGTGGTAATGGCCGTATTTAATGGTGAGAAGTTTCTTGCAGAGGCGATAGAGAGCATTCTATCGCAGACATTCAAAGAGTTTGAATTCATTATTATTGATGATGG
>JAQXBA010000040.1 GCA_029252625.1 Opitutia bacterium | reverse complement strand
CAGCTCAGAGCCCACTTCATTCGCATCGGCTCCGCCTAAAACGGCCGACTTGCGCGGGGCCTCTTTCAGCCAATGCCCGTTCAAATACACCGCACCAGTGTGATACGGCTGACTAGCCTGATACCAGTCCCCTTTAATCAAATCGCTGTAGGGATTGAAGTCGCCAAAAAAGCTGTTGGGAATTGTGACCGTCCAAGTGTCGTTTGCCACCTGTTTCCAGTCCGTGATTACTTCAGAGCCTTTGATAGCAACGGCTTCGTCAGGCGCTGCTCGATAGATGATACGTTGCGCATCGGAGGTGCCGCCGCGTGGCGGACTGACTCGCTCGCGATAAATGCCTGCATGCACTGTAATCGTATCCCCCGGCTGCGCGAGGTCGGCCGCCCGCTGAATCGACAGCAGCGGCTTCGTCACAGAACCGACGTTCGTATTATTGCCACTCTTGGCGACATGGAATTCTGCTGCCTGCGTTGAAACGGCAATGAGAAATGCGGTAATCGTGATCAGTATCTTCATCGTCTATTTAATTGCTTTACGTTTCTTTTCTGCGGCCACTTTTGCCGCATGCTGTTTCGCACGTGAGGCCGCATTTCGACTCGCCTGAGGATCACCTGCATCGCCTCCACGCGCCAGCATCACCGGATATTGCTCATCCCACCAATGATCGTAGGTGGCGACCATCGTGCTCACACGTTCCGGGTTTTGTAAAGCGATGTCCTTCTGACACCCTGGATCGTTTTTCACGTCATACAGCGCCCAGCGATCCGCTGGCGTGACCCCCCAGTGGTATTGCGCGGTACCGTTCGCATACGTAGTCGTCTTCAGCCCGTTGCGAACCGCACGGAGCGTCGTGCATTGGCTGTTGTATTTTGAACATTCTGGATCATCGCACGGCACGCTGCGCAGCAACAGGTAATTGCCCTGTCGAACGGCCCCCATGGCATGTTTGTGTGAGGCCGCAGACCCGCTAGGCCAGCGACCGACATGATGAAATAAATAGCGATCCTGATGCGTCCACCCTTGACCATTCAACAATGGCAGCAGGCTGTAGCCTTGTAACTCGGACTGCACCGCCTCGGGAATCTCGGCACCCGCCAACTCACACAAGGTCGGCAGCAAATCAATATGGGCAGTCAAATCATTGGCCGTGCGTGGGGTCCAGTGCCCGGGCCATTTCCAAAAAGACATCGCTCGTGTCCCGCCTTCCCAGCAAGTCGCCTTGCAACCGCGCAGGCCAGCGTTGTAGACATCGAGTCCTTCAGTGACACCGTTGTCGTTCATAAAGATCAGAATCGTATTCTCTTCCAGCTCACGCTCTTTGAGGAACGCCGTCAGGCGGCCGAGGTTTTGATCGATATTGTCAATCATCGCCAAGTAGCAGGCGTGCGTATCGTTCAGCCCCATCGCCTTATATTTTTCAATCAAATCGACCGGCGCATCCAATGGCGTGTGTGGCGAAAAGGTGCAGAGGTAGAGAAAGAACGGCTGGTCACCGGACTCATCGATAAATGCCATGGCTTCATCAAAGTAAGCATCTTCCCGAAACCCTTTAGTCGGGAAACGTTTATTATTTCGAACCATCTCCACGTCAAAATGCTTACGGGGGCCACCGACGTTCGTAGAGCACCAATCAAATCCACGATCCGCAGGGAAATAATCCGTGGCATTGCCGAGATGCCATTTACCAATCCACCCAGTCTTGTAGCCTGCGGTCTTGAGCAGATCAGGCAGCGTCACCGCGTCTTTGAAGAGGTGCTCGCGCGGGATCAGCGTATGCGTCACCCCATTGCGGAACTCGTGCATCCCCGTCATCAGTGCCGCACGCGTCGGCGAGCAGGACGGGCTGACATAAAAATTATCGAACCGCACACTCTCATCGTGCAGTTGGTCCATGTGTGGCGACTCTAGATACGGATGACCATGACGCGCGATATCGCCATATCCCTGATCATCTGTCAGTATGAATATAATATTCGGCTGATCATCGACCTTTTGGGCGGGCTGCTTCGCCGCATTCGCCACCAATGCCAACAGCATCGGCAGGCAATAGACGCTTCGTTTGATTATTTTTTTCATATCGTATTTCAAGACCTCAGAGTAACAGAATTAACCCATTCTGCCTATAACGTGATCGCGTGATGATGAAACTCGGGTGTAATTGTGTTTATTACCAAAGTAGCGTGGTACTTCAACCCGCTTCCCATCAAGGTAAATCGACATAAGTCGGGTCTCCATCGAGTGCTGCCGACCAGTCCAATCCGTCCATATTCGAACTGACTTTCGGATTAAGTGAAGCCACCGACTGCGATTCTCCAGGCAGCGTAGGATACGCAAGCACTGCAATGTCACGATAATATCCTAGGTTTATAGCAGGCTGTGGGAGCTGAATAGAATCTTCTTCCCCGCCGTCCACATGTAGGTGATGCCACACGATGTCTTGCATCGAAAGCTCCGGTGTCATCCAAGGCCCGCCAGAGATTCAGCCCGCGTAACTGCCCATACTTAGATCCAGTCCGAGACGCTCACACTCATTGGTGGCGTGCACCATCTTATCAATCCACTGCGGCGAGCCCATCACATAATCCCAAAAGGTCCACTCCTCCCCATCCTGCGCCAGGTTAAGCTCATGCGGGCCCTTATAGCCCATTTCTTTCATGGCCTCCAGATCTTTGGTAATCCCATATGTTGTGACGTTTTAATTCAACCAGTGCCACCAAGTGCGCGGGCCATATTCATCCGCCGGATTGACGAATCCAGTATAGAGGGCGTCCGTTAAGGTTGTTGGTTCGACAGCTGATGTGATCGAACAAGCGAGGCTGCAGGCCGGGACCAACCCGATTTTATAATAGTGTGAGGCGTTCAATTTGTTAATTCTTATTTTTTTTAATAAACGCACACCCCGAACAGTGCGGCCGGAACTTTCTCTGACGGATGAGCGAATTCGATGGTTAAAGCACTGGTGCAAACGGGCTCGTCAAACTGGATACGGTTCAGAGTCTGGTAATTCCCCGTGGCTCGGTGCAACTCCTGCCCATCGGCATCACGGATCACATACTCACGCAAACAAAACGGCATCACGTCTTCAGGATGCCCCCACTGCGCCGTTTCCATGGCGTGGTCGAAGTCGGTATCGAAATGCAGAGCTATTTCGCTGATCGTCTGCGCACGATCCCAAGTCAATTCGAGCCGCGGAGACGCATCGCTCCAGTCGGCCACCCATGCATTGCTAGCCGTCACCGGTCGAAAGCTGCCGTTCGTGACATTTCCTAGTTCATAGGCTTTAAGTGGTGAGGACAAACGGAAGGCCAGATTATGTCCGGCAGGCCGACGATCCGGCACCCAAAACTCAAAGCGGTCAATACCGATCCCCTCTGGAGGAACCTGTTCTCCGGTATTAGAAACCGCGTGGTTAAACTTTTTCCAGACCGTCATCAGTCCAGTCACACGTTGCTCGGAGCAGATCACTTCGATCCCTTCCGCGCCGTAAAGACAGAGGAATCCATAACAATCAACATCCACCCCATTCGTGATCAAGAACTCGACAGTCTGCTCTCCTTTGACCAGCGAAAATGTCTGTTCGCAAAGCGTCTGATCCGGAGTAAAGTTGCTGGCTTTTTCGCTCACTCGCAGTGCCACACGCAGCTCACCAGCCACCTTCGAACGTAGCTTCAATGCGACTGTTGGTCGGTCGACCGGTGTCAAAGGCAGCATCTGCGCCACTGGGTATTTCAGATCGAGCCAAGGGCCATCGGCAGACAGCTCAACAAGTTTCAGGGTTGAAGAACACGAAAGTGTCGCGGACTGGGCCAGATCGCCGTCATTGACCAAGGGAACATGGGGGATCGCCTGCCCGACTCGATTGAGCGCGCTCTGAAGCGCGGCCATACGTGCGGGCACTGTGAGATCGCGTGGCTTGAGTCCATCGCGCAGGCAGTGCGCTGCGGCCATGCCGACGGCAGTCCCACCATGCGCAGAGGTCAACATCACGCGGGTCGAGCCGAAGGCGACGTGCGAGGCACTGATGATACGTCCGGCGAGAAACAGGTTGGAAATATTGCGGCTGTAGTAACAGCGATAGGGAATGCCGTAGACCCCTTTGCTGTGCCATTGGTTACAGGGAGACTTTTCGCTATAAACCGCGTCGGACGGATGCAGGTCGAGCGACCAACCACCGACGGCGACGGCATCCTCGTGTATCCGTTGTTCAACTACGTCCTGTTGAATGAGCATGGTGTCCCCCTCAAAACGGCGACTCTCACGTTTGCCAGGAATGGTTCCAACCCATTCGAGTGTCATGTTCTCGGCCTCGGGAAATTCGCCGGAATTCTTGATATGATCCCACACACCATACACCACCTTCCAGAGTTCGTGCTTGATCTCTTCAGTGTCGTGCACCGTGTCGCGTCGACCACCGTATTCGATCCACCACAGCTTACAGCCGTGCTCCTTGACATCGAAATCTCGATAGCGCGGCACCTCGGTGATGTCTTTTAGCGCATACTCAGGAGCGACGTATTTGATCGGCTTGCCGACATCCTTGCTGTAAAAATAAATCGTGTGTCCGAGCAGTTCGCCGTAACTCTCGTCGGGTGCAAAGTGTTCGCCAAACTCATCCGAGCTCTCGGCCCCCATACGAAACGCCGCGCCTGCTTGAAACCCAACGATGCCATCACCAGAAGCATCGCAAAAATGGGGTGCGCTCACTACATATCGGGTCGAATTTTGACTACAGAACGCGGTGACGTTTGAAAGTGTGTCGGGAGCCGACTTCTCCACTTCGTAGACTGCTGTGTTTAGCAGCAGCCGAATATTCGGTTCCCGCATGACGAATTCGAGCAGAACGGTATCAAAGATCAACGGATTGCCCTCTTTATTGCGGTAGGTATTCTCGACCAGGATTTCGTCCACCAGTCCACCTTCGCGCGACCAGCGGTTGTTGTTGCCCATGTGCGAAGTTGCACCAAGGCTCCACAACCTCACCTCACTAGACGCATTACCGCCCAGCACTGGACGATCCTGAATCAAGGCCACTTTGAGCCCCTGCCGCGCAGCAGTCACAGCCGCGCAGACGCCAGCCAAACCGCCACCAATCACGGCAAAATCAACCGCTAAATTTTCACATTTTAGACCACGTAGGCTTTCTGTAGCTGTCTCAATAATCATATAATAATATCCATTGTTACTCGGCGTCTACACAGCACGCCGAACTTTGTAATAAATAACCGCTGCCAGTAGGAATAGAATGCCGCCAAAAGCGGCTAGGATTCCGTGCGAGGTTTCGTTGACCAAAATCAGCGACAACATCATCGCTCCACATACGACCAAACAGACTGCGACGACTTTGGCCGCCATCGGATTGGATTGCACCGCATGCGCCGCCTCGGCCTCGTCTTCTTTACGCGTTAACGCAGCAATGGTTTTCCAACCAGCGTCTTCACCCCGGCTGGTAAATTCAAGAATGGCAAGCAGCGCCACCGGAAAAATCACGCCCACAAAGGTCTTCAGGAAATTTGCATGGTCGATCACCCATACATTGATGCTGCCCAGCGAATCGATCCCGCTCAGGAACCCCTCGGCACCGAAGCCAAAGCGAATCAACACACCTAATCCAAAACCACTCAGCCCGGTGATCCAGACAGCACGCCCGCTGATCTTACGGCTGAAGACGCCCCACAGCGAGGGAGCCAGCAGCGGCACCACCATCAATTCGGTAATACTGATAATGAGATCCTTCACCTGACCGAGCTTTTCAATTTGAAGCGCAATCCCGATCAGTAGTATTCCGAGTAGCACGGTGAAAATACGCCCCGCTCGCAGCAGCGATTTAGCAGTGCTCGCTTTAGCCAATGGCTTATAAATATCATGCGTCAGCACGCCGGAAAACACGTTCAGCTGCGAACTGACCATACTAGCGGTCGCCGAGAACATCGCCGCGAGCATCAGCCCGACCATGCCGATCGGCAGCACCGACTGACAGGCCAGAATATACGCCTGCTCGGCATCCGCGCCGGGATTGGATACACGATAAATCATCGGTGGCAGCAGCCATAGCAGCGGGCTACAGAGATACAGTGCCCCAAAAAGAAACGTGCTCTTGCGCGCATCTTTCTTGGTGGGCACGCAAAGGAAACGCTGAACAAACGCCCACTCCGCCCCAATCATGAAGAAATGAATCGCCGCCCATCCGGCCAAGAAGAAGACGGAATATTTTTCCTCTTTCACTAAATCGAAAAACCCTTCGGGCGCGGCCTCAATGAATCCGCCCAAGCCGCCCACCTGATGGAGTGCCAGCGGCACGACAAACAAGACCGCTAAGTTTAGAATGATAAACTGCAGCACATCCGTCATGAGCACCGCCCACAGCCCGCCGATCATGGTATAGAGCACCACCACCGAGCCAAAGATCAGGATCGCCCAGCGCAGCGAGAGATTCCCAGTTTCCGGGTCGCGCAGCATATTACCTTCGTCCAGCGGCATCAACGCCACCAGTATCTTAGCGAGCGCATATAGCGCCGCAGCGGTGCCCACGACCCGCAGCACCATCATCGACCACGTATAGAAATGCAGCGCACCCTTACCGAATCGTAAGCGGACATATTCCGCCGGTGTTTCGATGCCCATGCCTTTCCAGCGACCTGCGACAAAGACGCCGACCAACAGCGCCGCGACGCCATACATCAGGTTGATCATCACCGCCACCATGCCGACGTCAAAAGCGATGCTCCCCCACACCACAAAAGTGTTGGCAGAGAACATCGTCATAAACGCACTCAAGCCACTCGCCCACCATGGTGAAGTGCCCCCGGCACTAAACATGTCGGAAGAATTCTTTACAAGCCTCCCCAAGATCACACCGAGTAATACGGTGCCTACCAGGTAAGCAATTAGAACGGTCCAGTCAGCGATTGGCATAATTTTCTATTCGTAAATGAACCACGCAGTGGCGTTGACGTCCTTGTCAGATTTCACTCTGACCCAATGGGCAGCATAGCTCGGCGGAAATTCGTAACTCAGTGTCTGCCCCCCCTCGATGTTGAAACTTTTGTATTTATGAAACCCGGTCCAGTGATCCACATCGACTTCAACCGTTATGGTACAATCACGGTCAGCGGTCAGTTCGAGCGTCTTCTTGTCGTATCCAGTCATCAGATACGGATCAGAGGGCACTCCGGCCTTCACGTCGCTCTGTTTCCACGGGCCTCCTACCCCCACGGGCTTGCCAAATTTCCAGAGATCATCGATCCCGCCAAACCAGAGTGCGGTTTTTCCATCCTCGGATTTATAGATATGATTGGATGCTTTGGCATCGCCCTTCAATCCGGCCAGAACGAGCAGTCCGTTCCAGGTGGTGAAGTCACTAATCTGCTTATTATGGGTGCAGACCGGGCGCATTTTCGTGTAGAGCGGGGCTTGTCCGACTACCCAAAACGGAACTTCATAGAAGGTGCCATGGATATTCGCCATCAGCCGCTCCGACTCCACCTCGCGGTGCATACGCGGATGCCCGAAATCAAAAGGTCTGTCATACGCGGCCGGCCCTTTCGGCAAACGCAGGCGGGTATGATTGCCTGACTTGCCGACGATGGCGCGGTTTTCTTTACTAATGAGAATAACGGAAGCCTCATCCACCTGAAATTCCGCATGCACAGTCAATTTCTGTTTCAGTTCGGGTGACGGTTCGGTCGTTTTGAAGTCGAAGCCGAACTGAGTGAAGTCGTAGAACTGTTCCCCATTGATCACCCGCAGGTGACGATTCCGTTTGGCCGGAAAGAGTAGCGCACTATTCACATCCGTGTCGTCGACCTCAGCGAGTGCCTTAAAAAGCTCAGCACCCTCGGCCGCATCACGGTAACGGTTGTCCGAAAAATGGAAGGAAACCGTCGCCTTGCAGTCCCGGTCGGCTTTGACCCGAATCCACTGAGCATCTAAATCATCAGGGAAGAGGTGGGAGAGGTATCCGTCGACTTCAAAACTCTTGTAGTCGATGAAGTTCCCCTTCCCCTCGCAGTCAATCTGCAGGGTGTAGCGCACCGGATGGTCAGATGCCAGATGCACGACCCGTCGCGGAAAGCCGTTGATTAAAAAGGGATCGGATGCCACGTCCGCCTGAACTGAGTCCTGCATATAAATGGAACCGGCGGCATTGCGTGGCCCCCACTCTTTCAGATCTTCGACATCGCCGAACCAGAGGTTGGATTGAGGCTGCCCAGTCAACGGATTGCCCTGGATGCTGGCTTCATCGGTGGCCAGCACCAGTTGACCGTTCCACTTACAAAAATCCGGAATGTAACGGATGTGGCTAGCGATCGGCTCGATACCAGCGCTGTTGGCTGCGGTAAAATCCTTCGGAAACTTAAAGAACAGGCCGTGCATATCCAACATCAGGTCGTCTTCCCCTATGTCCCGGATGCGCGGCCATTCAGTGAACCAGCCGTGTCTGGCATCATTATTGAGGCACCCTTTTGGCAGGAGAAAGGTTTTGAACTTTCCGTCCTCCATGACCTGCAGACGCAAAGAACGCTTATCCCAACCAATCGCCCAGACTGGATCGTTGTTGCCTTCCGATGTCGGCAAGACGCCTTCGGGACCAGTCACTTCTGTATACTGGCGGCGCTCAATAATCTCCCAAGTGGTGCCATCAAAAGTGGCCAGACAGCCTCGGTCTTCGGGGCCTATGTTTTTGAATTCCGGAGACACCTTCCAATGCTTCCCTGATTCCACGCTTTCGCCATTATTACTCACGACCACCTTGTCTTGCGAAGTGAATCCACCCTTGCCGTGATACCCCGGGATGGGGTCATGGAATAGCTTCTTAAATTCAAGCGTGTGCACGTTTATCTCATAGAACATGTTCTCCATGTCGTAGAGATAGACGTAGTTCTCAGGGTCGGTCAGGTGACGCATGATCGCGGTAACGCGTGCGGGCATCTTCTCCGGGCTGATCACTCGGATATGGCCTTCCCTGTCGATGGCATAGTGCCCGATAAACAGCTGTTGCGACTCGGCATGGATCATGCGTGCCGCCGGAGTCCCCCCGACACTCTCGGCATGAATCGTCATGTTCAAATCATCATCGATCGAGTAAAGTTTATGATCCGAGCCACGCGGCATGTGCGGGGCATAGGTGATCATCCATAACTTCTCCGCCCAGGGAATCACCGCGCCGATGCCACATTCCTCATGCCCCTTCTTAAAGAACGCCCCGTCCTTTCGACTTTGCGAATAGGTCGTGAGATGCGGATAGACTCGACTAATTTCACGCGTGCCCGAGGTGTGCACCATCTCCTCCTCACCATGGACACTACCAAATTTCACTGTGGCCGTGCCCAGGTCAGGCATCGACTGGTAAAAGTCGGGCGTTGTCTGAGCCGCATCGAACTGTAAATAGCTCAAGCTGATGCACCAAGAGGCGCCGTAGTTGGCCCAGCCTTCCAGATGGCGAAAACTTTTCCCTGGTTGAAAGGGATACATCTCGCTGCCCGGCAGTGTGGCGATATTGCCTCGGACGGCTTCCAAGCGTGCACAGACATCTTCTTTGTAATGCTTCGGCCAGCCACGCTCGACCTCGGGGAAGCCTTGTTTCGGATGACTCGGTGCGGCATGCAGCATCGGGTTGCGGCCGAAGACGTGATCGATCGACGCGATGGCGATGCGCTCAAGCTCCTGTTTCAGCACAGGATCCTCGACCACCCAGGAGGCGGAGAGTGCGATGGCTGGCAGACTCAGCGAGTTGCCGACCTCATTCATGCCTGGGATCGTCCACATATCGTCGCTGAATTTCCGGAAGTCCCAGAGGTTGTGCGAGCGACTGACAGCAACGCGTGCCCATTCGGTGATTTTTTCCTGCAAACCGTCTGGAGCCTGCTGCGGATATTTCTGCAGCAGCCAAACCAGATTCGGAATCGTCCGGTGCTCAGCTAGGCGATGGCCTTTGGTGGTGCGCGGATCGTTCCAGTCTAGATTTTTGATAATCCAGTCCGCCTGTTTCACGGCTGCATCCAGATACATGTCGGCATCGTCGCGCCCTTCGCGCAACGCAACTTCATGCATAAGCAGATTCGGCACAATCGAATGGCCCGGCGCGTGGCGGCCCTTGAATGGATGCATGTGGCCCGGGTTATGTATTCTCTCATCGAACGACTCGATCGTCATATAGGTTTCCGCGTTCCACCAAGGACTAATATCAAGCGCACTCGACCCTTTTTTGCTAGCCGAACCACCTTGAGTAAAGTGCCCCCGCGGGCCACCTTCAGGGTTCCAAAATTTGAAACAGAAGTCGCGGCACTGGTCATAGAAGGATTGCGGCAGCCATTGCTTCAACACCGGCCATGCCCAAAGCACGTAAGCCACTTGCTCGACCGTCTGCGGCTCAATCGCGCTGGCATCGTTGCCGACACTCGCGCTCGGGTCGCGGCCATTGGGCCGCATCAAAATATAGCCCGCGCCCCAGTGAATCAGTTTCACCACGTCCGGCGCATCTGCCTTGGGTGCTTCGAGTTCGTAATACCCGCGCACCGCATCCATCACACCACCGGAAGCTCCATCTGGAATAAAAACAAAGTCAGCTGCATTGACACGCGCTTTGTCAGCCTGCCAATCGATCTGGCGCGGCATCGCCTCAATGAACTGCGGGTCGGAGAGATAAAACTGCACCAGCGCTGGCACGATCGCATCGTAATAGGTGCCATCACGGAAGGAACAACCGCCATAAGCACTAGGATGAGTGCCCGTGACTGAACGCACATCATTCAGGAAATCGGTCGCCGCTTGCCAATAGTGCTCCTGACCGATGTTTTTCCGAATGAGAAAGGGATCGCTGCGATTCGGATCAAGTTCGCCTCCGCTCAAATCGATCACATAATACACGTCGGAGTCGGCTGGTTTAAACGCGGTAAAATCACCCAACCCGCCCTGGATGACGCCGCGATAGAGCACCGCATTCTGCCCCTGTTGCCGAACCGTAAACGCGGTGCCGTCGGCCGATAACGGCGCGGTGAAACGTTTGGGGCGCTCCGTAAAATAGCCGACCTGATTCACACCAATCTGATGTTGCTTGAAGTTGATTTCATAAGCCGCAGCTTCATTTCCACTCTCTCCGATATCTTTCAACCCCAGCGCTTCCTTGTTGTCATACACCGCGATTTCACGGATACGTGCCGCGCCGCGCTTCAACAATTCCAGACGGATTTTGGCCACGCGCTGTCGATCAATATAAACCCGCTTGGACGTTTGCGTGTTCTGCCGAACCTGCCAATCCGCTGAACGCTGCCACGCTCCGTCCACTTCAACCGCAACATCGAACGCCTTCAAGCTATCGGCAGTTTTCCATCCGGAAAAGACATCGATCATACCGACCGTGGTGGGTTGCGGAAAACACAGCTCAACCCACGGCTTAGAGTCACCCTCGGCCGCCAACCAGCGGGAGGCGTCACTAACGACGCCATCGTTGACCTTTTCGGCCACATATCCGTCTCGATGACTACTCACAGAAACGGTCGCGGTTTCGGCCAAATTAATGTCCGCGCCCAACGCCACCGAAACAGCAGATACATAGAACAAGTATACGACTAAAAGTCCTTTAGAATTTAAGATACGCATATGACACATTTTATAATAATTTATGGAATTTAAGAAAGACGAATCCTCTCAGTCAGCCGTGAACACACCCAAAAAAGAAAGGATGCACAGCGGATGAGGACTATATAACCGTCCTAAAATAGCAGAAATGAGGTTATTTCTAATATACGTTTTTGCGTAAACTTTTTATGAATTCGCGACCACCGCTTGACCGATGAGAAAAACCATGAAAATACTACACAATTACTACCCCCTCTTACCCCATGAGCTCACGAACACCACGCATTGCAATTTTAGTTGATACCGCGACCAGCTGGGGCCGCCGAACGATCCGCGGCATTCTGGATTATTCCATTCAGCATGGCCCATGGGATGTCTGGATCGCACCCAAAGGGCAGGATGAAAGGTTCTCTCTACCAGCTGACGAGCAGTTCGACGGAGTCATCGCTCGTGTCTCGACGGAGCAGCTACAGAGCGAACTCAAGTCCAGCAAACTCCCTGTAGTTAACATTTCCGGTATCGAATTCGGAAAGAGCGTATTCCCGCGCGTCTGCATCGATCAGGAAGCTAGCGCGGCATTGGCAGTCGAACATTTCAAGAGCCGTGCACTGAAACACTTCGCCTACGTCGGGCCACGCCACCTCGACTACGTCAAACAACATGAACATGCATTTGAACACGCGGTTTCAAGCAACGGTATGACATGCCACGTCTATCCGAATAAGAAAACACGCTGCAATGCGTACTTATGGCATCCTTCGCAACAAAAACTCATCGCTTGGCTGCAAGACCTCCCAAAACCAATCGGCATCTACACTTGGGGTTTCGAAGTCGGGCGAGACCTCATCCTAGCCTGCCGCAAGGCCGGCCTACAAGTCCCCCACGACGTGGCCATACTGGGTGGCGATTACGATGAGCTGCTCAGCGACGCAAGCCACCCCGCATTATCCGGCATCCTGACCCCGGCGCAACAAATCGGCTATAAAGCAGCCAGTCTCCTAAACCAGCTAATTCAAGACGAGACAGTCCCCAAAGAAGCCACCTTCATCACCCCTGAAACAGTCGTTGAGCGCCTGTCCACTGAAGTCCTAGCAATTGATGATCCACAAACACTACAAGCGATCCAATATCTACAGGCACACGCCTGTGAGAATATAACCGTCGACGATATACTTCGAAAAGTCCCCATGGCTCGCCGAGCACTCGAACGTAAATTCAAGAGTCTTCTTGGGCGCTCTCCCGCAAAAGAGATCTGCCACATCCGCATCCAGCGCGCACGAAAACTACTCGCAGAGACAAACCTACCGATGCAGGACATCGCAGAAGCCTGTGGCTATACCTCCTATACCTACCTAGGCAACGTGTTCAAAAAAGAGACCGGCATCTCCCCCGGGCGCTATCGCAAAGAAGCCATGGACTACAAAATGGAGCAAAGGTAGCAGTGACAACTTTAGTGTTGGCCAAACTTTAGGATCTTTTGCTTCGGGTCTGATGCCCATTCGAAATTGCTTTGGTGATCATGGTACCAAAACACGCCCTCTGCGAGAGGCGCGTCCTACACCATAATTCGGCACGCAACACAATTCGCATGGAACACAACTCAGTGTAGGACGCGGTTCTTTGCGTAGCAAAGGCCGTGTTAGGAAGTACAAAACCGAACACGACGTAAACGCGCCCTCTGCGAGAGACGCGTCCTACCCTCAAAAGAATCCAGATATAAAAAAGACGCCCGGATTGCGCCGGACGTCTTCCCCTAATATAAATCTGTTCTTTAACAGATATCCCCTGAAAATAAGGTACAACTTATGCCCGGCGGCGTATCATCAGCCACCCGAGTGCCAACAGACCACCGATCAAAGCGAAGTTGCCAGGTTCTGGAACAATTGCTGCAACTTCACCGTTCAAAGTAATGTCGTCAAAGCGGTGGATATGATTGCTGTCACCGGTAGTATCTGCTAAGTAAATTCTAAACTCAGTGCTGCCTGTGAGGCCTTGAAATCTCGCATCGGAAAGTGCAATAGTCGTATCTTCCCCCGGCCATTGAATTCCAGTGTTTTCCTGATCTACAATAATAGTGTCAGAGCCGACGATATCACCGCTGTCAACAAACCCATCCACAGATGTAAACAAGTATGCCTTAAACTGCTTATCAGGAGTGTAATTAGCACCAGCGGTATACCCAAAGTCAAAGACAAGCGACGTCAGATCCATCTGATATCCTGCAGCAACATCAACACTGAATGAGAGGTAATCGTTATTGGTGATCGCAGTGCCTACAGTGAGAGTGGTGGTAGACGTATCACTCGCTCTGACAAAAGTGGTGCCCCCATCCGTGGCCGATCGAGTCGGAGCCGTTATCCCGGAACCCCCAGAAATTACAGTTGCGAGATCCAGATTTGCATCCACAGTCGTGGCACTCGTGTTCGAGTCAAAAGTGTACTCCACAATCGTGGCTGCAGAAAGACTAGCGGACGCCATCAGGCCGACAACGACGGTGGCGAAAACTCCAGTTAGGATTGATTGATTTATCGTTATCAAAGGTTTCATTTATTGAGGTTAAATTTGGTAGGAGTCGGCATACTAACAGAAGCTAAGAATCCAATATACATGAATTTGCGCATTTAATTTATGGATATGCGTCACTCTGAAAAATTTAATGGGGTTAAACTTCGGCAAGTAACCGGCATGTCACCGGGGCGCTATCGTAAAGAAGCCCTAGGCTACAAAAATTGATAAACCGCTGTAGTGAAAAACGCTTCGATCAAACGTCCAACGCTCAACACCTGACGTTCAACCTCCAAGTAAAACCACCCAACTAAAAGAGCGCTGCGGCACCAATCAAAGCGGCATTATCCAGACATTCCGTCTGAACGAGTTCCACTCGTCCTTCTCCGGCCCACGCCAAGTCAGACACGGTTTTACGGAAGCTCGCCAGCACTAGATCCGGCGCGCCCATGATGCCGCCACCGAGGATAATTCGCTCGAGATCTAGTCAAGGAGACCATAATCAGTTGCGATAATGCACCGCCCGATGCGTGCGCCTAGATCGCTTTAATTCCGCGTATCTATCAGCTTATCTCCAAGTCAATTCCCCGACTTCCTTTTCGATATCCAGCCATACCGAGCAGTGTTCAAATTCGCGTGTATAGATGTAGCCATTCTTAGTCGCGGGGCCTTTAGGCGGTCCTAATCGTTTCTTAAAGATCGGCAGTGTTTGCATCCATAGCTGGTTGGACTGCTTTCCACCTCTGGTCACCACCCCCATCTGATCCACGGGTAAGAAATAACTGTATTTCTCAGCGACAATTAAAAATAGAGCTGCAGCATAATTCACACGCGCACGGAGGGCTTCGTTACGATCAAGCTCGGCGCCATTGCTTTGCTTGAGGGCCTCTTGGACTCCAAGCGTAAAGGCGAGAATCTTCCCCTGCCGCGCGGCAGTCTGCGCCGCTTCGATTCCTTTCGCCATATAGTCGGGCCTAGAGACGCCGCCCACATTATGCTCAAATCCCTCGAAATAGGAGCCATCAAAATAACTCAGATAATCCAATCCCCCGTTCTTTAAACGCGCACGAATGATATTGCCCAAAACAATATTATCCGAGCGAAACTCCGCATCAATCTGCGTGAGCAGTTGGCCATAGCCATCCTTTAGTCGCTGGTATTGCTCGGCTCCCACTTTTTTCTGACGCAGAAAATACCCATCCACAAGCACCTTGATATTGGCATCAATAAAAATCCCATCAATCGAGAGGTCGTCCAGCATCCTGCGAGCATCTTTCATCCACCAGGCTCGAACATCCGGCAAACCGATATCAAAAAACTGTATTGAGCTGTTCTGGCTAAAGGTCGCATGGCTGCCGTCTTTACTTTGTAGATACGCGCCCTGGATCGTTTTTAACTCTTTAGACGCAGCACTGCCGCCCCAATCGATCACGATGTTTTTGTAATAAAGAATCTTCGCTTCTGGGTTGCGCGCCTTCACTCCACGAGCCGCTTTTAAAGTGCCCTTTTGAACATTGCTGCCCCGCACGCCCGTTGCTTTCTCAAATGTAATGAGCGGGAACTGTGCCAAATAATCGAGTTCTTCACCCGTAAAGTCCGTCTGTTTCCAAACGTGCATATACCGTGGAATATGATCCCATGAGAATTCAGGATATTTACCGTGCGCCGAACCTTGCTCTTTGAGCTTTGAGGTATCAGCCCCGACACACACGAAGCTTGAAACTAGCAATGCGATGATTGCGAACGTACTGATAAATGGGTGTAGGCTCATACGTTTTTAATCCCCTTCTAGTCTTCAGTCTCGTGAAGGAAGATGCGGGACCGCGATGGTCGCGCTTGGCCTCACATCGGCTTTCAAATCGCCACAAGCAAATTGGATACCAGCGAGGTAATGCTTTAACATGATCGGGTTGGAGTAAATTTCATGGTTGTGCCCGAGGCTTGAGTAAAAGACACGCCCCTTGCCAACACCCTGCACCCAAGAGACCGCATAATCACCATCGGCTCTGCGCATAGGCACCCTCTTATTGGTGGGCGGGTCACTGCACTCCACATCAAGACTCAACAAGATGCGTAGCTTCTCGCGTGAATACGGCTCATCCTTGAACTGATAAATTTCATCTTTGATTCTAAAATCGGACTCCCCACCAAACACTGGCTGAAGTAGTGCATGATCGGGTTCTTCGACATTGATCGTCACCGTGCGACTCGCCATCCATGGGTGTCCGTCAAAATACGCACCCATGGCCGCGCCATAGCCCGAATGCTTGTAACAAGCATCGGTGGCCGCGTGGATGCCAACGAGTCCGCCCCCCTGCTTTACATACTCAAGCAAATTATCCACCAACCGATTGTGCCGAGCCTGCAACCATGCCCAGTCTTCCTGTGAAAAATCTTTGCGCTGCTTACTCGGTGGCATAAAGAAATCTTTTGAAGGACTCAGTAAAACCACGGCATCGAAGCCCTGCAGTGCGTCCGGTTCGAAGTTCGATGGATCATCGCTGACAACCGTCGCGTAGGCTCCCGTTGAGGCACCGAGCTTTTCCAGTGCAAGCTTACCGGTCGGAATGGAAGGATGACGATACCCTGCGGTGGCACTAAAGACCAAGACACGTCGCGCAGCTTCAGGCGCAACGATTGCTGCGTGCGGTAGCGCTGCATTGATCGCCTTCACATGTTTCGACGCCACTGCAGGATCATTAAAGATCGGCACCCAACTGGATGCCGCACTAAGCGAGGACGCCAACAAAAGCGAAGAACAGAAGAGCAGTATATTCATAGTATGGCTAAATCAGTTATCGCACGGTATCATAGTAAATAGAGACTAAGCTGTCTATCACGCGATTGCGTGACGGCGGAAGCACTTGCTTAGACTGGACATGGTGGTCACACACACCACTGTCATCTACATCGAATTAAATATGCACCGAATTGCTATCCTCTGTCTGACAAACTTACTCGTCGGAACCTTATCGGCTGTGACAAGCTCGCCGCAGGAACCGCTGGAGCAGCTCTCTACCACTCAACTAGAGCAGCACCTAGAGGCGATCGACGCCGAATTGGACCAACTGGCTCGCTTCAACCCGCGCAGCGGAACTGGCTCCATTGGCTACCGCTCGCCCACACATTCAGATGCGGATCAACTCGAATGGGTACAGGTCGAACTGGAGCAAGCCACTCGCATCGACCAAATCGTATTGGTGCCCGCCATCTGGCGCGACACAGAAAGCGGATTCCAAGCAGATGGATTTCCGGTGAATTTCCGGATTCTGGCTGGCACGGATGCTAATTCCGCTGGCACGGTGATCGCCTCCTTCAGCGAACAAGACCGTCTGCTCCCGCGCATTGCGCCGCTGATGATTGCCTGCGACATCACGGCATCCTGGGTGCGACTCGAGGTCACCAAGCTCGCGGCGCGTCAATTCGATGGTCAATTCAACCTTGAACTGGCAGAACTCCTGATCTTTAGCGGTGAAGAAAATGTCGCGATCCACCGTCCCGTAATCCTGCCAGCAGCAGACCAGTACTTCGATGCTCCCGTGCTTCTTGCACGAAAAAAAGAATTTCTGGTCGATGGCTTCGTGCCCTATCAAATGGACACCGGGCAGGGAGACAAAGCGGTCGCCTTTTTCAACGGGGCACCGTTAAATACAGCACCATCGATCACCATCGACCTCCACGTGGTCGTGCCCTTATCCCGAATCCATCTCCACACTGTAGAACAAAGCGACACCGCACCACAGAGCACGACCAGCGGATTTGGCCTGCCCGAGCATTTCATCGTGGAAGGCGCCCAACAAGCCGACTTCTCCGATGCCGTGCCACTAATGGAATATCTCAAAGCGTCCATCTACGATGTAGGCCCCATCCTAGTGCACCCCTTCCCTGAAACGCCCTGCCGTTATGTCCGCCTGACCGTGCTAGAACCCTACCTCCTCCATGATGACCAGAGGACACGAACCAAGGTGGGCTTCGCGGAAATTGAACTGTTTTCCCTCGGTAAAAACGTCGCAATTGAAAAGCCTGTGACCACTCAGTTATTAAACACGAATCGCCCCAGTTCGCTACTGACGGACGGTAGTAATTTCTACGGACGTATCCTCACCACCCGCGAATGGATGGCCCAACTGGCCCGCCGCCATGAGCTGGATAACGAACGCCCCTTCCTAGCAACCGAACTGAATCAACGCTATACGCAGCAAAAAACGAACCTCCGGCTGATGATCTGGCTAGCGACGCTGCTACTGGTCGTCATCGGCTTCATCATCCTGATCAACCGCTCACTGCGCCAACGCGCGATCCATCGCACCCGCGAGCAGATCGCCGCCGACCTGCACGATGAGCTGGGTGCAAATCTCCATGCGATCGGGCTACTCAGCGACTTTGTCCGCCGCGAAAAAGATAACCCGGAGCTGCTGGATACACTCATGCAACGCATGCGATCGCTGACGGAACGCACCGCCGCCGCCACCAAATACTGCACCAACATGCTGGAGTCCAAAGGTCTCTACGATCACCTCGCCGAAGACATGCGCCGGACCGCGACACGTCTCACCACCGACCACCAGCATGACCTTTCGTTTAAGGAGGAAGTGCGCCTCCAGGACATTTCGCCGCGCAGACGCATCGACCTCTTCCTATTCTACAAGGAATGCCTGACCAACATCATCCGCCATGCCGAGGCCACGCAGATCACGACCCACCTCATTGCAGGCGAGACCAAGGTCACCCTAACGATTACCGATAACGGCCATGGCTTGAACGGCGAGGTCCCCGCGTCACTAAAACGCCGGGCGCGGCTACTTAAATCAACGCTCACCACCGAAAGCCTACCTGACGGCGGCACCCGAGTCACCCTGCAGTTTAAGACCCGATACGCTCACAAAAGAAAATCATGACCAAAAAAATCCGCATTACACTGGTCGAGGACAACCTCGACTACCGCGACATCATTACCCTCACACTCGGAGCCGAGAGTGATGTCGAACTGATTAGTCAATTTGGCACCTCGGAAGCCGCACTGCGCGAGCTCAAGGCAATGCCCGCAGGCAAAACACCCGACCTCATTTTACTCGACCTACGTCTGCC
>JAQXBA010000007.1 GCA_029252625.1 Opitutia bacterium | reverse complement strand
TCTGCTGCAACGCGACCAGAGCAGCCGAATGTCATTTTATTACTCACCGATGACCTTGGTTGGCAGGACGTGAAATGTTACGATATTGACGAGCCGTCGCCGATGGAGACGCCGAATATTGATGCGCTAGCAAAGCAAGGCGTGATGTTTTGGCAGGCCTATTCGCCTGCGCCGACTTGTGCGCCGACGCGGTGCGCGATCATGAGCGGCAACCACCCTGCGCGTGCGCAGAAGACGCACGTCGTCGGTGGCGGTCCGCCAACTCCGTATAACAAGGAGCTGCATCGTATGATGCCTCCGTGGTATAGTGGGCGTATGCCCGAAGGCGAGCGAACGCTTGCCAGGGTATTACAGCAGAATGGTTATGCGACTGGGCATTGCGGTAAGTGGCACATGGCGATCAATCATAATGCCTACCCGCAACCGGAAGACCAGGGCTTTGATTGGACGCGTCATAACTTAGGCACGACCCGACGAATGACGCCGCATCGCTTGACGGGCTTTGCCACGCGCGAAGAGGGCGATCCGTATCGCTTGGATGAGAACGGATTTCCGTATCATCAGAATAGTGAAGATGCGATGGAGTTTATCGACGGGCATGCCGACCAACCGTTTTTTCTCTATTATGCGACATGGCTCGTGCACACGCCCATTCATACACGCAGTGAAGAATTGCTTCAGAAGTATGTTGATAAGCTGGGCGTTGAGTTGCCAGAGAATCCGAACGAGTGGAAGGGCGAGGGGCAGACCAATCCATTCTACTGCGCAATGGTCGAGGAGTTGGATTACTATGTGGGGCGCTTATTGAAATATCTCGATGAGACCGAGGACCCACGTTGGCCGGGGCATATGTTGAGTGAAAACACGTATTTGATCTTCACCTCCGACAATGGAGGCATGGAGCGGCATCCCGGCGAAATTATTACCGATAATTTCCCGCTGGCGCGTGGTAAGATCTCCGCAATGGAAGGTGGCACGCGTGTGCCGTTGATCATTCGTGGACCAGGGATCGCAGCCAATGTGCAGAGTGATGTAATGGTGAATGGACTCGATTTTTATCCGACCATTCTCTCGCTGACGGGCATCGATCAGCCTGACAGTAAACAGTTGGACGGAGCAGACCTGAGTGCTTTGTTGAAAGGGGATTCCGCGAATGTAAGTCTAGTGCGCGAAGCCGATGGCTCCGTGCGCGATACCATGGTCTGGCACTTTCCGAACAGTGTCGCCCTCGAAAGCACGATTCGCGTCGGCGATTGGAAGCTGGTGCGTAACTACGACCATGTGGGGAATCGGCACGCCCCCGAGTTTGAACTGTATCGACTCTACGAAACCAAAGACGGGCAGCAACAGCGTGGCGATATCGAAGAGGCCAATAATCTAGCGGTCACGATGCCAGAAAAGGCGCAAGCGCTGAATGCCAAGTTGACCCAAGTCCTGACCGAAATGAAGGCGAGCTATCCGTATTACAATCCGGATTTCAAGCACCCGCTCGCAAACAAGGACAAGGTCTGCACGATCTTATCGCACGCCCAGCAAGGCGATCGCGTCGAATTCACATACCAGGAACACGGAGCCAAAGTGCAGCGCGCTAATTTGATTTATACGCTCAATGGTGGGCATGTGTATGAAGAGTGGTTTCGCCAATCAGCAACGCTGATGCCCGGCGCGAAAGTGAGCGCTCAATTGCCCGCAGGCACCACGCATTACTTCATCAATTTGATCGACGAAAATAACTTCCTGAAAAGCTATCCAGAGGTGAAGGATATGCGGGGCAAAAATGCGAAGAACCCGTATTCGACCGATGCATTGAAGGTTCTATGAGGATTGCGCGTATCAGACAGTGTCTGACCTCCGACTTCTGAAGGATTATTAGCCGTTTGACCGAAATGGCGTCATATATCTGTTCCATTTTTATTTGTTGTTTCGAGGCTTGCGCGGCATCTTGCTGGCATGGACACAGTAGAGATTCCCAGTTACAATAATGATAACGCGCTTTTTACGCTGATACGCGAGGGGCTGTTTTCCGCTGTTGTCGGTGATGTCATGGATTTGATGGGATACACGCATCAATTCCTTCCGCCTCAAATCATGCCGTTGCGTGAGGATCTGGTGGTGGTCGGTCGTGCGATGCCCGTGTTGGAGGCAGACGATTTTGGAGGTGAGGGGCCTGGTCGTGCCGGCGGTGACTTAAATCAGCCTTTCGGTTTGATGCTTAAGGCGTTGGATGATTTGCGTGAGAACGAGGTCTATATTTGCACAGGCTCGTCTCCGAACTACGCCTTGTGGGGCGAGTTGATGAGTATGGCGGCGAGCAATCGCGGTGCGGTGGGTGCGGTGGTGAACGGTTATTCGCGTGATACCCGTGGCATTCTCGCGCAGAACTTTCCTTGTTTTTCGTATGGGCGCTATGCTCAGGATCAGCGTCCGCGTGGTAAGGTGATTGATTATCGCTGCACAATTGAGATCGAGGGCGTGCGTGTGCGGCCAGGTGACATCGTTTTTGGTGATCTTGATGGCGTCTGCATTATTCCGAACGAGATCGAGGCGGAAGTATTTCTTCGCTCGTGGGAAAAAGCCTATGGAGAGAAGCAGGTATTCGAAGCGATCAAAGGCGGCATGGGAGCCCAGGAAGCATGGGATACATTTGGGATCATGTGATTCGGGATGCGGGATATGTGAAACGGGATACGGGAATGTTACATTTAAAATAAGTTAGATAATATGAAAATTGCTGAAGTAAAAGTATGGTTGGTCGAAGGTGTGAAATACAACTGGACCATGATTAAAATTTATACTGATACCGGGCATACGGGTGTCGGAGAAGCGACGAATTGGCCGGGGAGCCCGATGATTGAGGCAGCGGCTAAGCATGCGGGAGAGCGCATCATTGGGCTCGATCCGTTGCGCACTGATTTTATCTGGCAGAAGTTGTATCGGGACTTGAATTGGGTCGGCCCTTTTGGTGTCAGTATGTGCGCGATCAGCGGCATTGATATGGCGCTGCTCGACTTGAAGGGCAAGGTCTACGGAATGCCTTGTTATCAGTTGCTCGGTGGGGCGTTTCGCACACAAATTCGCCTTTATGCGAACTATTGGTTTACGGGTGGCGGCCATACGGGTAAAGATTATGCGCGCCAAGCCAAGCGGGTAAAAGACATGGGCTTTACTGGCCTGAAGTTTGATCCGTTTGCGCACACCAATTATCTCTACGGTGAAGATCTGAATACGGATCTTGGCCTAACTCCTGCGCAGCAGGATGTGGCCTTCGATGTCACGAAGGCAGTCCGCGATGCCGTGGGGCCGGAGTTCGATATGATGATCGAAACGCATGCGATGTTGAATTTTGAAGTGGCAGTCAAGATGGCTGAGCGTCTCGCGCCACTGGGTGTGACTTGGTATGAAGAGCCTGCTGGCCCTGAAAATGCCGATACACTTCGCGCGTTCCGAGATCGCCTGCCGAGCGGCGTGCCAATTTGTGTCGGAGAGCGTCACTATACACGTCACGGCTTTCGCCCAGTGCTGGAGAAACATATCTGCGATGTAATTATGCCCGATATTACACGTTGTGGAGGGCCGTCTGAAATGAAGCGTATTGCGACCATGGGCGAGGCCTATGGGGTGCTCGTCGCGCCGCACAATCCAAATGGCCCACTCAGCACGCTCGCCAGTGCGCACGTGTGTGCTTCGATTCCAAATTTTTTCCGTTGCGAATTTATGGTCAATGATGTGCCGTGGCGCGATGAAGTGTTGACGCATCCGCTCGACGTGCGTGACGGCTTCCTACACCTTTCGGATCGTCCAGGCCTCGGTGTGGATCTGATCGAAGAGGAACTGGAAAAGCATCCCGGGATTCGCGGTCTGAAAGAAAAAGAGAACTTTTACGTATAGAACAGGAGCGACGCTATGGCATTAACGATTGATTTGGAAAACAAGAAAGCGTTTGTCTCGGGCTGTGCCCGTGGGATCGGTTTAGGAATTGCACGCGCGCTAGCAATGGCGGGTTGCGATGTGGCTGGCTGTGGGATGCGCGAGGCGGACCACGAAACGGTGCAGGCGTTCATCCAAGAAATCGAAGAGCTCGGTCGTAAAGCGCTTTATATTCAAGGCGACTTATCGAAGCCGGAAGTTCCCGAGCGGCTCATGCAGACGCTTGCTGATCAGTGGGGCAGTTTGGATGTGTTGATCTCCAATGCAGGTCGTAATATTTTCAAAGGCGCTGAGCTGTGCTCAGAGGGCGATTGGGATGAGTGTATGAATCTCGATTTGGCTTCACACTGGCGACTTTCAAAAGCGGCTTTGCCATTGCTCAGAACCAGTGAGTCGCAAGCGCCTGGCGCGATCGTAATTATTGGCTCAAACCATGCAAACAACACGATTCCTGGTTGTTTCCCCTATAATGTTGCCAAGGCGGGTCTGCTAGGCTTGGTGCAATCGCTTGCGATCGAGTGGGGGCCGCAGGTGCGTTGCGCAGGTGTCGCTCCTGGCTTTATCGATACGCCGGGCAATGATGGCTGGTTCGACTCCTTTCCCGATCCTGCTGCGGAGCGTAAGCGCACAGAGGACTCACATCCTGTCGGTAAGATTGGCAGCGTGGAGGAAATCGGTGCGCTGTGTGCCTTTCTCGCGAGCGCGCATGGCGGTTTTATTTCCGGCACCACATTGCTGGTGGATGGTGGACGTAGCGCCTTGATGCAGGATACATAGAATAAAATTTAAAACGATGAATGGTATGAAATATAAATTGATGGTGCTTCCATTATTCTCCCTTATTATGAGCCAGCTATCTATCGATGCCGGAACCGAGGTCACCAGAGAGGGGCATCGCCTGAATCTAGAAAATGCAACGACGCGGATCGAATACGCGCTCGATCAAGGTGTATTCAATATCTATGACAAGATCGATGGATCGTTGTTTGTTCGCGAGGCTGCGGCACGTGTGAATGAGACGACCTCGGCGGGCTCGGCGGATCGTCAGTGGAAACAGAACAGGTGCTCGGATGCGTTGGGGCGAGGGCGGTCTCTCACGATCACAACACCTAGAGCAAACGGTTTGGACATTGTTCAGGTGTTTACGCTTTATACCGACCGCAGCGCGGTGGTGTTGCAGTGCGGTGTGCGCAATCATTCAAAGGAGCCAGTCCGCATCAAACAACTGGCGGTGATGGAGCACGCGGCAGCTTGGCCGAATCTCGCGAATCATGAGGCACCTCAGACGCTCGACGGCATGGCTGGTTGGGATCACTTTCAGGAAACCAAGACGCGCGTGGAAGACGGTGACACCCGCTGGAGCTATAATAATTTGCTCTACACTTTTAAGGGCGACGGACTGCGCCACTCGCTGGTATTCGGTGGATTGGTCTATCGTGATTTTGCGACCATCGCGGCCATCGATCAAGGCATTGTGCGCCTCGTTGGCGAGGACCCGGTCGGACGGCGGGTGGATGCTGGCAAACTCTACATGCCGGAAGACCGCTATTATCTCGATGGCTCAAAAGCTGACACATTTGACGTGATGGAACGCTATGGACGCGCTGTGGCAACCATCAATGACGTGCAGGTCAAGGCCTACACCTTTCCGACTGTGTGCGCCTGGTATGCATTTGGATATTTTCACGGCAAAGGCGGCACCTTTTACGACCAAACCCCGGATGCCGGCAACAATACGCCAACTTGCGTGAAGGAGGTTGAGATTGCAAAAGAGGCTGGATTCCTGAATTACGCGCCGATCGCCGTTCGCTTGGTGCCTGACAAGTATCTCGGCGATACTGAGCAGGGCTGGTGGGACGATGCGCACTGGCAGAAATTCGGTCACTATGAAGCGCCCTATGAAACCAGTGAGAAATATTGCCAGGCGATGCTAGAGCTTGGAGGGCTACCCTTTACCTATTTTCAGACCGGTCTGCCGTCGGACGACTACGCGAAAGCGTTTCCCGGACACATGATGCGTAATGATATCAGCGAGCTGGATAAAAAGCACATGCACCATGTTCCTTACGTCACCTTTGATTATACGGACAAAGGGTTTCAAAAGCATTTGAAGACGGTCTGGAGCAACCAGAGAAAGGCTGGTCTGAAGGGTGTGATGTTCGACTACCCGGAAACCGCCTGGATCCAGAAGGGGGGCTTCGAGGATGCGTCGATCACGACCGCTGCGGCCTACCGAAAGGTATTCGAGAGTGCTCGCGAAGGGCTCGGGGCGGATGCCTTTTTGCAAGAACGCAATCTAGGCTGGCCGAATGTCTCGAACGGGGACGGCACGACGCTCGGCACGGCGGATGGCGATGGGGTGCCCATTCCGGTTTTGGACAATTGCGTGGGGCTGGTCAATTCCCAGCGGGTGATGGGCGACACAGTCGATTTCAAGCCGGAGCAGGTCACACGTTGTGGGCTACGTTGGTATAAGTGCCGCACCTTATACGCTTACGATATGGACGCTAAAGCGGTCAGTGAGATTGAGGAAGAGCGGCGTGCCATGCTGACTATGGCCTATGTCGTGAGTGGGCGACTGCTGCTGGGAACCAGTTTTGCCAACATGAGCCCGGAGATGGTGCATGACTTGTCGCGCACCTTTCCTTACCACACACAGCGCAAGAGCGCGCGGCCCATCGACCTGCTGCTGCGGGAGATGCCGATGGTGTATGACTTCGACGTGAGCGATGACTGGCATCAGCTCTGCCTCTATAACGGGGAGAGCACCGAGGAGTCGGCCACCGTCACGGTTCCGCTCAGCGGCATTCGCGCGGACGGCGCACTCGGGCTGGATGCGGATGCCGAGTATTTTGTCTATGATTTCTGGAACGACACTTTAGCTGGAAAGCTGAAGGGCACGGAGACACTCCAGCAGACAGTGCGTGGCGGCGAAGCGCGCATGCTCGCGGTTCACAAAGTGCGGGACGTTCCTCAGTTCCTCTCCACCGACCGTCATGTGATGCAGGGCTATCTGGACCTGGTGAAGCAGCCGGAATGGAGTGCACGAAAGAAAACACTCAAAGGCACCTCCGCAGTGATCGCTAACGATCCCTACGAGCTGGTGTTTGCCTGCAATGGGCGGATTCCAGTGTCTGTGACGGCATCGAAGGGGATCGCCAGCCTCGATTGGAAGGATGAGAAGAACGGCATTGCCGTGCTCACGCTGAAAAATGACGACAACGCGGAGGTTCGGTGGCGCGTCACATTTGAATGACTCAGTGGTAGGCAAGCAGTGGCACCAGCTATTGCGATTTCGGTCTAAAGCGCTCTAAGGCTTCTTGAATGCTGGCGAGTGCGCGTGCGCTGCTTTCTTCCGTAAATCGATGGGCAGGCCAAGCCACGGCGATCATTGGTTCGGTGGGGCTTTTGCTGAACCCGTAGGTCGCGAGGGCAATCATGCCGGGGACGGATTGCTCTCGATTCCATGCCACGCCGGTGCGTTGGATTTCGCTCAGTTCTTCCAGTAAGTTTGCGTCGTCGATGGCTTCGATCAGATCCGGGCGGCGTGAGAGTGCGAGCTTACCGAGCGCGTTCACTTGTAAATTGTGACGAGTGAAAGGGGAAGGGGCGACTCGCACCATTTGATCGCTCTCGATGTAATACATATGCACCACACCATTGCCCTCATGCATGCCTAGCAGCACCAACTCATTTATTTCTGCGGCGACGTGTTCCAATACCTTGCGATAGCGTTGTATCCAGTAGTGTTGTCGGTCGCGCTGTGCCCACTGATCAAAGCTCGCGCCGCAGCGGTAGATCCGTCCCGTCTTTTCGATCAGACCATACGCGATCAATGTATTCAAGGTGCGTGCCAAGGTGGAGCGTGGTAGATTCATGGCTTCGGCCAATTTTGGCATGCTCAGTCCGGTGCTTTTGCTGGAAAGCAGGGTGAGGACGTCGAGGGCTTTGACGAGTGAGGTGATGGGTTTCATGTCATTGGGGATAGGAGGAGCTTGCCTCCGTTAGGTCAATTCGTAGCGGTTGAAGTGCTCAGAGTTGTTAGAAATATGGATTCCTTCAACATTCATTTTCCTGCCCGTTATTCCTCGCTTGGGTGCTAAGATTCGCCAAGGAATCTGAGATCATACTTCGCGCCTTCTTCGCGGCCCGATGCCGTTGCCTAAATACATGCTGCCGGTTCAGTTCTATCAATTTGACCTGACGCTGACACTCAATTAATAGGTGACTGTGAATATCAAAATCAGATTGAATCGTTTGTTTTGGGCACTTGGACTTGGGGCAACGTTGCCGCTGCTTCATGCGTCGGAAAAAACCTTAGCGGAAGATCCGTTTGCGCTCGCCCAGAAACAGTCTCAGTCGATCGGGGAGAAGCCGTGGACGAGTCGCTCATCCGAAGCGCTGCGGAAGTGGGCAACCGAAAACCTGCATCATAAATTAACGGCCCGCACGGTGATTGATGCCGAGGCCCATCCGGAGTGGGACTGGTTTCGCAAGTCCGGATTTGGACTGTTCCTGCATTGGGGACTGGCCAGTGTGCCGCCCAATACCGGAGATGCCTGGGGCATGGTGTGGACGGAGCATCGGGCAAAGAACGGCCTGTTGCGCACGCCGGAGGAGATGTTCGCACCGGCCGAGACGTGGAATCCGCAGAAGTATGATCCGAACAAATGGATGGAGGCTGCCGCCAAGGCTGGCTTCGGCTATGCCGTGCTGACTACCCGCCATCACGATGGCTATTGTCTCTGGCCGAGTGAGCAGGGCGATTGGGATACCGGCAACAAAATGAACGGCCGTGATCTGGTAAAGGATTATGTGGATGCCTGCCGTCAGAACGCGATTCGCGTCGGCTTTTACTATTCCGGACCCAACTGGCATTTTGATTATAAGAACAAGGACTTCTCTTGGCCGCCCGCGGGCATCAATTACAAGCATGAGCAGGTCGGGGTGGATGCCGGTCTGGCCGCCTTGATGGGCTATCATCCGCCGCTGCCTGGTGACGGTGACCATTTGGAGCAGGCCGAGTCAACCGAGCAGGTGCGCGAGCTGATGAGTGACTACGGACCGATCGATATGATGTGGTGGGACGGCAACGCCATTATGAGCCCAGAGGAATTGGCCCAGTTGCAGCCGGACATTTTCGTGGCGCGCGGTCTGATCGCCACCCCCGAAGGGATGCATCACGGACAGAGTGAACACGTTAAGGTGACTAACGAAGCCGGTTGGTGGTGGGAGCTTTGCATTAAGACGGAGCAGACCTATACGCCGAACTGGCACTATGGCGCCATCAATGAAACGAACCATTGGGAGACCGAAACATTTCTGTCCGAACTGGTTCGCTGCCGTTCATTGGGGGGCAACTTGTTGGTCAATATTACCCCGCGCCCCAATGGTGAAATGATGGACTGGTATTATCAGGTCTGCGACGAAATCGCGGCGTGGATGTCGCACTCCCGCGAGGCGATCTACGATGTCGATCTTGATGCGCCGTTGCCCACGCTCGACAAAACACAGAACTTTACCACGAAAAAGGGCGATACCTGGTATTCGATGCCCGATGATCAGGACGCGGTGTTCATCACTGGCATTGAAGAACCCAAGTCGGTTTGCCTGCTCCGCACCGGTGACACGCTGGCCTTCGAGTTTCGCGACCATGCCCTGCGGTTATTGGTGCCGGTAGCACTACGGACGGAACTCCCAGACATGGTAGAAATTGTGTTTTAAGACGATGTATGGGTTCCTCTGCTGTATGCACATTTTCAGTGAGACGACCTCTCGTCTCTGACCAGGGGGCCACTGAAACACTGCCCTTTATTCACTGTCCTCTTTCACATGCAAAATGCCAGTTCGAAAGCCTTTGCTCACGGCGGCGGGGCATTGGGGACGTTAAGCTTGCGGTAGATCTGTTTCAGGTGGTCGCCCACCGTGTGCATGCCGATGCCCAATTGGTCGGCGATCTGTTTTTTTACGAATCCTTCGCTCAATAACGTCAGGATTTCATAGTCACTGTGAGACTGACAAATTCGTCGAAAGTAAGTCTCGACGTCTAATAGGTTACTATTAACATGATTGGTCTATTGTTTTTCTATCTCTTCATCTCTTTGCTTGCCACTTTGTCGTCGATTGTCGGTGTGGTGGTCTTCAGATGCGACCGAAAGCGCCGCGATGGTATGTGTCGGTCTCAGTCTTACTATTAAACTTCTATTCTGTTTATGCATTCACTCGAATTTATTGATTATCTCGTCATTGTGGCGATCTTGCTGTCCCTGATCGGGGTCGGGCTGTATTTTACCAAAAAGGGGGGCGAGGATATGGACTCGTTCTTTGTCTCTGGGCGTTCGTTGCCTTGGTATATCGGCGGCACGTCGATGATCGCGACGAGCTTTGCGGCGGATACGCCGCTATGGGTGAGTGCGTTGGTGCGTAGCCACGGGGTGCACTATATTTGGCAATTCTGGGCACCCGTCATTGGTTCGGCTTTGGCGCTGGTGTATTTCGGGCGTAAATGGCGTCGCATGGCGTTTGTCACGGATGTCGAGTTTATGGAAGCTCGCTATGGCGGCACGCCGGCTAAGGCACTGCGCGGTTGGTCGGGCGCATGGGGCGCGATCATTATTTGCCCTTTGATTTCGGCCTGGGTGATTAAGGCGATGGAAACGATCGGGCGCGAAGCGGTCGGCCTGTCGCCTGAGTATCAGATACCTGTCACCATTGCGGTGGTCGCCGTGGCGATTTTGATGTGTGGTCTTTCGGGGCTGTTCGGCGTGGTGTATACCGACTTTATCCAATTTATCCTAGCGACAGTCGGCACGATCATCTTGGCGGTCTTGGCAGTTCGCGAAGTGGGTGGTCTGGATGCGCTGGTCGAGCAGCTTCGGGCAATGAAAGACTGGGGTGGACATGAGCTCAGCATTGCGCCGAAAATCGGCAGTGGTGAGGGGCAAATGTCGACGTGGAATGCGATTGGTTTCTTTGGCTTCCTCTGGATCGGCGTCGGCCTGAGTGGTGCGTATCAAGCGCAGCGCTTGCTCGCGAGTAAGGATGCCAAGAATGCGGCGTTTGCTCAATTACTACACACGGTCGTTTATTACTCTTTGATGGCGTGGCCATGGATCTTAGTGGGGCTTTGCTCGATGGTATTGATTCCTGAGTTGGGTGTGGCTGATCAGAGTGCTGCCTATCCACGTATGATTGTGATGGTCATGCCGATTGGTTTGAAGGGCTTGCTCGTGGCGGCGCTGCTGGCTGCCTTTATTTCGACCATTAGCACGCTGTTTAACTGGGGCTCTTCGTATCTGGTGAATGATATTTACCGTCGCTTTATGAATACGAATGCGACCGAGAAAAACTACGTCGCGATTGCGCGTGTTGCGACGGTGCTGATGGCAATTGCCGGTGCGTTTATTTCAATCAAGGCGGACAATATGCAGCAGTTGCTGACCTTAGCCTTTGTTCTCGGCTCGGCCGGTGTCGTGCCAGGTGTGCTGCGCTGGTTATGGTGGCGCACCACGGGTAAGGGCGAGTTGATCGCATTGGTGGTCGGTTGGATCATGGCGATACTTCTGCTATTCGTGAATGTCTTTGATAACCCATTTACAGATAAACTCTTTGGTGCGGGCGAAGGCTTCCACCTCAGTAACGATCCCGACCTCGTTGGCGCGCGTATGCTACTGATGGTGGTGGTGGTGGGCCTCGCGGTTATTATTGGCTCTCTCTTAACGAAGGCTGAGGATATGAATCGTTTGAAGGCGTTCGCCGCGCGGGCACGTCCCTTTGCGTTTGGTTGGCGCCCTGTGATTAAAGAAATGACTGTCGTCTATGTCGAAGAGGAGCCGATTGGCCGCACGCTGTGTTCATGGGCGATAGCTTTGTTTGCTATGCTTTCAATCCTCGTGGGCGTCGGGAAACTACTGCTCGGGCCTCGTGGTTTTGGTTTGGGACTCATTGCGGTGGGTGCTGTTTTTCTGGTTTGGACGATTCGTCGTATTCAGCAGGATTGCGCCAACGATGTGGATGAGCCCGATTTTCTTCACAACAAATAGCGGATAATTTCCTTACCCGGTAAATTTTAGACAGGTCATATATTTCATTTTTCTGTATCAATGGACTTAGTAAACTATCATCAATCCTGGCAGGCGAATCCACGCCTGCTGAAGATGGCGCAACCCGCAGGTTGGTGGCGCGACGCATTTCCACTCGGCAACGGTCACCTCGGTGCCATGCCTTATGGGCGCCTGTGCGAAGAGCGCATTCTGATCAACCATGAGCGCTTGTGGTATGAAGGCATCAAGCCTGAGCTTCCGGATCTATCCAGACTGTTGGGTGAAAGCCGCGAGTTGATCGAGCAGGGCGAGGCGCTGGCCGCGAATGAATTGTATACCGACGCGCTTAGATCAGAGGGCAAAGAAGGAGGATGCGCGGTCTATCATCCCGCTGCGGATCTCTGCTTTAGCAGTGTCTGTGAGGAGCGCTTTAAAAACTACCAGCGCTACTTGGATATGGCTGTGGGCGAAGCGATGACCTATTGGGAATGGGCTGGACACGCACAGGTGCGTCGTAGCTTCGTGTCGCGTGCGGATGATTGTATCGTCGTGGAGCAACTTGGCTCTGCGCTGAAATCTCAACAATGGGAACTAAAGCTGGAGCTGCATGAATTAGTGGACGCGATTCGTCAAAATGGTGTGCTTTTTGATCCGCCGATTGAGTTCGCTGCCAGCGCAAACAGTGAGTGGTTGATTGGCCGTGGACGTTATACCGATCCAAGCTACAACGATGCGGAGTATGGAATCGTTGCACGTGTGGTGACCACCGATGCGTCGAACCGGACGGTGTCAGGTAAGAGCTTGATCATTCAGGGGGCTGAGCGTTTGCTAATTATTGCTAAGGTCTTTGTGCATGAGTCGAGTGATGCTGCAATTGAGCGCTTAAAAAGCGAGATCCTGTCACTGGAGTCGGACTATTCGCATCTACTGGAGCGACATGTCGCGCTGCATACGTCTCAATTCGAGTCCTGTCGTATTCAGTTTAAGGATACAACATCGGAGGCGTCGACCAACGAGGAACTGCTGTTGAAAGCTTATAGCGGGTCAATGCCAGTCGAACTGCTTCAGAAAATGACGGATTATGGGCGCTATTTACTGATGGGCAGTTCCAACGAAAGTTCGGTGCCGTCGAACCTGCAAGGTATTTGGAATGGCGACTATGCGCCGCCTTGGGATTGCTTCTTCATGATCAACGAGAATTTACAGATGAACTATTGGCAAGCGCTTCCCAGTGGGATGAATGCTGAGGCCTTGGGCGTCTTTAATTTCTACGAGTCTAACCTAGCGGACTATCGTGAGAATGCACAAAAGCTGTATGGCTGCCGCGGTATTTTCATACCTGCCCTGAGTTCACCTGAGACCGGGCTTTCAGTGCATGCGGGTTCGTGGATTGTGAATTGGATCTCGGGCGCAGGGTGGCTTTGTCAGCTATTCTACGACACTTATTTGTTTACCCGCGATGAGGTGTTCCTAAAAGAGCGCTTGTTGCCGTTTATGCGTGAGGTCGCGCTCTTTTATGAAGACTATTTTACTTACGATGCTGCGGGGCGTGTGATCATCTCGCCGTCGACTTCACCGGAGAATTGGCCAAAGGAATCGTGTGCAATTAAGTCGCCGACCGCGATCCACCCACGGATGACGGTCAATGCCACTATGGATGTGGCTGTTGCTCGTGAGCTAATTGGTAATCTGTTAAAAGGTGCGCGTGAGCACGATCTGTATCAAGATAGTATCGAGCGATGGCAGTGTATGCATGAAGGACTTCCTGAGTATGAGGTCAATGAAGATGGCGCGGTTCGTGAGTGGTTGGATCATCGCTTCTCAGACAATTACGAGCATCGTCATTTGTCACATATATATCCGGTATTCCCTGGCTTTGAAGTGACTGAAGAGTCGCACCCGAATCTGTTTCCTGCCTTTAAAACTGCGGTCGATAAGCGCGGCACAGTTGGCCTTAAAGATCAGACGGGTTGGTCACTCGCTCACATGGCAAACATCCGTGCTCGCATGGGCGATGGTGCCAGCGCGTATGATTGTTTGGAGACATTGATGCAGACCTGTGTCGGTAAGAATTTATTTACGTATCACAATGACTATCGTGGATCGGGTATCTCGATGGATTGGTTTTTCGGGCGTTCCACGCCGTTTCAAATCGATGCCAATATGGGGCTCACTGCAGCAGTGTATGAAATGCTGGTGCAATCTGGGCCTGATTTTATCAAGCTATTACCAGCAATGCCGCAGCAGTTGAATGCCGGGCGCGCAGCAGGCATGCGCACACGTGCAGGGGTGACAGTGGATTTAGACTGGCAGTTGAACCCGTTTGAATTGAAGGCATGTTTCACATCTACTTGTGATCAAACGATTTCGGTTCAGCTTCCAAAGGGCTTTTCAGCCCAGAAGTCCGTCGAACTCAGTTTGATTGCCGGTGAAGCTTTTGAGCAGCAGTGGGGCGTTGAGTCCCCAACAACAGTGAACCTTTCCTAAATATGATGACGCGAACCATTACATCTTTAGTTTGCCTGCTCAGCCTATTGACGGTTGCGTGTGCGCGGAGCTCCGATGGAGAGCAAGCCGCGACAAATTGGTCAATGCCGGATCAATCCCATGCGATTCATTTGAATTGGGTCAAGGGGCCGCCGCAGTTACAGGCATTTAATCCAATCGATAAGCATCTAGCGGGATTTCGTGAGGACGATGCGCTGCTGGCGTTTCGTAGTGAGCAGTGGGGGATGTTGCTTGATCCGCGTCAGATGACGATCAATCGTTTGACAGTTTCGAAGACTGCGGATGCGGTCGCCGACTTGTTGGACTTTGCTGCGATTCAAAAGGACTGGTCGCGCAGTGAGTTGGATTTGAGTGCGACGATTGACGGCAAGGTGTATCGCCCGACCGGAGGACCAATCCCTAGTTTAGAAGAAGACTATAGTTACTCGCCAATTCACATTGTCGAAAGCGGTGACTGGTTTCAGCATGTGGTCATTTATGACCTGGAACTGTTGGCCGACGACGGTGCGAAGTTGGAAGCCAAGGCCTGGTTGGAGATTCGTGCCTGGGGCGATCGTTGCCTGTTTGAATGGTGTGTGGAGACTGAGGATGGAGAGCCGTTGGAGCTTCAAATCGGACTGGAAGGTGGGGCACTGCAGGCAGCTGAATCCGCCAAGGCGACTGGCAGCTGTGTGCAACTCGGGCTAGAATTTTCTGGCGAGGCGGTTCGTCCGATCATTGCGGATGATCAGTCGGTCAAGATTTCTGCATTGGCCAAGGATGCATTTACACTCGGGCAGCCGACGATTGCATACTCCGCCGAGAGCGACGCGTGGGAGGTGACCATTCCAAAGCAAGAGTGGCCGGCTGATGGTGGTCCCGCATATAATAAAGACTTGTTGGATCGTGTCTCACACTTTGATCTCAAACTCGAGAACCTCAGTGATGCGCCGCGAGACGTAAGTCTACGCTTTATTCACGACTATCATCCAGTCACAGGCTACGTGCCAATGCTGCTCGATACAGACGGTCAGCAGACCGGATTGCCCCTGCAGAATAGTAAGAACTGGCATGACTTTCGTCCGCAGCCTTATAGTAAGACCTGGATCAATATCACCGCGCGTCTCACTGTCGCGCCTCAGACTGAAGTCGATTTTGAATACATCGTCGCACATGCGCAGTGGCAAGGTGTGCCATTGTCGTCCGCCGCGCAGCTCAGCTTAATCGGGTGGGGCTATAATGGATTTTGGACGCAGATGGCTCTGGGCGCTTGGGGCGAGAGTGTTTGCCTGCAAGCAGGGCGCACTATGCGCCGTGCGTTCATTACAGATGTGCGCCCGTTTGAAGTGATTGGCCGCCAGGGTGTGGCGTATGATTGGACATCGAATGTCGGTGGCGGTGATATCGGTAAGGTTGTGGATGATCAGGGCAAGTTGATCACTTGGAAGGCCAACGTTCGCGAATATGCAATGATCGGTCCGAACCTCTCGCATGTGCGCGTAACAGAGCGTTCCACGAAGGATCGCATGCGCCTACAAATCGATAGTTACTTGCCACGCAGTAACTCGATCAACCGTTCTTATTTTAAAGTCAAACTGGAGGCGCTTGAGGATGTGGCGTTCAACGAATTCGCGTTGTTTCAGTTGGGCAATGATTACTACAACGAAATGGAATCGACCAAGGTCGGGTGGGGCAATCTAGACGGTTTATCGGGCGAGGCCTCACCGGCAGCGGCGGAGTGGGGCAAGGTGATGGAGCCGGTGCAATTGACCGGCAAGCAACCATGGGTGAGCCTCTATGCCAATGATCCTGAGCCAAAGAGGCAGGGACGTGCCGTGCGTGGTATCGTGGTTCGTGAGTACCGCGCTGAGCTGGGTGGCAAAGTCCATGACGCGCCGTGGTTGGCGTCTGCGCGCACCATGAATCGATTGAATGCTGAGCTAGTGCTACCGCCAGAGATTAAGCAATTGAAGGCCGGTGACACGATCGAATTTACTGTGGAAATGGATATCTTGCCGTTCAGTGCGGACGCCTATTTCGGTGACGATGCCGCGCTCAAGCAACGTCTCACTGAGACGCCCGATAGTTGGGAGCTCACCGCATTTGAAGCGAAGCATCAGCAAGTTCAAATCGACGGTGAGGTGCAGAGCTTCCCTGCCACCTACGACGCCATCAAGGCAAAGCAGCAAAGCTTCACCGTCAGCAGTCAGTCACGTATGGATACAGTCTGTGTTACGGGACTTTTGAGTTATGATGCATGGACAATCGAAGAATCATTCGAAGGCAAATCCATGCCACTGGGTGAGCGGTTCAGCATCGAAGCGCAGCCACAAGTGACTTATGTCCCTGAGACAGAAACATGGACGGTGGTGCTTTCTTTGGTTTTCCCAGAGGAGAGCACCGAACGCACCTTTTCGATCCGTAAGCTGTAATCCTTGTAACTTTTGTAGCGTGCAGCTTCAGCAAACGTTCAGAGCCTCAGTCGACTGAGCCACGCCAGCACGACGAACGTTTGCTGAAGCTGCACGCCACTCTTTGGTCACGCGGGTTGTAGACCTTGCTCCTTTGCCTTTAATCTTTCTGGCTTGAATACATACTGTAGATCTTCGAGCTTCATGTATTCGGTGATGTGGGTCGGGGCGACGATGCCGCCTTCGCCGAACTCATTCCATGCATAGCAATTAAATGCGGGTTGTTCGCTGCCGTCAGGGTGAGGCAGGCCGAGGTTTGGTAAATTCAGAAGATCCTCCTGTAGCAGTGTCAGTTCCTTGCGCCACTCCGCGCGTTTGGGCAGGGGGTCAGCGTTTGAGCGCAGGCGAAGTGCTTTCCTTGCCCGTTCATGAGCAGATGATCGCTGTGCGTGCTTATCCGGTGATCGATGGGAAAGTGCAGACTGGTGGCGTTGCGCTGAAAATGTTCGGCACTTTTTTTGAATACCATACGCTTAAGCTCAATTACGAATCATTCCGATTCGGATGAGCTTGCAGTGCTGATTAAATAGTCACTAAAGTGATAATTTGATTTTGGTTTGTTAAGTTCCGATTTTTTTTTGTTATTAAAGCATCCAATACCAGCCATTTTTTTTAGCACAGTGGTCGATTTAAGTGGGTGCCTGTGTGCTGAATTTTAGAGTGTGAATCGACAATATGAGTAAATATTATTTAACGAATATCTTTGCGCTGATCCCACGGGTTCTTTTGCCGCAGAACAGAAGATCCCCTAAATTTCGGTTGTTCTTGCTCGCCTTAATTTTTCAAGTAATCGGACTTTCGGCTAGGCAGCCCAATGTCATTGTCATTTTGACCGATGATCAGGGGGCGGTGGATATGAATATCTATGGGGCAAAAGATCTCGTGACGCCCCACATGGATGCTTTGGCGCGGAGTGGAGTTCGCTTTTCACAGTTTTATGCAGCATCTGCTGTCTGTTCCCCCTCGCGGGTAGGATTGTTGACTGGGCGCACCCCGCAACACGGTGGCCTACATGGAAATGTTGGGCCGCATGCGGTAGGTATGCCAAGTGAGCAGGTGACAATTGCAGAGGAATTTAATAAAGCCGGATATACCACGGCACATATCGGCAAGTGGCACCTAGGCCATCATCCACAAACAATGCCGAACGGCCAGGGCTTCAATCACTCATTTGGGCATATGGTCGGTTGTATCGATAATTATTCTCACTTCTTTTATTGGAGCGGCCCGAACAAGCATGATCTCTGGCGGAATGGCGAAGAGGTCTTTTATGGTGGACAATTTTTCCCTGATTTAATGGTGCAAGAGGCGACAGAATTTATCGAAGCTAATAAAGAGAATCCCTTTTTTATCTACTTCGCGATGAATACTCCGCATTACCCATACCAAGGGTCTCCTAAATGGTTGGAGTATTATCAAAATTTAGACTATCCGCGGAATTTATACGCGGCATTCGTTTCGACGATGGATGAATCCATCGGGCAGCTCATTCAAAACGTTGAACAGGCTGGGCTCATCGAGGATACCATTATTATTTTTCAATCAGACCACGGAGCTTCGCAAGAGGAGCGTGCCCATCATGGTGGCGGCAGTAGTGGCCAATACCGGGGAGGGAAGTTTAATCTTTATGAGGGCGGGATACGTGTTCCTGCCATTATTTCTTGGCCCGGTGTCATTCCCCAAAATCAGTTGCGCACGCAAATGGCAACGGCTTGCGATTGGTATCCGACGCTGTTGGACTTATGTAACCTACCCCCAGCAGATCATATTGTTGATGGCAAGAGCCTCGTTGAAATGATCCATACGGCAGACGCAGCCTCGGTTCACCATAGTTTTAATTGGAAGTTAGGTAAGTCTTGGGCGATCCGTGAAGGAAAGTGGAAACTGATAGTCACAGGCCAGAAAGTAGAGCTTTACGATGTCCCAAGCGATTTTGGGGAATCAAAAAACCTAGCTAATGAATTCCCTGAAGTTGTGACGAATCTAATGGAATCTAGTAGGAAATATTGGAGTACTATTCCGGACGAAGGCTAGATGCCCTACAAAAAGTGCGAGGGTAATGTTTGTAGCTTACGCGTCGGGGGAAACGGCAAATTTTCAACTCCCGATTTATTGCCGAGGGTGGAGGATATCGGCAAGTTTGGTGTGTTGATCGGCAGGGTGGACGGAGCACATACTTCGAGAGTAAAGAATGAATTTCTTTACCACGCTGCCGACGTTCCACTAGACAGAATTTCTGTTGAAGCCAGTGCAGTCCAGCCTGTCATTATTGTTGCTACAACGAAGCTTGGTTTTATGCCCGATAACTCACCAAATGGTTACTTACTTAATGATCATGCGCAGTCTTATTTAATCTTAAATTCAATCGGGTATTTATCAATAGGTGCATCCTCGAGATTACTGCTTGTCGAAAATACTGGGTCATCTGTTGGAGGGAATTTAACATTTCCGTTCTTTCTAAAATAAGCCTCTGTCGAGACGAATCTAGTCGAGCCATTTCCTAGGCGTGCGATTTGCTCAAGTTGGGAGTTTCCGCTGATACCCAATCCGACAGTATGAATCACAGGAATCGGTTTCCCCATCGCTTTCATTTGGCTGATCATTTTTTGAATCGGATTTATTCCACGGTCTGGGTCGCATTGGCCGTCGGTCATGAAGAAAATTGTGTCAGGGACCGGATTCATGGTCAGCGCCATATACATTGGAACATCGAATACGGTACCAAAGATTGTGGGTGTTTTGCGTACAGCGGTGAGTGCACGCTTTCGTGCCCCCGTGTCGGAACCATACCATCGGACTTTGGGCAAGCGGCTCCATTTTTTAGGCCGAAAAGTAGTAGGAACGGCAGCCTCGGATACCTTACGAGTATAAACCCAGTTGTCTGCAGATTCTCTAACATCCTCCATGCCTGGCCAAGCTGGCCCGCCAAAGAAGATGAGACCAAAGTCAACTTCCATGGGAAGCTCTTCAATTACGCGAGTGGCTTCGGCACGCATGATAGATTCTTTGTGCCCGTCCCCCTCTAACAAAGAACTAGAAAAATCAATAACGAAGACAACATTTTGGCCGCCGCCTTTGATTCCGAAGAAGTCGATCTGTAAATCGAGCTCGAATCCAGAACTATCGCCAAAGCCATCACCAAAACCTTGGCCAGTGCCATCACCGTCGCCAGCACCGCGTATACGGACATCACTTCTGGGATTACTTAGACTTAGGTCGATATTGTCGAGGCTTAGATCGGACGGAATTTCGGCAATAATCGGCATTGGCAGTGGGGCGGCGGACTGCTGCTGTGACCGCTTCATCTTTATTTTATACTCCCGCTTAATGGGATCGATACTTTGGGGGATAGCTGGAGCCTCAAGTTGTGGTTCAGGCGCAGTTAGCATATCAAAGATCACCGCTCCGCCAAAGAAGATGCCAATAATGAAATGAATCACCAAGCTGATTCCAATGACCATGGCGAAGCGGCTTCGGCTAAACCAGCGGATATAAAATGGGCGGCTGTCTGGCATAAATTTAGTTCTCAAGATTATTCGCCTGAGGCGAAGGTGACAGAGGTGACTTCGGCCTCTACACAGGCGTTCATTACGTTGACGATGGCCTGTTGTTCGGTCATTTCGTCTGGGTTAATCAATATTAAGGTCTTGAAGCCCGCACGTTCTGAGGAAGCGCGAATCTGAGTTAGAAGGCCGACTAACTCTGGTAACTGATAACCGGCAGGATCACCTAGCGGTGCGCCATTAAATAGAATACCTCCATCGGATAATATATCAACGAGGTGTTCTTCCGGCAGCGGTGTATCCGGTGCAGCGGGAACGCTGGTGGGTAATTTGATCCCCAGATCGGCCTCTTGCTTCATGATCGTGGTAGTGACCATGAAATAGATAAGCAGTAGAAAAACTACGTCGATCATGGCAGTGAGATCAACGCGGTCTTTGGTCTTTAAATAAGTGTCGGTGGCTTTCATGTCGTTCTACTTATCGCTTTGGTAGGTCGCAAAAATTATGTCGACTGCGCCGACTCCTGCGCAGGTGGTCATGACATCGCGAGTGTGCGTGAATGGCGTGAGAGCATCGACGCGCAGGAGCACTTGATAGTCTGGGACCATTCGAAGGCCCTCCGCTACGATCGCTTTTAGGTCTTGCAGTGAAACCGCTTGGGTGCCGAGGTAAATCTGCCCGTCGGGCACCACCGTGATGACTTCACGATTCTCCTGTGTTTCCGGCACTCGAGCATTATCGGCGACGGGAACCTCAATCGGTTTCTTTTGAGCAGTCACAACATTGGCGACTGTCATGAAGAACACGATGAGCAGGAAGACGATGTCGATCATCGGAGTGAGATCGGGTTCGTCGTCGCTATCAGGTAATTCCCATTTCATAGTATTACGGGCTTAAGCCGACGGATTTGAGGGATGATCGTGGCGGTCCGTGACATCACGGAGTACACGACCGAGTACCTGCGAAACCGAGGCCGCGATCTTACCGTATTTATTCTTGAAGAAGAAGTAGGCGATGAGTGCGGGTATGGCGACCATCAGGCCACTTGCGGTGGTCACCAATGCCTCGGAAATATTGTTCGCTAGTAACTCAGGGCGGCCCATGCCTTGTTCGGAAATAGTACGGAATGCTTTGACCATACCGCTGACCGTGCCGAGCAGTCCGACCATCGGTGAGACGGAGGCGATCACCTGAAGATAGTTCACGAAGACGAACGGACGAGCTAACTCTACTGAGGCAGCTTCGTTGAATGCTTGATCGATCTTTTCAGGGTTGAAGTTTCCGCGCTGCGTGGTCTGCAGTCCACTGTGCAGCATATTCAGAACAGGCCCCTTGTTATGCTCGCACACTTCCATCGCCGCGGCGAAGTCGAGGCGATCAAGCGCGGGTAGCACTTCGTTGTCGATGACAGATCGATTGATGATCGCTTGTTCGCGGACGTAGAGTCCGTTATAGATCACGAGGCCAACAGTCGCGATGGAGAAAATCAGGAGCGGATACATGGCGATGCCACCTTGTTTAAATGCGCCCATTAAAGTGGCGTCTCCCGCCGCGGCGATTTCACTGGCGGGGGCTGTGTTGTCGGCGTCTTGGGCAGTCAGCGTCCACGGCAAGAAACTGAGGCAAAGAAAGAAGAGCAGCCATCGGAAGGCCCGGTTGGAATTGTTGGATTGTTTATTCATAAGTTTATTGAGGTTTAAGGTTGAATGCGATCGTAGGCCTCACGTGCCTTTGTTGACCATTTTGAGTTTGGGAAGAATTTTGCAGTTTCATCGTAAACAGCGGCAGCCGTTTTCGAGTCTTCAATGGCTTCGTAAGCCACTCCGGATCGGTACATGAGTTCGGCAGTCCACGGATCCATGGGGCGGGCGTAAGCAATACCTGCGCTGATCGTTTTCATCGCACGCGGAAATTGCTCCCGTTTGAGATAGTAGGTTCCAAGGATGAGTTGCTGAAGCGAAAAGAGTGAATCACTGGGCGCGATACGTTCGACTTGTTGTTGAAAGAGGTGGTCATCTTTAAAAAGGCTTAGATAGATGCCGCAGTAGTAGGACCAATATTGTGCTTCGAGGTCGCTGATTTCAGGATTAGCGGCGACTCGATCGTAAAGATTCTTCGCTGCCTCGTAGTTAGCGTGGTCGCGGATAATACCTGCGGTCTTAAGGACTGCGTTGAGGTTAGACAAGTTGATCGATTCAATCGGGATTTCTTTAAGCACGGCCGAAGCGAGCGTGTAGTCTTGCTGCTCGGCAAGTTTACCAGAAAGACCAATGGCCAATTCCTCGAAGTCGGGGTCGAGCTTTTCAATTTCGAGCTGTCGCAGCAGCAAAATCGCTTCTTCGTAATTTTCTGACTGAATGATAGCTTCGAAGAGCTTCTTCACCGCTTCGTGGAAAATTGATTTATCATGAGGGATCGGCAGGAAGCGAACCATCGGGTAATTTCGTTCTCGTAACAGCTTCAACTGCAGTGGGTTAAGCGTCTCAGTGCTGATTGCACCAATCGCCTTGTTGTAGGCATCGTTCGTGACGATTCTGAAGAAAACATCGCCCAATTGATTGAGCGGAATCGAAGCTTCACCCATCTGGTTGCCAACTTGAAAGATGATTTGTTCGTTTTCGATATTCGTCAAGCGCATCTTGGTCTGCACTCCGCTACGATAAAGAACAACGTCAAGCGGTTGGCGCATCAGAGCAGTTGCTTCATCGAGCGCGACGGTCGCATCGGCCCTTTGTGCGCAGAGCGATGCCCCTACGATCAAGGGGACAAGGAGGCACATGAAAGTCATGCGTACGAATGAATTAAACATTGAGTGCATTATAACGGCGTTTCACTTCATTGTAGTTGCTTAGAGTTTCTGCATTGGGGAGAGCCATAAATTCGAGGTAAACGGATCGCGCGGATTCGAGCTCTTGCATGGATTCCAGCAGCATACCATCGGCGTAGAGAGCTTGTCCCGCCCATTCCGGGAACTGACGATAGGAGAGGTAGGTTCGTTCATAATAGCCGTGAGCCTTAAGCGTTTCATTGCGGGCTTCGAAGCACTGGCCAATCATGAAGCAAGCCTGCGCCCAAGCAGTGCCGCGCCAGTCACGTATTTGTAAAATACTTTGATACTGGTCGAGTGCCTGGTCGTAATCATTCGCCTCCATGAATAGCTTACCGATACGCAGTGCCATCAGTGGTGATTTGGGCCAGACTGGATTCTCCTCAATGATTTTTCGGAATAAAGCGACTGCGCCGGAACGGTCTCCATCCTGAAGCAATAATTCTGCTTGGACGCGCAGAGCCTCGGGAACCGCGAGTGAGAAAGGATGTTTGCCGAGCACTTCATTGACGGCGAGGCGGGCGAGTTCCGGTTCGTAGTCTAATTTTTCTGTAGCGATCCAAGCCAAGGTCGCGGGGCTTGCATCTGGCAGATCATTCACCGTGATTTCAACCGTCTCGGGCGCAGGGATACCAAGCGCGTCGAAAGCAACCAACAGACGCAGGAGTAGGGTGCGTTGCTGTTGCTCCTTTGCGGACCAGTAGAGTTCAGTAAACCGCTCACGAGGCGGGTTAGTCGGGAAGCGCTCTAGCAGACCTTTAACCTCATTGGCCTTGGCTTTCAGTATTGATCGGGCTTCCGGGAGAATTGAGCGATCATAACGAATGGGCACGCCAGCTTCGATTTCTTCGTCAGTCTGTGGGATTTCACGACTGCCCAGACCTTCGCGTAGTACCTGGTCGCGTAAAAGTAAATCGACGATATCCTTGGAGATGTTTGGATGTGCCAAGCGGTGTAGGTGCAGCGATTTGCGGTCTTCAACCATTTGGAGGCGGAAGTCCTGATCTTCGAGGATCTTCAACAAAAAGATCACGGTTGCCTCATAGCGTTGACGATAGCTATCGTATTTATTTACGTAGCGAAGAAGAATAGGATCAACGCCCTCAGCCTCTGCTTGATTGCCATAGCTCTGGATAGCAGAGAAATAGGACTCGAGCATGCGCGCGGGCTCGCCGAGGATTTCGTGGACCTCGCCGATTCGGTAAATCGCCCGTGATAGATTCCCCTCCTCACTGAATTTTTCCGAATAGCGTTCAAGCAGAGTAATGATCTCATCTAAGCGATCATTCGCCTCGAGGAGCCGTGAGCTCTCAAAGTAAGCGTGGTCGATCAAGTTCATTTTCGAGGTAAAGGTCTCCACGCTGGCGTAATGTGCGAGTGACTCAGGAACCTTTGCATTGATTGCTGCGATATCCCCAAGGAAGACCTCCGCCTCGCCGCGCAAATGATTTTCAGGGTAATCCTTAACCCAGCTATTGAACTGCTCTTTAGCTGCCGCGTAGTTGCCTGCGCCAAAATCACAGACGCCCAAACGAAAGCGGGCATCGGTGTAAAAGCCACCGCCACTAAAATTATCAACGACGATTTGAAAGTGCTTGCGGGCGCTTTCGAACTCTTGCTTGACGACTTGTGTGATGCCCATCCAATAGTGAGCACTCTGTCCCATAGGCGCAGCAGGATAGGCGTCTACATAGGCCCCTAGTTCGCTTTCTAATGTCTCAAAGGCCTCCATGCGTGTCCACGCAAACCCCATGAAGTGCACCACGCTCGTTGCGTAGGAATGTTCGGGGTATTCGCGCATAAATTGCCGACCGTGGAAATGCACTTTTTCATAATTTTCAAGTTGAAAATAGGTCGATATGAGCTTTGCGAAGACTGCGGTTCGGTAAATCCGAAACGAGGGCGTTGCCAAATAGCTTTCGCCCAGTTCGAGTACTTCTTCAACGTAGCCGACATCAGTTGCTTTGTTAAAAGCAGAGTATTCGAAAAGTTCAGTGTTATCGTCTTCGGGATGTTCGCGGACCAAGCGCAGGTAAGCGAAGAACGCATCGTAACGCCGCTCCATTCGGTCGAGATTTCGTGCGCGATTATATTTCAATGGCGCTGTGTAGGATTTCTGTTTCTTAAGGTCGGCAATATACTTGGTGCTTCGCTGGATTTCATAGCTAAGCTCTTCTGGGAGATCGATTTTTTGCAATACATACCACTTCCGGCGGGATTCAAATTCAGCCAGTTTCCTTTCGTTGAAGGCGATGATATCTTCAAGCGTAAGACATAGGAAATAAAGGTAATTGGCTTTAATGAAATCACTATTATCCGAAAACTGATTGCCTAGTTTAAATAGCGAAAGATTGAGCTCAGGGTCGAAGCGATCCTCACCCGCTCCGGAAAGCATCGGAATGAACTCCAGCATCTTGTCTGCTTGCTTTTGAGCCTCATAGCTTCGAATCAAGTAGATCGCTGATTCGATACGCGATTTATCATCGATCAAGGTCACATCATAGAGTTGCCGAAAGCGGGGTTCTCCGATCTTCCATTCCTTTAGGATCGCATGAACTAGGCACAGGTTCTTCAACCAACGATTACGATAATTAACAGAGTATCGACCTTCGCGGATCCCATTTAGACCCTCTCTGAGTACTGGCTTCAGCGCTTCCCATTGTTTTTCTGATAGCAGAATTTGAATCTCAAAGTTCAGGGTCTCAGGGCAAAAGAGATTGGAGGGTAATCTCTTGCGTAAGCGGTTTCCAAAGTCGATGCATTGCTGGCGATTCTGTTCCTGTCGAGATTCGACGTATTGGTTATAGTGGAAGCGAGCGAGTAGGTAATAACATTGTCCGAGGGCTGTTTCGAGTTGCTCGACCGGTTCAGCTTCGATTCGTCTGACTAGTTCTCTTATGAGTGGCAGGACGCTTGCTGTCTCTTTGCCTCGAATTGCCTCTGTCAACGACTCGAGCGTCATGCTTTCAACCATCTGCTTACCATTCTGACCTTGCAGCGGCACGCATATCAAGAAGAGCAATATGAATGTCCATATTTGACTGCGGAATAAGAATGTTTGGGCGAGTGGTGCGCGCATGTTTAAATGATAGCGATTTTAAAGTTAAACGTTTCTTCCAAGCTTACACGGTAGGGTAATTGTGCAAGCAATTATATTGGACTATCTCTAGTTGCGCGCACTTTTTCAATCCTGTTTGTAAGACGTTTTATGCACTCGTAAGGGGTAGATGCACACTAGGCTAAGAGTGGGGTTTGATGTATGCTCCAGCTCTTGCTGAAGTTAAGGCTTATATTTAGATTTTTGGCTTTCTTGATGCGACTAGCTCAGTTTTAATTTTTAATTTAATTTTGATAGCAGTTTTCAGCAATTAACTGAGGTGAAATGTAAAAATCAGGCCTGAAGTGTTTTTATTTTGTAAAATTTAAGTTTGAATAAGTAAGTTAAACGTTTTTGCTTTCTTTTTAACAATAGCCCGTGTAAAGCTACGAACGATTTTAAATCACCCCATTTTTTTGTCCTCTTGAATGCAAAAAATGCTTAACATGAAAAAAATATCCCAACTCGCAAGCATCGGCTTGTTCGCCGCTGTTCTCCCATTGAGCGCCCAAGTCAGTACCAGCTTCAACGTTGACTTGAGCCCTGGTACTCAAAATTTTAATGTTAATGCAACTGCGGCATTTAAACTCGATTACACAATCGACGGCTCGGGCAATGTGTCATTGGACTCAGTAGCGTCTACAGGTGGTGGTGCGCGGTGGAACCAAATTGACAACGCGAGTGCTGGAACTACGACATCGTCGTCTTTGTTTAATAC
>JAQXBA010000218.1 GCA_029252625.1 Opitutia bacterium | reverse complement strand
CGACCTACCAGTGAGGGGGTTGAGATTGAAATGCTGGAGGGGGACGGCTCCATCATGGTCGGCTGGGATCACATGGAGCAATTTAAGATCAATCTGGCGATGACTGACTCCTTAGAGCGGGCACTGGCCCAGAAGGATCCCGCCAAGCGGGCGGAGCTGCTCCGCCCAGAGATTGAGCCATTGCTGCCGATGGCCAGTCTCAGAGCCGGATTCACTAATATTCACCTTTTAATTAATCAGTATATTAAGACGAATATACAGGCAAAGAACTGGCTCGCGGCTTACGAAATGTCGCAGAAGATGGCTCTGGACCGTAGCCATGCCGCGATCGTGAAGAACTACTACACTGTGGCGGTGAATCTCTTCATTTCAGGCGAGCGCGCGAAGGCCTTGAAACTCTTGGACCAACTCATCGCTGCCAGACCGATTAAAGAGTCACGCGTGCAAACCATTCAGATTGCAGCACGTCTACTAGATGAGCGCTTATTTGAGCCGTCCTTCCGCCTCTATGGCTCTGCGGCTGAAGGTGCATCAGACAGCGCAGGCAAGCAGCTGGTATTGCGCTGTGCCTATCTTTGCCTCGAACTCAATGATCCAGCAGGATTCGAGCGCTACATGGCTCAAGCCCAAGCGATCGAAGCCGACGATGCCGAAAGCCGCGGCGCCTTACAACTGGTGCTCGGGGTACAAGCTTTTCAAGCCGGCAATCCAAACCTCGCACTCAATCATCTCGGCCATACCCTCGCCGAAGTTGCGCCGGATAGTAGCCTTAAGCAAATCGGGCTCTACTTCAATTTCCTCAGCTATACCAATCTCAATAACGAAGTGATCGCGCAAAACATACTCGACGAAATGTCGCTGCTCTTTCCCAAAGGTGCCTACACCAAACTCCTGGCTGTTGAAGCCGAAGTCACAGAATCTACTAATAACGAATCCTAATCACTTTTAATAAAATACCTCCCATGCTTACAAAAATGAAACATCTCAAAATTCGAACGCTCCTCTGCGGCCTACTCTTTATCGGCGCATCTACTTTTGCCTTCGCTCAAACCGCAGCGCCCACCGAGGCCCCTGCGACTGAAGCCACCGCGCCCTCCAACAGCCTCTTCACCAAAGTCAAGCAAGGCGGCTGGGCGATGTATCCGCTCGGCATTCTTTCGATGTCCGCCTTCGCACTGACCATTTATAATTTCATCGCCTTGCGTAAAAAGGACTTCTTTGACGACGCAGTGGCGAATCAACTCGGTGATAAGCTCAACACCTTGGACCTGCAAGGGGCGACCGCACTCTGCAACGAACAACCCTCGCCGCTCACACGCATCGTCAGCCACGGCCTAGACTCCGTCAAAGGCGGACACGTTGATACAGAACTCTTTCGTCAACGCCTCGAAGCCGGTTCTAGCAAAGAACTCGCAAAGCCCTTCGTCGTGATCAACTACCTCTCCATCATTGCCTCGATCGCACCCATGGTCGGACTGCTCGGCACCGTCTCCGGTATGGTCAAGGCCTTCGACTCGATCGCGACTGTCGGAATGGGCCAGCCTGAAGTGCTCGCAGGTAATATTTCGGAAGCACTGATCACCACCGCCTCTGGTATGTTGGTCGGTATTCCCGCGATGTTCTTCTTCTTTTATTTTAAGAATCAATACGGCAACCTGGTTGCAGACATGACCATGTATCTCGACGACATGCATGGCGACCTTGTGCATGGCACACGCACGAAGGCGCCTGGCTCTGCGGCAGTTGCAGCGCCTGCGCAAACGAGCCACTTGCCACAAGCACCACATGATCCACGCGCATAGCGCAGCATCCGCCACCACTGATACGGATGAGCTTAAAAGGCTATAAACTCCCAACGGGAGACGAAGGCTTCGATCTGACGCCCATGATTGACGTGGTCTTCCTGTTGATCGTGTTCTTCATGACCGTGGCCAGTGCGCTGACCACAAATAAACTCGAGCTCAACCTCGCGGTGGCTGAAGAATCCGCCATCCCCAAAGACATCAAAGATCGCTTCACCGTCTCGGTGGACAATGAAGGCGGCTTTTTCTTCGGCGTCGAGGAACTCAACGAGCAACAGCTCTCGGATCGATTGGCAAAGGTAGTCGCCACCAACACCAATATCAAAATTGTCCTCCGCGCCGGCCGCATGGCTGAGCACCAACACGTCAACAAAGTCCTCACAGTATGTGCCGCGAATGGTATCAATGATATCATCTTCGCCACCTACCAGAGTGATCTATAAACTAAGATTATGAAAGCAAGCGACGTCTTCGAAAGTGCTGGAAAGCCCGATCTCACTCCCATGATCGACGTGGTGTTCCTGATGCTCGTGTTCTTCATGGTCACCACCGAGTTGATCAAGCAAGAGGCCGATCTCGGCATTCAACTGCCCTCACAGGCAGCACCCGCAGCGACGCCCGAGCTGCCTTCCAAACATACCGTGGACATCTTGCCCGACGGCACTGTGTTGCTCAATGGCGGCGATACCGGTGATGCCCCAGTCGGTGAACTGACGGGGCTCACTCACATGCTCGGCGGCTTGAAAGCCTCGGCCGACCGCCTGCAAAAAAAGACCATCGTGACGATTCAGGCCGATGCGTATTCCCCGCATTATCGCTCCATCGATGTCTTGAATTCCTGCGCCAAAGCCAGACTGAAGTTCGTCTCCTTCAGCCAAATGTAACGAGGACTATTTTATCCAGCTTACACCCATTTCAATACAATATGTCCACTCCCCATAACGACCAAGCCTTAGGCGCGCCCCTGCGCAGCAAAAAGAAGCGCAGTGCGGTATTTATTGTTATCGTCGCCAGCGTGTTGGTGCACGTCTTGGCAGGTCTCGGCCTCGCTGCCGTCAAGATCATCGAAGTGCTACAGCCCGAACCCGAGTTCGAAGCCCCACCGATCGTGGAGATGAAGCCACCGCCGCCACCGCCACCACCACCGCCGACCACTAAGCGGTCGCAGCGGAGCCTCCCGCGTCCACAACCTTTGGCAGTCAAGAATGCGCAGAACACCAGTGTGCCAGCGATCGAAATGAATGCTGCAAACCTGACCGTTGGTGGCGGACGCGGATTCGGTGGCGGCCTCGGCGATATCGGCGGTGCGGTGGCCGACTCGTTGCGTATCACCAGCTTCGGATTTGATCGTGCGATGGAAGGCACACTGGAAGGCACACTGTATGACTTCAAGAAAGACGAGCAGGGGCAGGCCTTGAGTAACGTCAAAAGATTCGTGCCAGGCCGAGCAGGTTATGGAGTAAAGATTCGCTACGCCTCGGACATACTCAAAAGCTTTACCGGCAATTTCAGAAAGGATGCGCTGGACCGGAAGTTTTTTAAGTCTGAAACACTACTCTACGGCGCCTACTTCATCATGCCCAACGGGCGAGCGTCGGCTGCCCCTAAAGCGTTCAAGGCCGAAGGTGTGATCGCTCCAGAACTGATCTGCGCAGCCTATACCGGCACCTATCGTCCCACAAAAAGCGGCCGCTTCCGGCTCTTTGGCAAAGCAGACGATGTATTGGTGGTTCGTATCAATGGCAGGACCGTCCTAGATGCCTCATGGTATAAGTCGAGGTTTAGCCGATGGAATCAGCAAGCATCCTCTAAAAGTAAAGATGAAAAGAATCCACAGAGTTACTTCGGATTAATTCCACCCGGCGTAAGCGGCAATTGGTTTGACTTGACAGAAGGCAGGGAGACTCAGGTCGAAATCGTTATCGCTGAAGTCCCTGGCGGCTATTTCGGTGCTTACCTCTTGATCGAAGAGGAAGGCCAACCTGGTAAGCAAATTTTTACCACCCGTCCTTTGAGCGACCAAGATAAAGCATTCCTGAGAAAATCACATCCGGACGCGGCTCAGTTTATTAATTAAACCTTACCACCTCCACCCCCATACGTATCATGATCAAACAGGACTCCACTCATCTTGGTTTCACAATTCTTATCACAATGGTCGCCACCATCGGTGGCTTTCTATTCGGCTTCGATTCGGGCGTGATCAATGGCACGGTGGATGGCTTACAATCCGCATTCGACTCCGATAGTGTTGGCACTGGATTCAACGTGGCGTCTATGTTGCTCGGCTGTGCGGTGGGTGCCTTTGCCGCAGGTCGTATGGCCGATCGTTTCGGGCGTCGTAATATTCTGCTGATCGCTGCCGTCTTCTTCACTGCCAGTGCGTGGGGCTCCGGTATTTCACAGACCTCGGGTGAATTTATTATTTACCGCATTCTAGGTGGATTGGCAGTGGGTGCGGCCTCAGTGTTGGCGCCCGCTTATATCAGCGAGGTGGCTCCCGCGAAATACCGGGGCATGCTGTCTTCCATCCAGCAGATCGCCATTATCTGTGGCTTGTTTTGCTCGTTCTTGAGCAACTACTTTATAGCGGCTGCGGCCGGTAGCACGCTGGACGTATTGGCCATGGGCTATGAAGCTTGGCGCTGGATGTTCTGGATCGAACTCATCCCGGCCGTCACCTTTTTCTTTGCGCTGCTCTTCATCCCTGAGAGCCCACGCTTTTTGGTAGCCTCAGGTAAGAAAGACGAGGCGCTCAAGGTATTAGGAAAATTGATGGGCGACTCCGCTGAAGCCAAGTATAACGATATTCAGGCAAGCTTGTCTCCGGATCATCACCGCCCGCGCTTTCGCGATATTCTGGGTAAATTCGGATTCCGTCCGATCGTTTGGGTCGGCATTGCTTTGGCCGCGTTTCAGCAATTGGTTGGTATCAATGTCGTGTTTTATTACGGCTCCGTTCTTTGGCAATCTGCCGGGTTTGCCGAAAGCGATGCATTGCTCATCAACGTCATCAGCGGTGCAGTCAGTATTGCTGCCTGCATTGCAGCACTGGCCGCAATTGATCGAATGGGGCGCAAACCGATGCTAGTCATCGGCTCTGTGGGGATGGTTCTTACGCTTGGAGTCCTTGCGTTTGTGTTCAGTCAGGCCGGTGTGGATGCTGCCGGCAAGTTGACACTGACCGGCAGTTCAGGCCCGATTGCTCTGGTCGCGGCCAACTTGTATGTCGTCTTCTTTAATTTCTCATGGGGCCCTGTTGTTTGGGTGCTACTGGGAGAGATGTTTCCGAACCAGTTTCGTGGATCGGCGTTGGCTGTCAGTGGTATTGCAATGTGGGGGGGCAATTTCCTTATCACCATTACATTCCCGATGATGCTGGTGGGGATTGGATTGGGTGGGGCGTATGCAGTCTATGCGGTCTTTGCTTTAATTTCACTGTTCCTTGTTTTGAAATTCGTGCATGAAACAAAAGGAGTCGAACTGGAAGACATGCAGGGCTAGCTTAAGCAGGAAATTGTGACATGAAAAAACGACTATTGATACTATTGTTCACCGTGGTGATTCACACTGCGACTTGTTGGGGCGCGGCCATCAACATTCAGGCGGATATTCCCTATAAGACGACTCCGGCAGGAACGCTTCTGCTGGATCTTCATTATCCGGAGAAGGAGTTGTCCGGGGAATATCCGCTGGTGATTTATACGCATGGCGGAGGTTGGGGGGCCGGCAGCAAGGCGAACGCATCCAATGGATCAAAGGGCATGGCGGTGCGTGCAATGACGGATAAAGGATTTTGTGTGGCGGCCGTTAATTATCGCCTCGTTAAGAAAGGAGCGGACGTCGCAATCAGAGACTGCGTGACAGATGCCAAGGATGCGATCCGCTACCTCTCCAAGCACAGCGAGGCACTGTTTGTCGATATGGAACGGTTGTTTGTTTTTGGCGATTCCGCTGGTGGTCAGCTGGCGCAGATGCTGTTGTTGTCGCCGCCTAAGAGCTTTCCCGGGGCAGAGGAACTGGTCGGATATGATTACATCGTGCGGGCCGGTGTTTCCTGGTATGGACCCTGTGATTTTGAAAAGACCGAGTTATTCAATCACGATGGACGACCTAACTTTCGTGACCGCTTTGGACCGAGAGTTCTCAAGCCGGACACTCCTCCGGCCGACAAGTTGCGTCTCTATCAGGAGGTGAGTCCGGTGAATTATTTGAAGGAAGAGAGTCCGCCGCTGCTGATGATTCAGGGGGACAAGGATACGACGATCCCAGTGAAACATGCCGATTACATCAAGGAAAAGGCGGACGCGATCGGTGCTCCGGTTGAAATTCTGATCGTCAAGAATGCCGGCCATAACTGGCGCACCGTGGATGCACCCATTGAGCCGTCGGTGGATGTGATTATTCAGCGCACAGTGGATTTTATGGCCTCACACCTGACTGAGTAACCGCGTTCGCTAGAGCAAGGGGGGAGATTGGGGCACTACCGTTGACTTAAGGCGAAACCGTGGGGTGCGCGCTTACGCGTCACCAGCAGAACCAGAGCTACGACTCGCCCAGAACCGAGGCTCCGCAGGGCATCCGCAAGCGGAACCCCACGCTTCCTTAAGTCACGCTGCGGTTGTAAGACATTCATCGTATTAAAGCCAGCCGCGTGGGACGAAGTCCTTTACGCAGTGGTTCCCGCGCAGCGGCTCTGTGGCGTTGGAAGCGTCGTCTGGGATCGATTCGATTTAAACGACAGGTTCCTTTCCTTTCGATTACATGGAATTTGACCATGCATGGAACTTCTGGCGAAGCATTGCCAGAGGCGAGCATCACGCAATCGCGTGACTAGACGAAAGTCGAGTTGGCGTGTATGCTTTAGCCATACTTACGGCAGTGATGTCTCACATGAATCAACTTGCAAATTCTGGAGCGCCGCCGTCGATACATTTTATATTAGGGGTCATATTATAGGGCAAGCCGCGGTGCCATGTGCATCGGGGCTTTTTATTGAGGGAAATAATTAACAACGACTATGCTTGGATTAGATTATTTAAGACCTACACGCAGTTTTATTTATGCGGTCGCAATGGGACTTTGTTTGTCTGTTTCGATGGCTGTACAAGCTGCTGAACCCGTTAGGCCAGTCATTAAAGCATCCTCATTTAGTCAATCACTGGTTCCTGGAAAATACATTTTGGCGGCGAAGGAGGGCTGGTGGAATTGGGGGATGGCGCCGATATACGATGAGGCGGGCAAGTTACACATCTTTAACTCATCGATTCCTTATATGGGTTCAAAGGGGATGGGCCATTGGTCGACCAAAAGTATCATTAATCATTACGTTGCGGATTCAGTCGAGGGACCGTTTAACCTAATTGGCACGGTGTTTTCCAGTGATTCGGCTACCTATCATAATCCGCAGATTTCAAAAGTCGGAAATATCTATGTATTGGTTTTTTTATGGAAGCCGAGCACTCGCGGCAGCTTGCAGTCAATCGGCATGGCCACGGCCAAGTCGCTGTATGGGCCATGGACTGAAAATCCGAATAACCCGATCATTAAGCCAGTCGCAGGTACTTCGAATGCGGCGCATGCCTCGAATCCAACTTTTCTGGTGGATCGGGATGGGAAGTTTCGGATCTACTATAAATCCATGAGTGAAGGCTCTCGTCTAAGGGAGATCTCAGTCGCGATTGCAGATGCAATCGAGGGACCTTATATCGATGTTCCTGGCAATCCGTTGATTAGTTTTAAGCACTTGGGAAGAGATATTGAAGATCCCTATGCGTTCTTTTATAACGATCGTTACTACATGATCTTGGAAGACCGAATGGATGTCGCCGGTGCACTCAGTGGGGATTCAGTCCCGTTGCAGGAAATTAAGCATGGTGGGTTGCGCCCTGGGCTTTTGTTTGAGTCCAACGACGGCATTCACTGGGACAGACCTACACTCGGTTACGATACGGATGCCGCTTATTTTGGCGGAGAACTTTCGCGCAGTGAACGTCCCCATATTCTCTGGAAATCTGGAAAACCTGAATACCTCTTTCTCGCGAATCACGGTAGCAAAGAGGCTGGATTTTATTTGAAAATTAACGATTGGAAGACGGGATCGGGGGAAGAACTAACTGGCCTCGCGCAGGACTGATCAACAGGAGATGCTTACCCTCGGGGGTGATGTACCAGTTGGAATATGTGAAATTTGCGGTAAGATAACTCCATCCCTGTGAAGGGGAGGTGGCTCGCGAAGCGAGACGGAATGGGTCTCCTTCGAGCACTGATACCATTTTTAAAAAAGGTTTGAGCGAATGACTGGTCAACTCGTGGCCTCGAAACTCTGTTTCGGGGTTGGCTCGATTCGACTCCGGTTCACTGGGCCGAGGCGACACCAAAAAGCTCGGTCAGGAGCAAACCTTTTGAAAGTGGTATGACTCACACGGAGGCTCAGTCACTGCATAGACCCCCGTCTCACGACGGATGCCACGGGCACTGCACTCATGCCAAGCTCAGTGCCTGCCCGTCCAGTAATTGTTAGCTTTCGTCCGATGGGGTGAAGAGCCCTAGATTAAATGCTTTGCGCACGGCGGAAGGGGCATTTTGAACATTGAGCTTTTCGTAGATATGGCGGATGTGGGTATCGACTGTGGCAAAACTGATGTCGAGTCGGGTACCAATTTGTTTTTTCACCAGACCGTTGCTGAGCAGTGTGAGTATTTCGATTTCACGTGGCGTCAAGACGTTGTGAATTTCCTGTGAGGCCAGTTTGCTTTGCAAGGTCTTGAGAATGAAACCGGCAATACTGGCATCGAGCGCCGCACCGCCACTCATCACGGTGCGTACGCCTTCGGTGAGTTTTTCGAGGGTGGAGGATTTTAGCAGGTAGCCCGCTGCCCCTTGGGAGATGGCAGTCAGCACGTCGGTTTCGTTGTCTGACTGAGTGAGGACGATGACGGGGATATCAGGCAGTGTTTCGCGAAAATGAGGGAGCGCCTCCAGGCCACTCATGCCTGGCAGACGTAGGTCGAGTAAAATGAGGTCGGGTGTTTTGCCTGCGGGCATTGCCTTGAGCTCGCGCAGTGCGGCTTCCGAGGTGCCAAATTGACTAATCAGTTCGACATCACTCTCGGC